>JAITHW010000198.1 GCA_031279815.1 Treponema sp. | reverse complement strand
GATCCCAGGGTTCGTTATACCAAAAAGATTCTCAAAGACAGTTTGATTGAGCTTATGAAGGAGCGCCCGGTTAGGGAGATCGGCATAAACCAAATTTGCACGTTAGCCGGTGTAAGCCGGTCTACATTCTATGCGCACTATGATAACGTGAACGACCTTCTTGAACAGATAGAGGAAGAAGAGGTGGTTAATATTAAAAATTTGGAGGACTATAGTTCCTTAGATAAACGCAGCCGCCGGGAGATCGAAGCGGCGGCTGAAAAAATTCTGCAATACATTGCGGCTAATGAAGTGATTCGCGTACTGATAAGTGAAAACGGAGATACCGATTTTCAGAAAAGAATGTTCAGTGAACACGTTGCCACATTACAGGAGAAGATACAAAAAAAATCCGGCATACCGGCGGATAAAGACATCCATGAAAGCTATTCTGTTTTTTTGGCTTACGGCAGTATCGGACTGCTACAGTATTGGTTTAAAGAAAATATGCATATTCCTATCCCCGCCCTTGCTAAAATACTTGTATCATTGATACACGATACAATCCGGTAGATAGGCGCCCGTTCTTTGGGTCGGACGGCAAAAGCCGCCTCTCGGCCTCATTGGATATAACATCAATTATTTGATAAGCGCCTTACAAAATTCAGTTTAAGCATTATAACTAATATGCTGATTATATATAGTGGTTCCCCTTAAAATAACCTAAGACCATATGGCCGTTTCAAATAAGGCATGAAGGGGTGCGTTATCACGTAACTCGCGTTTCATGTTCGCCCAATCTTTTTCAATTGGATTAAAAATTCGGTTTTGTTAAGGGGGATTACTGTATTATAACAACTTTATTTTGGTTTTTCAAGTTTTTTCTTATTTTTTTAAATTTTTTGTTTCTGCCTGTGATTCTCTTGAGAGTTTAGGTTTTTCATACCCATATAAAGGCGCGCAAAGGGAAGCTAATGCTATAGTTTTTCATTCCTTGGAGCGCCGTGTTCGCCTCTTCCGGCGTTTTCGGTACTATTTGAACCGGCTCTGTAGCCGGGCCATCATGGACTGGGCGGCGGAAGGATTCCGGTTCATCTTAGTTATCTTCTTCATCATGGTCCGCATTTTCTCAAACTTTTTGATGAGCCTGGCGACTTCAGCCACTGAAGTGCCGGACCCCCGGGCTATACGGGAACGGCGGGAGGGGCCGATGATAAGATGATTCGCCCGTTCCTTTTTAGTCATGGAAGATAAAATAGCCTCCTGGGTTTTGAGGTCTTCCTTGTCAATATCCTCTTCGGTCACCTGGCCCGCCATACCGGGAATCATATCCAGCATTGATTGAAGGGAACCCATCTTTTTTATAGACCGGAGCTGCGTAAGCCAGTCTTCCAGAGTGAAAGTCTCCTTTTCAATCTTTTTGGCTAAGGCTTCGGCTTCTTTCTGATCGATCACTTCCTGGGCTTTTTCCACCAGACTCACCACATCGCCCATACCCAGGATCCGGTTGGCAATACGGTCCGGGTGGAAGGGTTCAAAGTCTTCGGGCTTTTCACCGGTACCCACGAATTTGATGGGCTTGCCGGTAATGGTTTTAAGAGACAAAGCCGCGCCCCCTCTGGTGTCGGAGTCGAACTTAGTCAGGACCACGCCGGTAAGGCCTATTTTTTCATCAAAGGTCTTGGCAATATCCACCGCGGATTGACCGGTCATAGAATCGGCTACTAGGAGCAGCTCCTCCGGGGAAGAGGCGGCCTTGAGCCGGGAAAGTTCTTCCATCATAGGTTCATCTATCTGGAGCCGGCCCGTGGTATCTATGATTATGGTATCTATCATGTTTTTCCGGGCCCAGAGCAGCGCTTCCTTATAAACCTTAACGCTGTCTGTAGCGCCGTCTTCCTTGTATACCGGTACGCCGATCTGTCCGCCCAGTACCGCAAGCTGTTCCATAGCGGCGGGACGTACCAAATCGCAGGCCGCCAATAGGGGTTTCCGCCCTTCTTTTTTAAGACGCAGGGCAAGTTTTGCCGAACTGGTGGTCTTTCCCGACCCTTGAAGGCCCAGCATGAGGATCACCGATAAGGTATCGGGGCCTTTCAAACGGAGGTCCTGCTTGGCATCCCCCAGGAAGGACACCAGTTTATCGTGGACTATCTTGATGAATTGCTGCCCGGGATCCACCGACCGGAGAACCTTCTCTCCCTTTGCCTCTTCTATGGTCGCATTAATGAAACGGCGAACCACCCGGAGGTTTACATCGGCCTCCAGCAGAGCCATTTTGATGGCTTCTACCGCATCGTCAATATTTTTTTCCGTAATCGTCGCCTTGCCGGACAAGACCCGGAGGGCGTCGGACACTTTCTGGGTTAATTTATCAAACATAGCTGTATTCTACAGGTATTTATAGGGCGCTACAATAGTCCAAAGCAGAACCCTCTATTAATCCGCAATGCAAGCAAGCCTTGTTGCAGGAATCGGTATGTTATGCCCCTATTGGTAAACAAAAAAATGCCGATATTGGTAACGTATGAATGCTCTTTCAGTATTATATGGAGGTAGCCTTCAGGAGGCGGCCTATGAACCTATTTTTTTCGGAAAAAATGCCCTGTCCCTGAGCCTGGAACAGGCGGCCTCTTTACCAGATGCCCATAAAGTCGTGCTTTTATTAGGGGGTGATCCTGCATATAAACCGGAACATTTGGGAGCCTCATATCAAGTCATACAATCCCCCGAATGGACCAAAAAACATCTTTTGGATACTTTGGCCGATCTGTCCCGGGGATTCGATCTTACCTATTTTGCCTGGGCGGACTGCCCTTTCTTGGATCCGGAACTGACTAAAACCATAGCGGAACGGCATCTTCGATATGCCGCGGAATATTCTTATGCTGACGGCTGGCCCTACGGGCTTTCGCCGGAGATCCTTGCTCCAGGAGTCGCGGCTATTCTCTCAAAGATACTGGGGGACCAAGACGGACCGGTGGAGCGGGATACCCTTTTTTCAGTTATCCAGCAGGATATCAACGCCTTTGATATTGAAACCGCCATCTCTCCGGTAGACCTGCGGGGACACCGCCTCAGTCTTACCGCGGATTCCAAGCGGAATCTCCTCCTGCTTTCCCGTTTTACAGAAGCCGGGTTTTCCGGCGCTCAGGACGCGGGGCGGCTCATTGAGGAACGGCCCGATCTCCTGCGGACCCTCCCCAATTTTTATCCTATTCAGGTATCCGGTCCTTGCCCCCAGACCTGTAATTTCTGTCCCTATCCGCGTTTTTCGGCAATTCCCCTGATCGAGCGCAAAGATTTTCTGGATTCCCGCAGGTTTGCTCTCATACTGGATGCCATAAGCGCTTTTTCCGGTGATGGGGTGATTGACCTGTCCCTCTGGGGGGAACTGAGCCTGCACCCTGAGAAACTGAACCTTATCGGTGAGGTTCTGTCCCGACCGAACCTGTCCCTCATCATAGAAACCTCCGGGATAGGCTGGAAAACCGGAGAACTCGAAACCTTGGCGGCGGAAACTAGGAATGTTCCGCCCCGGAAAAACCGGCAGGCCCCCCTTTCGTGGATAGTCTCATTGGATGCCCAAGACCCGCAGCGGTATAGGGAAATCCGGGGGCCGGGATGCTCCGAGGCTTTGGAGGCCGCGAAAACCCTGATGCATCTCTTTCCCAAGGACGCTTATATGCAGGCGGTTCGGGTCAAAGGGTTTGAAGATGATATTGAAAAATTTTACCGGTTTTGGAAAGAAGCCGGAGCGCAGATCATTATCCAAAAGTACGATTATTTCTGCGGCGCCCTGCCTGAACTACAGGCTGCGGACCTGTCCCCGGTAAAGCGCCGGCCATGCTGGCATCTTATGCGGGATATGCCCATACTCATCGACGGAACGGTTCCCCTATGCCGGGAAGACCTCGCGGCCCTTGGCGGAACGGGAGAAGCGCGAATACTGGGAAATGTGTTTTCCGAATCTTTAGAAACTATCTGGGCGAGAGGCGAGGAGTTTTACCGGGAACAATGTAAAGCGGAATATGCGGGAATTTGTACAGGATGCGATGAATACTATACCTATAACTTTTAATGATACCATGCCTTCATATACCGCGGTGGGTGGTACCGGCCGGGGAGCTTCTACGGGCCTTTCAGCAGTAATACTCGGCAGGGGCGGGCGTTATCCCAGGCGCACCATGTTTCAGGAACTGGCAAAAGTGGGGTTTGATTATATTATCAGCATAGAAGGCCCCCAGGAACGGTACGATGTGGAGGAACTCTCAGGCCGTTTCTCCCAGGTCCGCTTTATTCTCCTCAAGGAACCGGTAACCCTTGGGGAACAGATAAACTTGGCGGCGTCGGAGCTGTCGAGTCCGCTTTTCTTTGTACTGTGGAATGATCTGCGGATTCTCTACAGCGGCGGGGCATCACGGATGGCCGAACGGCTCCTTTTGGGCCAAGAGGAACTGTACCGGGGGGAAGGGCAAAAAAGTATGTATAAACGGCTCTGTACGGTACCCTTGATTCAAAACGCTCATTTTGAAACCCTGCCCACCATTGCCGCGCCCGCGGTTTTTCGTAACAGTGTTAAGACCCTTCTCTTTACCCCAAACCGGGAAGGGCAGCCCAGTCTCTACCCCTTTGACGGGGCCGGTATTTACGACCGGACCCGGTTTATCCGGCTTGGAGGTTTTGACTGCACCCTGAAAAGCACCTATTGGCAGCTTATGGATTTCGGGTTTCGGGCGTACCTATGGGGAGAACAGATCAGCGCCACCCAAATGATACGCCTCTCCTATGACGGAGAAACGCCCCCGGAGGACAGCACCGCGGATGAAAGCTACCGGCGTTTTTATCTCAAGAATCTGGCCCCGGTTTTTCAGGGCGATTACGCATATATCCCTCTCCGGCGCTTTCCCGGCTATCTCTGGCGGACAGGCAAAGGCATTCTCGCGGCCTGGGACGACTTTTCTAAAGGACGCCGCTGGGTTAAGACCAACCGTTACCGTTTCCGAAGCGATGCCCGGGCCATAACCGAGCTGTGGGATGATGCCGGGGAGTTTCCGGGAGGAATAGAAAATCAAGGATTGGAAATTCTAAAAGGCGATCCCCCAAAGCCCGATAGTCCGGTTGTTGAGACGATTGAAGCAATAGAAGCTGAAACAATAGAAATGGAAAATCCTATAGAAGCCGAACCTAGTGAACCCCGGGAGATCAAACAAGAGATTGAGAATATTCCGGTTGAAACTCCAGGCATTGAAACTCCAGGACAGTCCGAATCATGACTGCGGTGGTACTTCAGGCGCGGCTGGATTCAAGCCGCCTCCCGGGAAAAGCGCTCTTGCCGCTGGGGGGGGAGCCGCTTATTCTGCGGGTTATGGAAGCTCTCAAAAGGGTATCCTGCGATCTCCATGTTCTTGCCTGCCCGGAGGACTGCGCAGAAGCCTTTATTCCCTTAGCGGAAAAAGCAGGTTTTCAGATGTCCGCCGGTTCCAAAGAAGACGTGTTAAGCCGCTACTGCGCGGCAATACGCCGTTTCGCCATAGATCGGGTTATCAGAGCAACCGGAGACAACCCCTTTGTATTTGCGGACGCCGCGGAGGCGCTGAACCAAGAAGCCCTTGCCCGCAACGCGGACTATGCCGGTTACGGCGGCCTGCCCCACGGCGCGGGCATAGAGTCTGTTGCAGCGGAAGCCCTGCTTCACGCGGAACAGGGCGCGTCCCTCCAAACCGAGCGGGAACACGTATGCCCCTATTTGTACCATCACCCGGAGCGGTTCCTGCTTCACAGGCCCTTGGCTCCGGTTATATGGCAGGGCCCGTCCCTGCGGATAACCGTGGACACCCGCGAAGATTACGAAAGGGCAAAGGCGTTGTATGAAGACCTTGTTCAAGTCGAAGAACCGCGGCGGTATTGGGGAGAGGCCGTCATCAAAGCATATAAGCGCCGGTTTACCGGGGGGCGCCGGTGAATTCAGGTTCTGTACTGGTGGTCCCCGCGATTGAAAAAGGCCGCGGCGGCGGCCATCTGGCCCGCTCCGCGGCGCTGGTTCATGCTCTCCGTTCCCAAAACCGGGAAGCGTATCTTTTCGGGCGGTTTGGATCAAGGGAACAGGCTTTTTGTAATAATCTCGATTCTGCCTGGGTCCTTTCCGATGAAAAAGCCCTGCAATCCCGTACCTGGGGCTTTATAGTCCTTGACCGCTTCCAAACTTCCCAAGAAGAATTCGCCCGGTGGTCCGCGTCGGCCCCCCTTATAGGCATTGATGAAGGGGGAGATCTGAGGGACCGCTTTGATTTTCTCATTGATCTGCTCCCCGGTCCGCCCGGGGGGTCAGCGCCGAATATCCTTGATCCGCGCCTCCTGCCTTTGCCCGCGCGCCGGCGTACTTCCTTTTACCTTGACCGCAAAGGCCGGCTTTTGAAAACCCTCGTGAGTTTCGGCGCGGAGGATCCTGAAAACTTAACCGTTCCTGTGTGCCAGGCTCTCGCTTCACCGGAAAACACGGAAATTACCGCTCTTTTCGGCGTTCTGAATCGAAGCGGGGACGGCATACCGCGCCTTGCCGGGGTCCGGACGGCGGAAGGCATCCCGGAACTGCGGGAACACCTGGCCGAATACGACTTGGTAATCACCCACTTCGGCCTTACCGCTTTCGAGTGCATCCATGCCGGAGTGCCGGTCGCCCTGGTATCTCCGGGAGCTTACCATGAAAAACTTGCCCGCCATGCAGGGTTCATGTCCGCGGGAATCCGCGCAAAAGGAGGGAACCGCTTGAAGGAACTGCTCTACAAAAAGCCCTCAAGGAGCGCGGGTTCTCCGGCGGTCAACGAGGAATTTTTGAAAGTCCTGGGAGAATTGGGAGAGCGGATTGGAGCCCGTTATGGTCTTCATGAAAACCTCCGGGAACCGTACGCCCTGGGGGATCTGCTGGGAAGCTATGCCCTCCATGTTCCCGCGGCTTGTCCGGCCTGCGGTTCGCAAGAGCGCTTTAATCATAGGGTTCTTGCCAGATTCCCGGACCGGACCTACCGGCGCTGTCCCCGCTGCGGCATGGCGTATATGCTCCGTACCTGTCCGCCTCCTATTGTATACGAGCGGGATTATTTCTTTGATTTTTACAAGAAGCAGTACGGGAAAACCTATCTTGAAGATTTCCCAAACCTGATAAGAAACGCAAAAACCCGGCTTACCCATATCAAAGCAATGCTTCAATCCCGCGGCAAAGGCCCGCTCAGGCTTCTCGACATAGGCTGCGCTTACGGGCCCTTTCTTGCGGCGGCCCGGGAAGAAGGCTTTTCCCCAACCGGTATTGATCCCGCAGAAGATGCGGTCAAGTACGTGCAGAAAGAACTGAAGATCCCCGCGTTTCAAGGCTTCTTCCCGGATACTCCCTTGCCTGATGTTTTGAAAGCCGAATCCTTTGATGCGATCTCCCTGTGGTATGTAATAGAACATTTTGAAAAGCCCGGGGAGGCGTTAGGGGAAATCTACCGGCTCCTCAAGCCCGGCGGTGTTTTGGCCTTCTCAACCCCTTCGTTTTCCGGGGTTTCCGCCAGAACTTCAGCAGCGGGCTTTCTTGAAAAAAGCCCGCAGGATCACTGGACGGTCTGGGAACCCCGGTATACCGGCGCAATACTCAAGCGCCGTGGGTTTACCCTCAAGAAAACGGTTATTTCCGGGCACCATCCTGAACGGTTTCCCCTAATCGGGCCGTTATTGACCGGAAAACACGGATTTTTATACGGGCTTTGCCTTCAGATAAGCAGCCTATTCGGTCTGGGAGATACCTTTGAAGCATATGCAGTAAAAAACCGCGTTGATCCCGGTGTATAAACCGCCGGTTGCCCCGGAGTATGTATTGTTCGCTAGGCCGGACAAACCTGTGAATATCATATAGCGGGGCCTCTCGTTTTGCCGGAGGCGCGGGAGGGTCTTAGACCTCCCGTCTGCCGCTTGGCTGGATTTTCCGGTTAAACTATAAATCATCTAAAGGTTATTCTAAAAAACGATATGTATTGTTTTTCAAAATCATAGGCATCATTTAATAAAATAAACAGTATCATTTTATTAAATGACATAACCAATATGTTCCGGGGTTTAAGGGCCGCGTGTTTTAAATCCTAAAAAAACCGCAAAAAAATGGATTGACACAAAATATTATATTTTGTATATTAACTATTATATTTTTCTTAACTATGAAGGTTAAGGGAATAATCCCCAGCTTTTAATATGGATAGAATAACCATGAAGGTTAGATAAAGCCGCGGAAGGCGGCTTTACGGGCCGGAGTGGTTTTTTTGTTTTAAAACATTCCGGATATCAAATCAACAGACAGGAGCAGGTGATTTATGAATGTATTACAGGCGGAAATGCGGTCCCGGTGGAATTCCGACGGATGGCATTACGACGATACCGATGCCCATGGAATTCGCCATGAAACCGAGCGTATTAAATGGCGATCCCTTTTATTGGGGTTTCCGAAAGGAACGAAACTGCTTGATGCGGGGACCGGAACAGGGTTTGTCGCTCTGATTGCCGCGGAACAAGGACTGGATACTACCGGAGTGGACTGGTCGGAAACGATGCTCGCCCAAGCACGGGAAAAAGCCGCGGCTCAAAACCTTGAAGTGCGTTTCGTGCCGGGTGAAATGGAAAACCTGCCTTTTGAGGACAACAGCTTTCAGGCGCTTACCGCACGGCATGTTCTGTGGACCCTTATCGAGCCGGTACGGGTATTCAGGGAATGGCAGCGGGTATTGCTGCCGGGAGGTAGCGTGTTTGCCGACTATACCCCCCGAAAAGGGGATCGCCATATAGGTCGTCATTACAGCGAAGAAACCGAACAAAAACTTCCCCTTAACCGGGATGTTTCCCCGGAAGAGATCGGCGGCTTATTTCGGGAAGGAGGCTTCACCGGGGTTTCCTTCGGCGTTCAAGAAGAAGAAGTTAAGCATGAAGATCATACCCATATCAAAAAAGCCTTCTTGTTTACCTGTATTAAATAATTTTTTTAGAATTTTTTTAAGGAGAATATAATGAAACAGCATACATTAGGGCCTGTAATTCTGACTGCCCTGCTCATTACCGCCATGGCCTTTCCGGTTTATGCCAAAGGCAAGGGGGATTCCAAAACCCAAGCATCCGCGGTAAAAACCATTACCGTACAGGACGATTCCAACCGCAGCGTTACCCTTTCCCTGCCTGTCCTGCGGGTTGCCCTGCTTGATTCCGGGCTTGGAACCGCGCTCTCCGCTTTAGGAGTGCTTGATAGAGTGGCGGGAACCCATCAGGCCCTTCAAAATTCCCTGTTTTCTTCAATAAAGAATGTGCCTATGGTTGCCACCTACGCGGCGATCAACTATGAAGCGCTGGTTGAAACCGAGCCGCAGCTTGTACTGGCCGCCACCAGCCATCATGGGTATATCTCGGAAAGCGATCATCTCGACGAATTCGGGATTCAATTTGCGGCCCTTGATTTGAGAACCCCCAGCCGTATGCGTAACGATATCCGCATCTTGGGGCAAATCTTCGAGCGGGAAGACCAAGCCCGGCGGGTCATTGAGTTCTACGATAAATATCAGAATCTGATTGACCGCAGGCTCGCGCAGGTTCCCGAAGGGGAGCGTCCCACGGTTTTTCTTGAGATGCACGCGGGGCCTTTTCATACCGGCAGCCCTCAATCTCAATTTTACCAGCAGGTAGAGCTTGCCGGAGGGGTCAACATTGCCCGGGAGTTGGCGGATAACCCTCTTTCCGACGATATTGAAGTGAGCGCCGAATGGGTTATCAAAAAAGACCCCGATTTTATTGTCCGTGAAGCCTCGGCATTGGGCTACACCGCGCAGGATATAACGCCGATTAAAGGGATCTATGAGGAAATTACCGCCAGGCCCGGGTTCGACCAGATTAAAGCGGTCAAAAACAAACGGATATTCTTAATCGGCAACGATATTCATTCCCGTCCCGGGTACATAGTGGGAGTATGCTATCTGGCAAAAACCTTCTATCCAGATCTGTTTAAAGACCTTGACCCCCAGGCAGTACACCGGGAGTGGTTTGCTATTGCCCATCCTGGGGCCGCGCTTGAGGGAATCTGGACCTATTCGGAATGATTTTTTTATCTTTTTTATCTCTTTCAAAGAAGGGAACCCTTGGCTGAAAAATTCATACAGGGAAGCGCCGAACCTGCGGGAGATCGCCGTTCAAGACTCTTGCGGCAATATCTGGTTCATACCCGGTGGAAATTGCTGCTTATCCTCTTCATGGCGCTGCTCCTCTGCGTTTTGTGCATAGCGGGCTTGTCCGTAGGGGGCGCGTCCTATTCTTTTACGGAAAGCTGGGAGGCCCTGTTTGCGGGGCCTCCGGCGCAAGGCGGATCCGCGCCGGTCCGGCACCGGATTATTTGGGTTCTGCGGGTACCCAGGGTGCTTATGGGCATAGCCGGCGGTATCGGGCTTGGGGTATCGGGACTTATGATGCAGACTATTTTGCGTAACCCCTTGGCGTCTCCCTATACCCTCGGCATATCCGCGGCCGCGTCCTTCGGCGCCGCGCTGGGCATTATTTCAAAGATCAGCGTAATTGCCGCCGTATTTCCGGTTGCGGTCCGGCAAGACCTTATGATCATCACCAACTCATTCATCTTTACCGTTATATGCACCTTTCTGATTTACTTTCTATCAAAACTCAAAGGGGTTACTCCGGAGACGGTGGTGCTTTTTGGGGTGGCCATGATGTATGTCTTTGAAGCCGCGACTTCGTTTATGCAGTATATCGGGAACCCGGAAGAACTGGCGGAACTGGTGTACTGGATTTTTGGGAGCATGTCCAAGGCAAGCTGGGCCAAACTCAAGATAACCTCGGTTTGCGTCGGGGTCTGCCTGGTTATTGCCTACCGGCACGCCTGGAATTTCAACTCCCTCATGCTGGGAGACGAATCCGCCCGGAGTATCGGCATCGATGTGGAGGGGCTCAGAATCATGGGCCTGCTCCTGTCCTCTCTTATGACCGCGGTGATTGTAAGCCTTCTAGGTCCCATCGGCTTTATCGGCCTTGTGGCTCCCCACATCGGGCGGATGCTTATAGGCGGGGATCACCGGTTTCTCATACCCATTACCTGCATTGCAGGGGCGATAGTCTTGGTCCTTGCGGATACCCTTTCCGCGGTTATCCTTGCGCCCGCCATAGTGCCGGTGGGCATTATGACTTCCTTTGTCGGGGTGCCGCTGCTCATCTATCTCATTGCAAAAAGGAAGAAAGAACATTGGTAACGCTTCGCCTAGACCGCGTATCTTTTAATTACAAATCTCATAAAGTGTTTAAGGACATTACCCTTGAGGCTCTAGGAGGGCAAATCCTCAGTTTGGTCGGCCCCAATGGAGCCGGCAAGACAACGCTTCTTAAATGTATCGACCGCCTGCTGCTTCCGAAGAGCGGCGCCATACGGATCAATGATCGGGATATTGCCGAATTGAGCCGTTCAGAACTGGCAAAACAGGTGGCTTATGTTCCCCAAGCCGCGTTTGCGAGCTTTCCCATTACCGTATTCGACACCATATTATTAGGCCGCCGTCCATACCTTAACTGGAAACCGGCCCGCCGGGATATTGATATGGTAATGGACATTATTGAGCGTATGGAACTTACGGATCTTGCCATGCGGGACTTAGGAGAACTTTCAGGCGGGGAACGGCAGAAGGTAATTGTGGCAAAGGCTATTGTCCAGGAACCCCAGGTATTGCTGTTTGATGAACCTACCACCTATCTTGATCTGAAATACCAGTTGAAGATAATGCAGTTTATCCGGGACCTGGTTGATGAAAAGCGGCTCTGTGCGGTAATCACCACCCACGATCTCAACCTTGCCCTGCAATTCTCGGACCGGCTTGCGGTGTTAAAAGGCGGCGCAATCGTTACCGAAGGGGACATACATATCCTCACCGAAGAGGTCATATTGCAGGTATATGAAGTGGAAGCTCACCTTCATTATCACCAGGAAAAACCGTTTATGATTCCGCTGAAAGGGACAGCTCTAAGGAGAAAAACATGAAAAGATTATTTATCGCGTTTTTGGCAATTGCCGCGCTCGCAGCCGGTAACATATACGCTTCAGGAACCCATTCATCAGGTTCTGCATCGGCAAAGCCCGCTGATACCATAACTATCACCGATTCGGCAGGACGCGCTATTACCCTGCGGCGCCCTGTTGGCCGGGTGGTATTGTTAGACACAGGCCCCTTTGAGATTTTTTCCGCTTTCGGTATCCTTGATCGGGTTGTGGGTAATCATCACAGTTTGCAGGGAAACCCATTGTATCCTGAACTTGCCGGGCTTCCTACAGTGGCTACCAATTCTGAAATCAACTTTGAACTTCTTGCCGAACTACAGCCCCAGGCGGTCATTTCTTCTGTAAGAGCTCATGGGGTTATAACTGATGAAGAATCTCTTGCGGGATTCGATATTAAAGATATTAAACTAAACCTACGGAATACGGATCTGATGAAAGAAGAAATCACACTTCTGGGAACGATCTTTGATAAAGAGGAAAAAGCCCGGGAAATTGTCGCCTTTTACAATAAATATGAAAATTTAATAGCCGGCCGGATTAAAACTATTCCCGAGGACCAGCGGGTAACGGTATTCGTTGAATACCATGCGGGAGATTTTAAAACAGGCGCGCCCCGTTCACGATTTTATCAACAGATCATTCTTGCGGGAGCGTATAACATCGCCTCTAACCTTACGGAAGAACCCCAAGTTGACCCTGAATGGGTTGCTGAAATGAACCCGGATTTTTTTATTCGAGAGGCTTCCGGTTTCGGCTATACCGTAACCGATACGGCCGGAGCCAAAGCCATATTTGAAGAGATTAAGAAACGGGAGGCTCTTCAAACGGTCAAGGCTATAAAAAATAATAATGTCTATCTGATCAGCGTCGATATCTATTCCCGTCCGGGTTATATCGTAGGAGTCAGTTATCTTGCGAAATGGTTTTATCCTGAACTATTCAAAGATTTGGATCCGGAACAAGTGCATAAAGAGTATATGAGCCTTTTTCATCCGGGAAGGGAATTCAGGGGACTTTGGACCTACCATGAATAACCTACTAGAGGAACGCTATACCAGGCACATACAGCATAAACTGTTTATAGCATTGCTTCTTACGGGTATCTTAGTTTTCTTATGTCTTTTTGGTATTTCTATAGGGGGCGCTTCTTATAACATACCGGAGAGCTGGAATGCGCTTATTTCAGGTTTGGGGAAACCTATACAAGAAATGGAATTAAGCCATCAAATTTTATGGAGGCTTAGGGTTCCCAGGGTATTAATGGCGGTAGTCAGCGGTATTGGGCTTGCTTTAGCAGGGCTTGTGATGCAAGTCATCCTCCGTAATCCTTTGGCGAGCCCGTATACTTTGGGAATTTCCGCCTCCGCCTCTTTTGGCGCGGCGCTTGCCATTATACTGAAGACCGGTATAACCGATATAGCGCCTTTTACCATTCCCTATGATTACTTGATAAGCGCAAACGCCTTTTGTTTTACCTTTCTTTCCACTTTTACTATTTACGGGCTTTCTAAAAGCCAGAAGGTTACACCGGAAACGATTGTACTGTTCGGCGTAGCGGTTTCATATATTTTCTCGGCAGGATTATCATTTTTACAATATATTGGTAAATCTGAAGAATTGGCGGCATTAGCATACTGGACTTTTGGAAGCCTCTCTAAAGCGAACTGGACTAAACTGGAACTCTGTTCTGGAGCGGTTTTCATAGCGGCTTTATTGATATACCGCAAAGCTTGGGATTTTAACGCTTTAATGTTGGGAGACGAATCGGCTGCCGGTATGGGAATCAATGTAGAGCGGCTGCGCCTGACGGGTCTTGTATCGGCGTCTTTTATTACCGCGGTAATTGTAAGTATGCTGGGTCCCATAGGATTTATCGGTTTAGTAGCTCCTCATCTCGGCAGAATTCTAGTCGGCGGTGACCATCGGTATCTCATTCCCATAAGCTGTTTATTGGGAATGGTGTTGCTAGTATTGGCGGACACCTTGGCAAGAACCTTATTATCTCCGGTAGTGCTTCCTGTCGGTATTGTTACGTCAGTGATAGGCGTGCCGCTGCTGATGTACCTTATTATAAAAAGGAAGAAAGAACATTGGTAATACTGAAAGAACGGTTGTTCCGGCTGCCGGTATCTTTTAGTTGCCAAATATGTGAAGCGTGATTCAGGACGGAAAAACAGTCTGTCTTTCCTGTTTTTTTAGGTTATACCAGAGGCTGGGGCTAAAATCCGCTTCCGGCGCCGGCAGCATCATGTCACCACTCAATTTTTCCGCTAAATAGGTATAAATTTCAAATCGAATATATTTTTACTATTGACATATTATAAGAATATATAGTATATTTTTTATATCAGATAGTAATATAAGAGTATTATTGATTTCTAAAAAGGAGTTACCTATGATTATCATAGAGGAAGTGAAGCAGGTGATCCGGGGGACCGCGTTTTTGTTTCCGGTACCCGTCAATGCCGGGGGCAACCCTCATGCCGTCATTACGGGCAAAGGGGAGGCGCTATGATACCGGTTATTGCCTGCGGCATTTTTCAGTGGGAGCTGGAAAAAATACTGCCGGAAATCGAAAAAGAATTGGGCGAAACGATTCGGCCTCTTTTATTGACCCCCGCGCTTGATGTCAGCGAACCTAAGCTGGAACGGGCTATTAAAGAAGGGCTTGCGGCTTTTGATAATCAACCCTGCGCGTGGCTCTACGGCAGTATGTGCCATACGAATATGGCGGGCTTGGCAAAAGAAAGCGGTTCGGTCTATCCAAAACCGGCTAATTGCGCCGCGCTGCTTTTAGGAGCGGAGCGTAAAAAAGCAATGGACGCCGCCGGAAATTTCTATTATATCAGCTCCGGCGGTTTGCGGCTTTGGCGGAAGATATATCAAGAGGAACGGGGCTGGGATGAGACCGACGGGCGGATAAATTTCGGGTATTTTGAGAAAGTTATCGTGCTTGATACCGGTCTTTTTGAAATATCCGAAGAAGATATGTTTGAGTTTTTTGATTTCACCCAAATCCCGGTGGAAGTAGAACCAATTTCCCTGGATCACTTCAAATCGGTTGTGTTGGATCTGTGCCGGCGCGTTTTACGGTAATAAGAGGCGGTTCTTCCCCGCTTTTGGGTAAAAACTGCGGGAGGAAGGAGGAATCTTGCAAACTCCTGCTTTCTCTCTTCCCGTTTATCTTAAAAAACTTCTTCCAGTACATAGAAAACGCTTTTGTCGGTACCGAATATGATCCGTTTCCCCGCTATCACCGGGGCGGAGAGGATAGAGCCTTCGGTTTTCATGCGCCAGAGAATTTTGCCGTTCCGGGCGGAGATACAGACCAGTTGCGGCGGCGTGTAGTCATCTCCCAGGAGACCGAAGTACACCCGGTCGCCGGCAATGGTTGGCGCGGAACTTATAGGCATATCAAAGCTCTGTTCCCAGCGGAGATCGCCGGTTGAGGTATTAAAGGCCCGGGCCATGGTGTCCCCGCCGGTGTAGATTACCCGATCCTTCCAGATTGCGGGCGCCATGAAGTCGAGCAGTTCTACATCCCGGAAAAAGAGCCTCGCTATTGCTTCTTCATCCCAATCCCAACCGTAAACGCCGTCGCGGTGCTGTTGCCAGACCATGTCCCCGGTACGGCGGTTAAAGGCATAGAAGGAGAGGGACATACCGCTGCGGCCGTCTGCGGTGGCAAAGTGCAGCAGATCTCCGTTAACCGTAGCAAAAGAATACCAACTGTCGGCGATTTCACGATAGGGCAGGAACCAGAGGAATTCCCGTTTGTTAATATCGTAGGCCCCGAGGAGTTCAACCCTGGGTCCGGTGGCAAAGTACATCACATCATCGGCCATGAGGTAGGTAAAATTATACCAGCCGGGGTTATCGATGCGGAATTGTTCCTCCCCTTCGGGAGAAAGAAAATAAATGGCGTCTGAATCGCTGACAAAAATGATATGATCCCCGTACCGTTCCACTTGGGAATTAACCTGGCTTTCGGTAAGAAAACTCCACATTTCCCGCCCGTCTTGCCGGAACAGCGCATAGAGCTTACCGTCCTTGCTGCCGAAATACACCTGTTTACTGTCCGCATAAGGAATAGAGTTGATTTCCGCGCCGCTTTTAAATACCCAGCGCATATAGCCGCTTTCCACATCTAATGCATAAAAATTGCCGTCATCAGAACCGAAGTATATGGTATCCCCTATGACCACCGGTGGGTTAAGGGACCGGATGGTTTCATTATCCGGCTGAAGTTTTATTTTCCACCGTACCCCCAGAGGCGGCGATATGCGGGCGGCGCTTGCCCCCCGGCCTCCCTCGCCCCTGAACCGAACCCAGTCCGCTCTTTTGGAACAGCCGTTGAGAACAATAAGCCCCAACACGCATACGATGAGATTTTTGAGAATCCTATGGTTCATAAATACGTAAGCCCTCGCAAACTGAATAGGCGTATGACAAACCCCCGAACTCCCCGCCGCGTGGTTGCTGCAAGGATATTCCGGTATTCTTGCATGAGGCGCCGGAAACATTCATCCCTTTCCCTGCTGTTCTTGAATTCCCGCCACCGCAGTTCCGCGTACAGGGCTGCGAAAGCCGCAAACGCCGTGTTCGCTCCTGAGCCGGGAAATGACCGGGCATACTCCGCGGCGGTTTTTGACGCAGGTTTTATGGGTTTGCCATCCGCGGCAAGTTGCGCTAAAAGCAGGAGGTATAGAGAACGGGCGCCTGCTCTGCCGCCGCGCCGCACGGCAAACCGGAGCAGGATTTCCCTGCCGTAACGGATGCCGTAGGCGCCTAACAGCGCCGCCGCTGTAAGGATGCCGGCGGCTCGAAGAACCGCCCGCCAGGGGAAGGAGCGTACCGGCGAGAGAACCCTGGTCTCGTCAATGAGCGGGATCACCACATCCCGTAGGTTGCCGTTGCCGAAGCCCGCCGGCGGAACGGCAAAGGCGGTGGCCTCAAAATCAAGCCATCCGTAATCGGGAATGTAGAATTGCACCCATGAATGGCTATGCGCATCAGTTACCAGGTACAAGTCTTCAAAGGGGAACTCCTGCAAAACCGGGATCTTACTCCGTAACGCGGCAAGTCCCCGCAGATGCGCCAGGGTTTGCAGGCTGTTCGCCGCAAGATACCCGGTTACCACCCTGGAGGGGATCCCCGCGAGCCGTCCAAGCAGGGCGGCGGTATTTGAGAATTGCACGCAGTCTCCGTCTTTGGTGGTAAGGAGAAATTCTATCAACGCGGCAATAGAAGAGTCTTCATTATCACTGATGTTGTACCGGTATTCCTCAAAGCCCAACAGTATCGCAAAAATCTTTCCTAGATATTCACCCGCGCTTTTTCCCGGGGGAAGGATCGCCGGCTCGGTATCCCGCCACCGGTCCAGGACGCGGCTTAGGTAGGCGCTGAAAACCGCCCGGTCTTCCTCTTCCAGGGGAAACTCCAGGTAAGGGGCAAGGGTGTTTTGTTCCCCTGCGTTCAAATCCCGAATACGGAAAAAAACCAGTTCCAAAGGGTCTTCAACGTACATATTGGAAACGACCCGGTGAATGTACCGGAAGGGGCCGGAACCTTCGCTCAGAACCGTAGGTTCCACCGCAAAGGGGCGGTAGGGCAGATACTTTTGCGGCAGCGTCGAAAGGGAAAATACCTCCTGCCTCACCCTGCCCCGATCAAAAACCGGCTTGTTGTCAAACCAGGTGGTGAAGAGCCGCATAGACGGCAAACGGTTAAGGGGATCATCAGGTGTGGGAAGGAATCCCTGTACCGGGTCTAGGCTGCCGCGGAAAGAATTCCCCAGGTACACAGGCTCTTGTTTTGAAGCCACTACCATCACCGTATACTGCTGATTCGTCTCCCCTCCGTCTTCTCTGCCGTTCCTGCCTCTGCCGCCTTGTCCCCGCCCGTTTTCACCGGGCCAGTCGTATTCCGAAAGTCCCCGTAATCCCGGCTGGCGCCCGTGATCATCGCCGGGGATGGTTCTTCGTCCCGTGTCGCGGCCGCCCCCGTTTTGGGGTATGCCCCAGTCATTATCGTCAGGTTTGGTCTTTTTCTCTATCCGATCCTGGAGCAAGTTTATGACTATCCCGTTGCGGACAAAATCCGCGGGCAGAAGAAAAACAACCGGCACCAGCGCCGCGGCCGCGCCTAGCCCGAAGATCGCCGCTTCCCTCTTAACGCCGGAAATACCCTGAGGATAGAGACAAAAATACACCACCACACTGTGGAGCAGAAAAACCAGGACCGTCCATACGAGGATGATCTGGGTAAGAGCCATGCTTTGCCCGGAAGCTTCCTCGCCGGAACGGGAAAAGGCAAGCAACTGGAAACATACCCAGGCAAGAAAAAAAGGTTCCAGTACCGCAGGTTTGCCCCAAAGGGGATAGCGGAACAGCAACAAGGTGAGCGAGAAACTTAGAAGCCCTGCGCAGAAAGACGACCAAGCGTCGGGACCGAATCCGCCGGCGTAGATTGAAAGCGCGGCCAAGGGCAGGACCGCAAGGGCCGGTTTATAGAGGGTTTTACCCCCGGGAGCGGGCAGAAAGGCGATGAGGGCTTCCAAAGGGATGATGACAAACCACCGGATAAAACCGGTACGGTCGTAGGAAACCGGAATCCCCGGATGAGGGATTGCCAAAAGGGCTACACTAAGGTAGCAAAAGAACCGCAGGACAAAAAGGGTTGTTTTCCTCTTTGTTTCCCTGTCAAACTTGCCTAAAGATGCTTTCATAACCGGACCTCGGCGTAATCAATCTCGGATCTGCTGCCGGGAAGTTTGGGGGGATTCAAAGCCCGGCTATGGCGGGGAACCAGCCACCAGGGAACCGGGATACAGCCTTTTACGGGAAAATCTCTTAGGTAAAGGCGTTCAATAGCGTCCGCCGGGGTTTTAGGAGCCGCGGAGCGGACAAAAAAGAGGAAGACCGGTTTGGGCTGGCGTGCCAAAAGGAAAGCCGGCAGTCCCGCGTCACAGGCGGTGGAAAAGACGTACGCGGCTCCCTCCTGAGCCGCGGAAAACCGGTTTTCGTTTATTGGCGGGGAAAAGGGGAGGCTTGCAAGGCCTTCCAGAAACAGCTCCAGTTCATCCTGATCTCTGATCTCCCATATATCCTGGGCGGTACGGACAGAGAATATATACGCGCTCTGTTCCTCCTTGACTGTCCGCAGAAACCGGGCGAGCCGCGCTTTGGCGCGATCCAAAAGCCAGAGATCCTGTAGGGAAGCCCGGGTTTGCGGACTTTGATCTGTAGGTCCGAAATTGCGGAAGTACACTTCAATACGGCTGATCTTTTCCTGATTATCCGGGGATATACGGGTGATGAGCGTGTCGATCCTATCCGAACTTTTCCAGTTGATATCCCGGAAACGGTCTCCCGGGGCATATTCCCGCATATAATACCGTTCCTCATCGGCTGTGCTTTTGTTGCGCCGGTCTTCAGCTCCCGAACGGGCGTCTATGGGGACGGCTTTTTTCAGGCACGGAGCGCTTTGAACCGTCAGGCTCCGGCGCTGAAGCACCCCGCAGGGAAACGAAAAAAAACCGAAAATATCCCGGAGCAGACAAAAACCTTTCCCATGAAAAACCCCGGACATGGGAAAACTGAGGCCGAGCCGCGCCGTACCGGTTCCGGGTGTAACAGAGGTCTCCATCCGTACCGGGCAACCCTGCGGGCTCCCCGCGGGGAAGAAACGGCCTTTCACAATAAAATGAAGGCGGAAAAACCAGGGAACCTGCATATCAAAACCGGTAACAAGAGTTTCTTCACCGGTATTCGCTATCAGCGGAATAGGAGCTTTCCAGCCCGGTTCCAAGGCGGCAAGCCTTCTGGACCCCCAAGCGCCGGTAATATAGAGGATAAGCCACAGGACCAACAATGCCGTAACCAGCACGATCTCGTAGACATTACGGGCGGAAAGAGAACGGATAAGCACCGCCAAGGCAGCCGCAACAGAGGCAAAACCCACAGGAGTGAAAACGCTTTGAAAACGAAACGGCGCCATCAGTACTGTTCCCGCTTCTTCGGTTCTACCGGTACCGAATTCAGAATACTCTCCAGAGGCGCTTCCGAAGGTATGGACGGATCTCTGGTAACAATACGGTGAGCCATAGCGGGAATAAAGGTTTCTTTGACAAAATCAATAGGCACATAGTCCATGCCTCTGCATAGGGCAAGGGATCGGACCAACCGGGAAATCCGCACCCCTGCACGAGGGCTTGCGCCGGTCTCTATATCAGGATGTACCCTAGTCTGCCGGATACAGTCCACGATATAGGACGAGACATCAGGATGCATCTGAACCTCGTCCACCATCTTCTTCCAGCGGATCAGGTCGGCGCTGTTGATTACACTTTCAAAGCTGTCCCAAGCGTCCATCCTGCCGTGGCGTCCGATAATCTCCAGCTCATCCTCTATAGAAGGATAGCCTAGGGAAAGACGCAGCATAAAACGGTCGAGCTGGGGCGCGGGCAGCGGGAACAAGTGAACCCCTCTCAGGTTCATGGTAGCGATGATAAAAAAGGGATCCCTTAAGCGGTACAGCTTGCCCTCTATAGTAATGCTCTGTTCCTCCATCACCTGAAGGAAGCTCCCCTGAGTCTTGGGGGTAAGCAGGTTGATCTCATCACAAAGTACAAAATGCGCAAACACCGGCCCCTTGTTAAAGATCATCTCGCCGGAATTGCCGATAAAACGGTTGTACCCTAAGATATCTTGGGGTAACAGGTCAACGGTGCACTGGATGCGGTTAAACCCTTCCATTTTGACATCCCCTGAAACCATATCCTCCGTCCGCCAGCGGATAGACTGCGCCAGCGCTCTGGCAAGAGAGGTTTTTCCCACACCGTGGGAATCCGCTAAAATAACATGCCCTCCGGCAATCTGAGCGGCAATAATATACTCCAGCTTTTTAGTATCTACGGAAATGAGCCTCTTGATGTTTCGGATCAACATTTCTATGGATGGTTTTATGTCAGAATCCATAGATTCATCTTATATGAAAAAAGAAAAGTGGGCAATACCTGGGAATGATTCTGCATATTTTCCTTAAAAGTTATGCTTTATATATTGATAAACTACCGAAAAGTCTATATTATAGAAGATAATAACTTGATTAAAGAGAGTATGTGCCGGCAGGGTATTTTCTGGACTATCTGAGTTAAAAAGTTCTTATTATTTTATCAAAACCGCCGTAAAACCCCGCCCTTTAGGGCTGGGGATATAAGGCGGCACAGCGGCAAAGAATAGGTTGAAAACCCATTTGACATTTAGGCAAAGATATGTGATAATGAAAGTA
>JAITHW010000077.1 GCA_031279815.1 Treponema sp. | reverse complement strand
TCCTTTGTGTTTCACTTGGCTGCCTCCAAGCAACCAGTGTGCCTTGGACTAGGTTTTTAGTTTTTAGTCACCAGCTTTTCGACTAGGTTTTGTTTTTAGGCATTACGGAGCCTAAGCGCCCAAATTCTCATTTTTTTTTACTTTTTTTCTCAAATTTTGTCTTGGTCTCAAGACCGGAGTCTTCAGGCTCATGTCTGAAGTCTTCAGGCTTGAGGCTGGAGCCTTCGGCCTCGTGTCTGAAGTCTTCGGATACGAGGCCGGGACCTTCGGCCTTGAGGCTGGGGTCTTCAGCATCGAGACTGGAACATCCGGTCTTGAGACCGGCTTATTTTTCATCTCATCTCATAAGGAGGAATTATGCCTTCCATACCAAAATCCAATAGCGGGTTCCATGAATGGCAAAAAACATTCATGGCCTATCTGGAAACTCACGCTCCGGCAATCAAAATCCCCTCTGAAGCGGTCCCAGCGCTGAAGTCGAAACAAACGGTCTTTGATGCCGCTTACGCCGAAGCCGAACAGCCGAATCACGGACGCCCCCGACACCGCCGCGAAAAACGACGCCCGATCCCTTTATGAACACGAAATCCGGGCTTTCATCAAGAGATATCTCTACAATCCTGCGGTAACGGGAGCAAGAGCAAAGCAAAGCCTCACGGGGTCCACGGCGCGGAACTCAGATGGATGATAAGCGATACCCCCGTAAACAGCCCGGAAGGCTTGATCCATTCGGAGTTCGACACGGCCTCGCCCTTTATCCTGAACTTTCAAGGCCATGAGCGGGAAAAAACCGTGTATTTCTGCCTGCGCTGGGAAAACACCGTAGGCAAAAAGGGACCCTGGGGGAAATCTACTCGGCGATTGTGCCGTAGGAAGGGAAAGGGAGGGGAAAAAGTTGTATTGATATAAGAATTCCACGGATTAACAGGGATTTCAGTACCGCTTATTAATCCGTGAAAATCCGTGTAATCCGTGGACAGCCTCCGGCGCTGATTTAGAAAAGGCCCTGGCCCGTAGGGGCGGGGATTCGGATTATCGGCGCTATTGGCAAACGAGAAGAAAAGGATATGCGCCCATAGCAGGTTTAAAGAAGGAGAAAACCCATGAACACTAATCTCGTGAATATCGAAGCAGATCGCCGCCCAGTACGGCGAGGAAGTGCTGGGCTATGCGGCGCGGCTCAAGTCGCTGTTCAGCGACCTGGCGAAGGATGAGCCTAAGCCCCTGCGTACGGCCTTTGGCCGCTGTATCCAAAGCAGCGCGTATAACGCGCTTAAAACCGCGGCGGACATGGCGGAACGGGCATCCCGCAAAACGTCAATCGCGCAAAAAGTGCGGAATGAACACGGCATTGATCCGGTGCTCTCCGCCGAGGCGCTGGACGTTCTGGAGGCGGCGCTCTTTGGGTCGACAAGCCCGGCGCCGCCGCCGAATCCGGGATGGGGAGCCTTGAGTCCGAGCCTAAAAGAGATAGTGATGAAACACTGCATCAGGTTACGATGAGTTCCTTTTATATGAGCAGGTATGAGGTTACCCAGGCTGAGTACCGGGCGGTGATTGGGGAAAATCCCAGTTATTTTACCGGCGGGGACAATCTGCCCACTGAGGCGGAGTGGGAGTATGCGTACCGTGCGGGGACCACTACGCCTTTCAATACGGGGGATAATATTACCACTTGGTATGACATGTTAAACATGGTAAAAGCCGCTACGGCGGTTCTTGTTGTCGGCGGCGGATTAGCCGGTATTTTCGCTATAGTATTTTTTCGATTTTTAAAATAAGAAAAATAAACGCAAGCCTGGCAATAACCGCGTCAACGGTTTTGAGCTGTTTTTTAATGGTTCCGGTTATTTCCGCATTTAATAATCTTGTTGATATAGCGGTTGAGGGCGCCATACGCGATGAGGAAAAAGCCGAAATTAAAGCCCAGCGGGCTGAAGTGGCACGATTGAAGGCGGAAAACAAAATAAGGGTTTTGGAGCGGGAAAAACTGGAAAATCAAATTACCATAGCCAAACAATCAATAGAGATAGAATCATTGAACGATAACATTAAATTGCTCGAAAACGCCGGAATAAGTATGCAAAGTTTCCAGAAAATACTGGAGGTAGCCTTATTACAAACCAATTTAAATCAAACATTGGCCAGGATTGAAAAATTAACTGAATTGGAAAATGGGTGGGGATTGCGCGCAAATGCGTATAATAATCAAGTGCTTGTAGTCATAACCCATGATATTCAGGCAAAATTTGGCGTTGACCTGAACGCGGTAAAGGTGTCAAAGCTGGACGGTAATACGATCTCTGTTTCCGGCATTACGCCGAAATTTATTGGAGCCGGCAGAAATATTTCCGACACAATAATAAAAGAATACAGGAGGGTCAATTATAAAAATGGCGTAGTGAGCAGTGTTGATACAAGATATGACGACGCATCAATAAACCGGGCTGATCGTACCGCAGACGAGATTGAATCGGAGTTTCAAAAGAAATTGAGCAAAGGCATTGAACTTGGGTTTATAAGGCGGGGGACACCGGTGGGCTAGGTATGTAGAAACCCCTTCCGCGCAATGGCGGTGCGGCAAATGCGGAAATACCGCTTTTGGGCAAAAGCCGGCCCAGTCCTCCTGCTCAAAAGGAGGGAACCACCGGCGGGAGAGAACCAAGTAGAAACCAAAGGGCAACCGGAAAAACCGCCGCTCCCTCGCGTATGCCTTTGAAGGAACGGCGGTTTTATAGAAAAGACCTTTGCCCGTAGAGGGCGGAGAAATCAAAGCGTTTTTTGTTGGGGATGAGCAAAAAAACTGAACACCCTCTTCGTATCCATTTTTTCAAGAGAGCATAAGAAACCGCAAGATCCCGGAGGTCCGCAGAAAATGCGGATTTCAAAGTTTCGCGTTCTCTGCGTAAATCTCCGGGTTCTCAGGGTTAAAAACCGCTATATTCCCAGCATTTTGCTGTACGCATCCAGCGCGGGGTCCCCGGAATTACCGGAAAGAACTTTCTTGGTGAGAATCTTTCCCAACTGAACCCCTTCCTGATCAAAACTGTTGAGATTCCAAACAAAGCCCTGAAACATGACCTTGTTTTCAAAGTGCGCAAGCAGAGCGCCCAGAGCTTTGGGAGTGAGCCGTTTGCCGCAGATGAGGCTTGAAGGACGGCCTCCTAGGAATTCCTTGTTCCTGTCCGGGTCGGTTTTACCTTTGGCAAACGCCACGATTTGGGCCGCTAGATTCGCCTTGAGCTTGGTCTGACTCACCGAGCCGTCTACGGCAACGTCGTCCTCCCGCTGACTGTCGATGAAGCCCACAAACTGGAGAGGAATGATGTCCGTACCCTGGTGGAGGAGCTGGTAAAAGGAATGCTGCCCGTTGGTTCCCGGCTCCCCAAAGACCACCGGCCCTGTGGAGTAGGCCACTGGTTGGCCGTCCCGGTTTACCCGCTTGCCGTTGGATTCCATGTCGAGCTGCTGCAGATGCGCGGGGAAACGGGAAAGGGCTTGGCTATAGGGCAGAATCGCGGTATAGGGATACCCCAGGAAGTTCCGCTCCCAGACGCCGATAAGCGCGTCCAAAAGCGCGGGGTTCTTCAAAATATCCGGTTCCAGAGCCTGTTTATCCGCTTCGTGAGCCCCGGCCAAGAGGTCTTTAAATGCATCGGGGCCAAATGCCAAAGAGAGGATCACCCCTCCGACCGCCGAAGCGGATGAATAGCGGCCTCCAATGAAATCGTCGATGTAAAAGGAGTCCAAATACGCGGGGTTATGGGCCAGCGGACTTGTTTCGCTGGTAACCGCCACCAGGTGTTTGCTGGGATCCAGCCCCGCTTTGGCCAGTTTATCCTTGACGAAAAGCTCATTGGCCAGGGTTTCCTGAGTGGTGCCGCTCTTGGAGACCAGCACAAACATAGTCTCTTCCAGGGGTACCGAAGCCGCCACCTGAGAAGCATCGTCGGGGTCAACATTGGAAATAAACGCCGCGCGCAGATGGCGCTTGCTTTCCGAGGCCGCCCACTGTTCCAGCGCAAGATACAGCGCCCGGGGCCCCAAGTCGGAACCGCCTATGCCTATCTGCACCGCCGCGGTAAAGGCCTTCCCAGTGGTTCCCCGCAGTTTGCCACGGTGAACATCCTCGGCAAACGAGGAGAAACGGTCCAGTTCCAGACGGTAAAACGCGCCGATGTCCTTCCCCGCATGGTTCACGGGTTTTCCCAGTTGCCCCCGCAACAGATGGTGCAGAACCTTCCTCTTTTCCCCGGTATTCATGGTTTCCCCATTCAGAAGGGCCTTATATTTCCCAATAAGTTCCTGCTCATCCGCGAGGGATTGGAGACCCGCCAATACCGGAGCGTCTACCGCCTTGGCCGCCCAGGAATAGGTCAGCCCCGCGGCCATAGGAACGATGTTCTTCTGCACCCGCTCGGCATTGAGCAGGGAACCGAAATCAAAGGCTTTACCCTTGGACGCCAGATCCGACAGCTTTTTATAAGCTGCGGTTTTATCGAAATCAAGATAATCCATTATTACCTCCTAAATGTTTCTGATTTCTCTTTGAATATGGACAGATCACACCGGTTTTCTATCCCTCCGTCTCTTTATACGTTTGGAACCGCCCGCGCCTTCACCTGTAGAGGCGTTCCGGGCCGGCTCCTCTCATTCTTCCAGCTCGGGTATGCTTGCTTTCATACGGTTCATAAAATCTTCCCCGCTTATGCCCTCTCTGAGGCATACAAAAACCGTATTATCCCCGGCAATGGTACCCAGCACGTCATCAAGCCCCAGATTATCCAGCGCCAGTGCCACCGAATCGGAATGGCCCGAATAGGTTTTGATTACCACCATATTGCCGGACCATTCGATGGAAACATAACCCCTAAGGAAATCATGGATATAGGTCCGTTCGGTTTCCTGCTGTTCATCTTCCCCGGGGAGCGTATAGACATAGCCGGTCTGTCCGTCCGATATCTTGCCTACTTTCAGGAGTTTTAAATCCCGCGAGAGGGTTGCCTGGGTAACTATAAATCCTTCTTTCTGTAAATATCCCAGCAAGGTCTCCTGAGACTCGATTCGGTAGGCTTTTATCAATTTTCGGACTGCTTTTAAACGGGCCGATCGCTCTTTCACAGGTATCTCCGGTAAGAAAACATTACTATTAATAATTATAGTGAATGACTTGTATAACCATACAACGGGCCGGGCTTTTTTTCAAGTAATTTTTCGCTCTTTGTCAATGCGGATCCGGTTTTTGAAGTTTTTTCACATTTCTGATTAAATCTATTGACATAAACGGCAGGGGTTTTGTATTATAAAAATAGCAACCGTTTTAAGGACGATTAACTCAGTGGGAGAGTGCTACCTTCACACGGTAGAAGCCGCTAGTTCAAATCTAGCATCGTCCATTACACGTTACTTGTATATAAAATTGTTTGAATAGCAGGTTATAAAAATGGGAATCCGGGATGAAAAAGCCCCCAAAACCCTCCAGGTCATTATAGTAGGAGATGGCGGTCAAGAATGGGGGCGGCTGTATGCAACGCCAAAGGAATTTTCCACAGGAAGTGTGGGGTTCTATACCAATGGAAAGATAATAAACCCCGATAATCCGGACTGTCGTTACCAAACCGGACTAACCTTTACCCTCATCGGATCAAAGGGTAAATAAGCGGCGGGTTTTGCTTGTATTGAACAAATCCGGCTGGGAAGTTATGGGATTTCCCATTCCCTCTTTTGATATGTGCGCCGGGGAATAATTCTGTTTAGAGGTATGCCTATGCCCTATATTGCTATCAATACGGCGCGGGAGCTTTCCGGCGTCAAGAAAGAGAAGATTAAGACCGAACTTGGCCGGCTGATCACTCTAATTCCCGCCAAAACCGAGGCCGGACTGCTGGTAGACTTTTCCGGCGGCCGTACCCTGTATCGTGCCGGAGAAGAGGTTCCGGGAGCGTTTATTGAGGTGCGGCTCTACACCGAGACCGGTTTGGAACCCAAGAAACAGCTCACCGCGGGGATATTTGATCTTTTGTCCAAGGAGCTGGGATTTAAAAAAGAACACATGTATCTAAATATTTTGGAATTTGAAAACTGGGGAACCGGCGGGGTTTTGATCTAGCAGGACCGAGACCGAAAGCGTCCGGTATTATAGCGGGATGTACGCCGCCGCAATATCCGGCCCTCATTGTATTCCTAATCCCCGCTTCCTCCTATATGTTCCAATTCCCGTTCCACTTCGGTCAGCCGTTTTGACAGGGAAGCGATGGTCTGTTCAAGCCTTGATTTTTCCTTTTCCAACCGGATTTTCGGCTCTTCTTCCGGCGTTGGGATGCCTAAAGTCCGGCGTTTCGACTCTGTTTTCACCGTATCCGGACTTTTCCCTTTGAGCAGGGAAGCTTCCGCAGTCATGCGCTCCTCCTCGTTCCTGATTCCCGCGAGAAACCGCATATTTTCCGCGCCTACGGAGGTGTTCAAATTATATTGATATATCTTCATCGCTATTTGTGCGGAATTCCTGGGAATCCTAAGTATTCGATCAATATAATCTTCAAAGCGGCCTCCTATGGCAATACAAAGCTCATGCGCTTTGAGGAGGTGCATACCCAGATCCTTCACGAGGCCGCCGTTTTCTTGGAGAAATTTCTGCCTGATAATCTTGGTCAATTCGTTCAGTTCCGGGGAATCGGCAAAGACATTTTTATAAACCCCCTTGGTTTCGGCTTTTTCTAAAAGTTTATGGAGAATAGCCCAGAACTCCGTAGTGTGGGAACGGGCGGATAAGCGCCCGCCCCGGGAGCAGGCATGGAGATGGTGGGCATATTCATGGAGGGCGGTATACAATAGAAGGTTGTCGTCACTGAAATTGCGGTTGTGGATGACGATTTCCCTGGATTCAGGTTTATACAGGCCGTTTACCTTTTTGCTCTTTTTCCCTGAAAAGACAAGGGTAAAATCCAAAGGCGCATCTTCAATAGCAAGAAGCGCGGTCTTAATCTGATCTTGATTCATAACCATATTTTATCTTAGTTCCCCGGTTTTTTCCATAGCCAAAATTGCGGCGGCAATACAAGCGGTTTCGGTACGTAACGCCCGGGTTCCCATAGAAAGCCGTCGAAACCCCGCGTGTTCCAGCAGATCCCGTTCCCGGTCGGACCATCCCCGCTCGGACCCGACCGCTGCAACTATATACGGCGGCGCCGGACCAAGAAGGGATAGGGAGCCTTGGGGACGCACATTATCCGCCGCAATAAGACAGGCATCTAAATGGAGTCCGTCCGCATCCCAGGGACGTTTTTCAAGCCATTGATGCAGAAAAGGGTACGCCGACAGGCGCGGTATGGCCGTATCCCTGGCCTGAACAGCCCCTTCGATAAGCGCCGCTTTAGCCCTGCCGTCTAGGAGGAGAGCGGTGTCTCGATAGCTCTTTTCCCCCAGGTCCGTTCCGATGAGATCGACCGCTTCTACCCCCAGATTGGCAAGATCCCGCAAAAGCCTCCTGAGCTGTATGGGCCGCGGAAACCCTACCGCCATGCGTACAGGAGATCTTGATGGAGGAGAGGCATACAGTTCAAGAGAAAAGGTTATGGAACCGTCGCCGTTGACTTTTGCAATGCGGCCGGTTCCTAGATTGCCGCCTAGAACCCCGGCATCAAAACGATCCCCCTCCCGCTTATGCAGTACCTTGAGGAGGTGTACGGCCCGTTCATCCCGCCGGGGAAGCGGCTTACCCAGTTCATGGCCTTCAAAGAGGATAATATTCACTTTAAGGCGGTTCCCGTCTTCCCTTAGAATCTCGACAATTACTTTGATCCATGATTGAGAAAGTATAGTATACCGGGCCTTAACCGGTAAAGAGGGCGGCTTCCGGAACATTCAAGGCGGCATGAAGTATTTTAGGGATTCTTTCATCTTATCCTGAAAAGCAGTATGTTTAAAAAATAGGAGAAAAAAATATGAGTAATTTCTTAAAAACCTGTGCCTTTGTGTGCTTAATCGGCTTTACCGCTTGTACCGGCGGAGCTTCGGCTAAACAGGATGCTGCCGGCTTTGCGGCTCTTCAGGGAAAAACCTGGCGGCTATTGAGAATAAAAACGCTTTCCGGGGATACGGGTTTCAGCCGTTCCAAATTGGAAGCCGAAGATATGGGCGATTTCTACATCCTGCAATTCGATTCCGAGCGGGCCGGCGGTAGGGCTGCGCCTAACCGTTATTCGGCTACCTATCAACGGGAAGGGGATCACGGGATTTCTTTTAACACCATAGCAGGTACCCGTATGGCGAGTTTTAAAGAACCTGAAGACCTCAAAGAACAGGCCTATTACGATTATCTGGCCCAGGTAACCCGCTGGGCTTTGGTACAGGGCAGGCTGGAACTGTACACCAGGGATATGGAGGGCATGGAAGCGGTTCTGGTTTTCGGGACAGAGTAACATCTAGGGAATGTGAAGGTCCGTAGGTTTGTATAAGGCAATACCTTTTATCTCCAATTTGATTACGATGTTTCACGTGAAACAAGCTCATAAGCTCCCCGCCAGTACCGGTCCGGCTTCTGCGGGTTTTTCTACAGCAAGTTTTACCATTGGGGAGCGGATGTATGTTAACCCGCGGACTCTTGCGGCGCTATTCGTATATACATTACTCTAATTTTATGGTAGAATATTTGATAGAAAAACTATGGTTTCAATAACCATAGTATAAGGACTATACACATGTCTATTGAAGCTGCGCGAAACTATTTACATCAATGGGGCAGGGATAAGGATATTATTGAGCTGGAAGCATCCACCGCAACGGTTTCGGAGGCGGCGGAAGCCTTAAAAGTTGTTCCCGCTCGAATTGCCAAGAGTATTTCTCTTAAACAAGGGGATAAAGCCGTGGTGGCGGTAATCGCCGGGGATATGAAGCTGGATAATCGCAAATACAAAGAGCGTTTCGGGATTAAGGCAAAGATGCTCACCCCGGAAGAAGCGCTGCATAGTACCGGCCATGGGGCCGGCGGCATCTGTCCTTTCGGGCTGCCTACAGGGGTTGAGGTTTATCTGGATGTCTCCCTGCAACGTTTCGATACGGTTTTTCCTGCCTGCGGCAGCGGTAATTCCGCCATTGAACTGTCCCCGGATGAGCTCAATACCTACTCCCGCAATAAAGCCTGGGTCGATCTCTGCAAGCCGGTTGCCGAACCTTAAAAATGTTTCACGTGAAACATCCGGTACAAGGACATAAGCAGGCTAGGGTCTTGCCTCCGCCCGGATACCGTCCAGCCGGCGGCCTTAAAAAATTCCCCCTCTTTCCTACATTCCTCTTGATCGCAGCATTTCCGTGTAGTACCGGGTTTCAATTTTATCTTCTCCGATGCCGATCCGGTGTAAAAAACCCAAAAGCCTGGTCCTGGCGGCGGTTACGGTTGCGGCCTGGTTGTCGTCCGCTAGGATTTCCATCTCCACAAACCAGCCGAGACCTTCAATATGGGCAAGCTCCACCGTGATTCCCTCATACACCCAGGTCCAGCCCTGCTTATGCTTCCTCATACCCTGTTTAAGCCCCAGCCGCTTGAGGAGTTCCTCAAAGGTTTTACCGTCGGATACCGTGAATTCTTGTTCATCGTTCACTTCAATGCGGTTCCGCACTTCTTTGGTCTTGTAGGTTACCCAGGTAGTATGGGCAATCGTACCTTGAGGGTCCGTATCCCTTTCGTTCCGAATCCGGACTCCTGATATGGGAACCAATCCGCGGGATTCCTGACTATACCAGTATGCGTCCTCTTTATCAAAGGAAGCGGGGGCGCGCGCCAGCGATGTAATGACCTCTTTTAATGCCTGCGGCTCTTCAACCCAAGCCTTTAATTCGATTTCAATAGCCATACCCAAGTGTAACATATTTCGTTTATCATTGTTTATGTTGTATAATATAAATGTTGGTACTATGTTATAATCATTACGTTTTTCTGAAAGAAAATGATTGTGTATCGGTATTATAAAATTATATATTTTCTTATAGCATAATAAAAAAGATGAAAATACCGATAAAGAATTATTATGAATCGTCGATATAGGGTTTTAAATTCTTTTTTATGTATGCCGGCGCTGCTTATCGGTTTGACGATGCGCATCGCCGCAGAAGAAACGGTTCATATTGTTCAGAGGGGGGAAACGATTTATTCAATAGCCCGTTCCTATAAAGTTGGCATTGATGATCTTATGAAGTTTAATGGAGTGGCGGACCCTCAGAAACTTCAGGCAGGTCAGCGCCTTGCAATACCGGGAATGGGGGGGTCTTCCAGTTTTGTGGAATACCGGGTTTCTAAAGGGGATACCCTGTATAGTATAGCCAGGCATTATGAGATTACCTTGCAGTCTTTGCGTAATGTCAACAATTTTTCTGAAAGCTATGTATTAAAGGAGGGGGATCTCCTCAAGATTCCTCTCCCCCATAAAGGGCCGGAAAAACCGGCCTCTTCAGGCGGAACAGGTACCGCCGCCCCTCAAGGGGGGACCGTTCAGAACAGCGCATCGGGCTCCCATAGCACGATGTTGAGCAATCCGGTTCCAAGCGCGGGAACCGCTCCTCGTGCTATGGAGCCGAAACGGGTAGACGCTTCAATACGCTGGCCGGTAGCCGCTAAAGAGGTGCTCTATATGACCGGCAAGCTCTATGGAGTGGCTCTGTTGGGTGAAAGATCCGAAGCGGTGAGAAGTCTCACCCAGGGAACGGTGGTATCTGCAGGGCCATACAGGGGTTTTGGCAGGGTTGCGATTGTACAGGTAACGGGAGGCTATTTATACGTATATGGCGGCTGTGAAAGTTTGTCGGTGAAAGAGGGCGATAAGGTAACATCCGGAAGTGAACTTGGGAGGTTAGGGATTGATGCGGTATCCAGAAAACCTCAACTTTTTTTTCTTGTATACCGGAGTAATACCCCTATTGACCCCGCCAAAGCCCCTCGGGCGTGATCCCCTTGGGTGCGGTATGCTCGCAGATTTTCATAAAGTATAAAAGTATAGTTAAAAATACAAGAACCTCAAAAGGGGAGGTAGTATGTTAAAAACAAAAATTTCTACCGAAACGGTAGAACGGCTAGGCAACAAAAAAGAGGTTATATTATATCCTATGAGTGATTCAGGAGCGGAAAAAACCCATATAAAGAAACGGGCCCAGAATTCTCGTACCTCGAAAAGTCTCAGGAAATCGAGGCTTTCTAAGGAAACGGATCCCTTAGCGTTGTATTTTAAGCAGATTTCGAAGTTTCCCCTTTTAACGGTTGAAGAAGAACAGGTTATCGGTGAAAAAATAGTCGTGTTGCGGCGGAAACTTCGGGACCTGGATCTGATGTACGAAGGGAAAAATGATGAGGCGGTTTATAAGAAAGAACGGGCGGTGCTTGATAGTTCTCTCCAGTTGTATAAAAATAAGATGATTAACTCCAACCTCCGGTTGGTAGTTTCCATTGCGAAGAATTATCAGCATCGAGGTTTATCACTTCTGGACCTGATTGATGAGGGCAATATCGGGCTTATCGAAGCGGTGGAACGGTTTGATTATACCCGCGGCTGCCGGTTTTCCACCTACGGCACCTGGTGGATCCGGCAGGCCATCATCAAAAGCATTGCCGATAAGGGACGGGTTATCCGGATACCTATCCACATGCTGAATACCATAAAAAAATGCTACTTTGTTTCAAAGCAGCTCACCCAGGACTTAGGCCGGGATCCGAGTAATGAAGAATTATCCGAGTATCTTGGGCTGCCCCTTGCCAAGGTGAAGGAGATTGTAAAACTCTCCCAGGAAACCACCAGCCTGGACACCATTGTGGACGACGGCAACCTCACCCGGCTTTCGGATCTTATTAAGGACGAGAATCTGGAAGAGCCTTTTGAAATGGCCTTTTCTATAACCCTCCAAGAAACCATGGAAGATATTCTTTCCTATCTCTCGGAGCGGGAAATGAAGATCATGCAGCTTCGATTCGGTTTAACCGGCGAAGGGCCTTTAACCCTGGAAGAAACTGGTAAAATTTTAGGCATTACCCGTGAACGGGTTCGGCAGATTCAGGAAAAGGCCACCTTCAAACTCCGGAACTTGAAAGAACTCCATGAACTAAACGAAAATCCCTAAGCTTTAGGGTATGTGAAGCGGGGAAGCTGCGGGGTCCCTTTTATGATAAAGGCGCCCCTTCCCCCTTCACGGGGATATATCCCGCCTTTAGGCATGGGGCCCGATTACGCCCTAAAGCCTTCAAATCAACAGGAGGCCGAAGGCTGAAAGCATCCGGCAGTTCCCTTGAACAAAGCGCCTTTTCTCAGTATAATACCGGTATATGGAAATACATCAGGAATTTATCGACGGATTACAGGTCAATGAAGCAGCGATCATGAAATGCATCGCCGAGGCCATGAATATCAATATAAGTCAAGTTTCAGCAGTTATCGGTCTATTTGCGGAGGGGAATACGGTTCCTTTCATCGCCCGTTACCGGAAAGAGAAGACCGGCAGCCTTGATGAGGTACAGGTCCGGGAGGCGGATCATCTCTTTACCGGCGCCAAGAATCTGGAAACCCGGCGTATCGAGATTATCCGGGGGATTTTTGATCAAGGAAAACTCACCGAACCGCTGTATGAGATCATTACGAAAGCCGCAACCCTCACCGAATTGGAAGATATCTACGCTCCCTACAAGAAAAAGAAGAAGACCAGAGGTATGATAGCTATTGAGAAAGGGCTTGAACCGCTGGCTGAGGCCATGACCCGGCTTGAAGCCGCGGAATTGCGGATCAAAGCGGCGGAATTTATCGTTGAAAATACCGGACAGCCGGAACTATCGGTTGCCACCGCAGACGACGCTTTACAGGGAGCTATGGATATCATCGCGGAACGGGTCTCTTTGGAAACCGGGAATCGGAGTGCGGTCAAATCCTTCTATCTCAGGGACGGACGTATCATAGTTAAAGGCATAGGAGATGAAACGGTCAAGAAAACTTCCACCTATCAGATGTATTGGGATTATACGGAAAAACTTTCCCAGATAAAACCTCACAGAATTTTAGCCATCAACCGGGGCGAGCGGGAAGGATTACTGGAAACCGTTATCGACGTAGATGAACCTGCCGCGGCGGAACTTTTGCAGAAAAAATATATCATTCCCAATGAATACCATAAAACCGCTGTTGAAGACGGGCTCAAACGGCTGCTGTCTCCCGCGGTGATCCGGGAAATTCGAGGCGATCAGGGAGAAGCCGCGGATGATCACGGCATATCGATATTCAGTCAGAACCTCAAGAACCTCCTCATGCAGCAGCCTATCAGAGGGACTCGGGTTATGGGCATTGATCCGGGCATCAGGACCGGGACCAAGTGCGCCTGTTTGGATGATACGGGAAAATATCTGTATAACTTTGTTATCTATAATCACAAAATTGAAGAAGCCAAGAAGCTCATTTTAGAAGGAGTCAAGCAGTACGATATACAGCTTATTGCGGTAGGAAACGGTACCGGCTCCAGGGAAGCGCAGGAGATAGTCGGCCAGGTGATTGCGGAAAACAATTTGGACATCCTCTATACGGTGGTGGATGAAGACGGCGCGTCTGTCTATTCCGCCGGCGACATAGCCAGGGAAGAATTTCCCGATCTGGATTTGACCATTCGGGGGGCCATTTCCATAGGCCGCCGCCTGCAAGACCCTTTAGCTGAATTAGTGAAGATCGACCCCAAATCTATCGGAGTAGGGCTTTATCAGCATGATGTTAATCAGAAGAAACTGTCCGAAACTCTCGACGAAGTAGTATCCTCGGTAGTGAATAACGTGGGGGTCAATATCAATACCGCCAGCGCCTCCCTGCTTCGGTATGTATCGGGGATTAACGGTTCTCTTGCCAAGAAAATTGTGAAGTACCGGGAAGAAAAAGGAAAAATCGCCGGCCGGCACGAACTGATTGAAATTTCCGGGATGGGACCTAAAAGTTTCGAGCAATGCGCAGGATTCCTCAAAATACCTGAAAGCGAGGAACCTTTGGACAATACCTGGGTTCACCCGGAAAACTATGAAATTGCCCGAAGTATATGGGATACTATAACGGTTACCGGAAACTTGAGTTTCGAGGCTGCTCAACTCCTTAAAGAAAAGCACCGCGTAGGGGACACCATCATCAAAGACATTGTGGAGGAGCTGAAGAAGCCCAATCGGGACCCCAGGGAAGGCTGCCCCAAGCCCTTGATGCAGAAAGGAGTCGTTACCTTTGAGGATATCTACGAGGGTATGATGATCACCGGGAAGATCAAAAACGTGGTTGACTTCGGGGCGTTTGTTGATCTGGGTATCAAGGAAACCGCGCTGGTTCACATTTCCGAAATGAGCGATCATTTTGTGAAAGACCCTCTGGAAGTGATGAAAGTAGGGGATATATTGCAATTTCGGGTGATTAGCCTGGATCAAGACCGCCGCCGGATCGCCCTTTCCCGGAAGCGTCAAAGTTTCCCTCAAATCACCAAACCGAACGATCCTCTATATGCCGCGGGTTCCGTTTCAGTAGGCAACATCAAACCTCTCGGCCTTATACCGGAAGAAAAACCTTCGGTAAGGGAAAGACCTATTGTTAGAGAATCCCTAGAGCCTAAAAAGAAGGTACTGGTGGTAAAAAAGACCGAAGGAGAAACCGGCGCAGTTAAAAACAACGCCCTCCGGAAACCGGCGCCGCAGGATCAATGGAGCCGGTATATACAAAACAAACCCCAACCTGAAGACGACGGGACCATGTATAGCCCCTTTGCAGAGGCTTTCAAGAAGATGCAGGAAAAAAAAGAGAGGAAGCGGTAGTTTTTATCTCTGTGTGGGACTTACAAAAAAATTAAGATTTTTATAGAAAAACAAAATCGGATGTGTTATATAATAGACTTGTTCTCTAACCATAAACTGAAGGCATGAGAAAGGGAAAGAAGGCAGAGGATGCCAAGGCGGTATGGGGTAAAACCTGATACATTAAAAAAAATGAAGGTGGTGTTTTAAAAAATATAATGAGGTCAAATGACACCATAGTTATTGTAAAGGGGAAACGCAGAGGGAAGATAGATAAAGAAGACTTGAGGCAAGAAGCGGCGACGGGCAGGCCGGATGTTTTCTTAAAGAATACGCCGGATAATTCGGTTGTACGGCAACGGCGGTATTCTATGCGCTTGAAAAACTGGACATAACTCGAAAAAAGCCGTTTATTTATTACGAAAAACCAGAGGAGCGCCGGGCGGGAATATACGGCAAGGATAAAGCGGGTTCCCCTCGGCAAATGTGAACGAAAGCGGGGTAAGCGCCTGCCTGCAGCGTGAATACGCCCGCGCGCCACAGTCTGATTATTTCAAGTTCCATAAAATTCTATTATAAATTATCCGTTTTATTACAATTCGAGGAGAAAAACAGTATGTTGCTCAAAAACAAAAGACGGTACCTGCCCCTGATTATCGGAGTGCTGGTGTTATTGTACGCCGCCGGGTGCGGAAGCGCGGCAAAGCGTTCCGCACCCGCTCATGAGGCGGCCGCGGCCGGGGAAAAGCATTGGGGGTATACCGGCGATGTAGGCCCCGATTTTTGGCATACCCTGAGTCCCGATTACGCGCTTGCGAAAGACGGAAAAGCCCAGTCCCCTATCAACATTGTTACCGGCGGACTGGCCGAAACCGGAGGCCTGTCCAAGCCGGAGTTTCATTATACCGGCATCCCTTTCAAAGCGGAAAACAATGGGCACACCATAGCGCTGGCGCCTTCCGGCGCGGATAATTACATTGTCCTTGACGCCGCGGACTATGCGCTGCAGCAGTTGCATTTCCATGCGCCCAGCGAACACAGGATTAACGGGGAACTTTGCGCTATGGAAGCTCACTTAGTCCACAAAGACGCGGCGGGCAATCTGGCGGTGGTCGGGATTCTGATCGTTCCGGGAGCGGAAAATGAAACCCTCAAGGAGGCTTTTTCTAAGCTGCCGAAAGAAGTTACCCATGAAGAACCGGTCTCTCTGGATGCGCCTATTGATTTAACCGCGCTTGTACCTGCGGGCGCGGGGCTGTACCGGTATGACGGGTCCCTCACGACGCCGCCGTGTACCGAAGGGGTCAAGTGGAGCCTTGCCGATACGGCGCTGGAACTGTCTCAAGAACAGATCGACGCATTTACCGCGGTTTATTCGGGAAACAACAGACCGGTTCAGAACCTCTATAAACGGAGAGTGTACATCACCAAATGAACGGACAGGGCAAGCGGCCCGCCGGATGCTTCGGCATCGGGCCTCAGGCGCTCCAAAGCGCGGTCTTGACACCGAAGCGCATATAGAAAATAATGAATTCACTTTATCTTTGATTAGGAGATCTTATGAAAAATAGAATCATGTTGCCTATCTGGGTACTCATCGCCTGTATGATCCCGGGCTGCGCTTCCTATTCGCCCAGGCATACCGGGAAATCAACCGTGCTGGACGCGGTAAGCCCGGTTGATCTTACCGATGCTCAGGGAAAAAGGCAGACCTATGTATTTATGGGCGAGACCTGGGTACAGCGGATTGACGGGAAGAACAACTTATCCGGTACGCTCAAATTTGCCGATGACCAGGTAACCTTGACCCCGACTCACCGGTATATTGATGAGAAGAATCCTTTGACTAAAAGAACCGTAGGCTGGAAGAAAATAACCGGGCCGGATCTGCTGTTTGAATATCACCCGGACCAAACGCCGCCGCTTTCGTTAAAAAAGTAGCAGTCTCTTTTTCCCGCCGGATCCGGAGGATATTCCCCGGCCGCGTTTTGCCGGAATAAACTTCAAATCCATGAACACGCGGTCCGGAATCGATTCTTCGGAGGGCGGTTTGTGCGGGGCTCCGCAATAAGCCTTGAAAACCATGATAAGTATATAGAACAATAAAGTATATGAGAAAAAAAACGGTTCTGTTTTGTATGTTCCTGCTGCTCGGCATATTCATGCTTTTGGGATGTTCCCGAAAACAGATACCTTCGGTTAGCAGGGAGGAAATTTTCACCTTTCAGGTAGGGCGCTTGGAAGATCAGATAGCCCTCTACAACCTGGAAGGAGACCGGGGTATACGGAGGACCAACCTGATCATGCAGGACGGTCTTTTCTATATTTCCGACGGCAATGGGGAGAAGGTAGTCCGGTATAATTCATACGGGGACCCGCTGTTTATGATCTATAACGAAGAAACCAATCCGCTGCCCATGACCTTGCCGACCTTAGAAAAAATGCCCCAGGGGGAAGTTATCACCCGGTGGGCTTTTACCTATCCCCTACAAAATCCGGGAAAAATTACCGTAGATTCCCGGAAGCATATCTATGTGGAGGATATGCTTCCGGAGCAGCGGCACGGTACCGATTCTGAGAGTAAAGCCCTGCTGAACAATGTGATCCTCCATTTTGACGGGAACGGCGTCTTTATGGGGTATCTGGGTCGAGAGGGCATAGGGGGAAGCCCTTTCCCCAAAATCGAAGGGCTGTACACCTCCATTGAAGATGAATTGGCGGTGGTGTGCCGTCTTCCCATAGGCTGGAACATCTACTGGTTCGATGCGGACGGCATGTCCCTCTATCTGGTTAAAATACGGGATGAGAACATCCCCCTTCCCCCGAACCGGCAGGTAATCGTTTCCCTTGATACGATTGTGGCGGCGCCGGATGCCAGAAAGCTGTATATTAAGGCGGATTATTACCGGGATACTTATGACGCATCCACCAATACCCGCTCCGGGAATGAACCGGATAGTTCGATCATCTGGGTTATGCTTGTGGAAGACGGCTCATATCAGAAAACCATCGAAGTTCCCTTTTTTGAATCCACCGTTACCGAAAATAAACATAAGCTTAACGTTAAGATGTTCTATTCCCTCCTGGGAGTGATCCGAAACGGGCGGATATTTCTACAGTTTCCTGTGGAAAACGGGTATTCTCTGCTGATTTTGAACCCCGAAGAGCGGGAACAGCGCCAGGGATTCATCCAGGTACAGAACGACGAATTACAGTTCAACGCTTTTGCCCTTTCCGGCGAGGGGATCCTGTCGGCCCTATTGGTAGGCGATTGGGATATAAAACTGGTCTGGTGGCGAACCGACAAGTTTATAGGCCCTCTGGGATCCCCGCAGTCTTCCTCTTCCTCTTCCTAGCGCCGCCGGGATCCGCGGTATTTGCCGGCGCCAGGATCCATAGAGAGCGGGCCTGTACCGTCTATTCTGTAAACGGAAACGCTATAGCGTCTTTGTTAAGGTGTTTAAGATATAACTCTTCCAAAGAGCTTATCTTTTCTGCTTCCTTCTCTTCTATAACCGCGCCGTCTTGTATAAGAATACAGTAATCGATAAAATCATGTAAGAATTCTATCACATGACAGGACAGCAATATCGTAGTATGTTTGTTTTTATAATACCGCAATAGATTTTTTATCTTCATATTTGAAATAATATCAAGACCGTCGTTAGGCTCATCCCACAGTATAGTATCGATTTCGCCTATTAAGCTGATTATGATCTGAACTTTTTTCTTCATACCTGTAGAACAGTCACAGAATTTTTTATCTAAATAATCGTGTACCTCAAAATATGTTATTAACTCTGCGGTCTTTGCAAGCAAGTTCTTTTTTCCGGTTCTTAATATGGTTGCCAATTCAATATTTTCTCTACAGGTTAATTTTTGATAGAGGTATTCTTCGGTAGGAAGAAAAGCTATTCTTCTTCGGTACGGCAGGAATTCCCGGTCTTGGGTTGTACGTATATCATTGTGATACACATGACCCGATGTAGGTACGTACAATCCCTCAATGCAGCGCAGCAGGGTGGTTTTACCCGCTCCGTTATACCCGATAATACCGTAAATCTTTCCCGGGGAGAACGTCAGATTAATAGCGTGTATGCCGGCTTTTTCATTAAATACTTTGGTAAGGTTTTCACATCGTATCATAAATAAGTCCAGTCTCTATATTCGCTTTTTGCTTTAAAGAACAACAGTATCACAGGCGGAAGAGCCGCCAGCATAATATAGGGATTTGCGTACAGCAGGGATAAGGCTATTCTTATAAACAGCAGGTATATCACCGTTTTTTTTACCATGCCTCCGCTGCAAAATGCCATGCTCACCGCAAGAGATACCGTTATGATAATACCGGCCATATAAATAGGCCATACCTTGATATCTATATATGCGGTTATAACCGCATACTGCAGGAGTATAATCCCATAAAAAGAAACCAGAAATACCATGGAACGTTTTACATGATCCTTGAAATCTAATGAGACAATCGAGTAAAAAAGCCAGTTGGTATGGGGAATTGCGTCGAAAATTCCGCATAAGCCTATTGATAAAACCGTAAAAAGCAGTAAGGGAATAAACAGCGGCTGTTCCATCCGTTTAAGCATAGCGGGATTTTTTAGCAATTCTATACCGATAAATAGCGATACCGCGATAATTATGATCCCCATAACCGCCGCGTTTTCATAGTCATAGAGCGTGCTTTTTATCCGGGGATGTATAGGAATCAATACCGGTTTTGCCCGGGAGCGGCTGTTCCTGTTGTTTATTATAATAACGATAAAAGAAAATAATAGACAAGTTAAAAAGAGCAATAGTATGTTTCCTATGGGCATGGAAAAGTCAAATACAATCCGTTTTGTAAAGACGCATCCCAAAAATAAGATAGATAATCCGTTATTGGCAACGGCTCTTTTGAGGTAAAATATATGCCGCAGTAAAGTGTTTGTATACCCGCTTTTACTATAAAAAGTCAGTTTTTCTAAAACAGGATGTTTTTTTAGAGACAGCGCAAAGATTATGAAAAATAACAAAGCGGCAGCCGGAATACAGGTATGCCTATTCAAGGTTATCACGATATTGGTGCGGGTATACGCCAAAGCGCCCATAAAGATACCGCCGCCGATGATGGCAACCGGAGAGATTTTTATTAACTCGATAATGCGTTTACCCAAGACCTTACACCAAAACAGCACGAAAACCATATTCATTTTACCGGTAATCCCCGTTGCTTTGGATATCCGGGATTTCCATAAACATGGTGTCCGCGGCCATACGTTCGTGGATATCCTCAAAAACATTCAGAACAAGCGGATCAAAGTGGGTTCCCTTGTCTTTCATAATAAGGCGGTATGCTTCTTCATGGGTTTTCCCTTTATGATACACCCGGTCGTGGGTGAGGGCGTCATAAACATCCGCCACCGCCATGATCCGCCCGCAGAGGGGTATCTCATTACCCTTGAGTCCCAGGGGATATCCCGCGCCGTCGTAACGTTCATGGTGGGAATGGGCAATCATAATAGCATATTTGAGGTAGTGCTGCGAAGGGGTTCGGCTGTAGATTTTCTCCAAAATCTCCGCGCCGATGGCCGCGTGCCGCTTCATATCCTCAAACTCGTTTTCATCCAATTGCCCGTTCTTCAAAAGAATTCGGTCGCTGATAACGATCTTGCCTATATCGTGCAAAGGCGCGGCCCGCACCATCATATCCAGCTCCGCACCGGTCAGCTCCTCAGAGAACAAATTTTTCTCCAGCAAACCCCTTCCAATATGATCCACATAGGCGCTCGTGCGGATCACATGACCGCCGGTATTTTCATCCCGGCACTCAATCAGTTCCGCCAGGGAAGTGGCAATCATATCGGACATTTTCATCACCATGTGTTCCAGATGGGACTGAAAAGAGGCGAAGCGCAGTTGCAGTTCTATGCGGTGCAGCAGAATATTTTTCGCCACAGGCTTGATGATATAATCCCTGGCTCCCAACTCAAGCCCCCGGATCTGGACCGAAGGTTCCCGGTTTACGGTGAGAAAAACCAGGGGAATCCGCTTGAGGGTGGGGATTTTTTTAAGCCGCTCAATGGTTTCAAACCCGTCCATTTCCGGCATTTCCACGTCCAGCAGGATCAGATCGGGCCGTTCATGGAGGCAGATTTGCAATGCCTGAACCCCGGATTTCGCCAGAGAAACCTCATAATGCTGCGCAAGCAGGGTTTTGATCTGTTTGAGGCTGGTAAGATTATCGTCAACTACCAATATATGTTTCATACGTACAGCATCCGCTTCGATTTTGCGGATTCCGAAAGGCTGTTATTCGGCAGGAACCGGAAGGCGCCGCCTGCGTTTTCAAAGACTTCCACAATGCGGGGGTCAAATTCGGTTCCCTTTCCCGCGATGATGATCCCGATCGCCTCCGCATGACTATAAGCGGGGCGGTAGATCCTGTCTGTGATACAGGCGGAATAGACATTCGCCGCAGCCATAATCCGGCTGCACAAGGGGATATCCTCTCCAGCCAATCCAGAGGGATATCCTGAACCGTCGAACCGCTCGTGATGTCCCAGGGCCATCAATTGAGCGTATTTGAAGTAAAGCTGCTCTGGATTGCGCTCATAGATGAAACCCAGTACCTGCCCGCCGATAACCGTGTGCTTTTTAACCTCCTCATACTCTTCCGGGGACAGGGGGCCGGGCTTCATCAGGATTAAATCGCTTATCCCAATCTTCCCGATATCATGAAAGGGGGCCGCCCGGCCTATCAATTCCACTTCCTCTCCAGTCAGCGCGGCGCCGAAGGTTCCCCGTTTCAGCAGTTCTTGCCCGATAAACCTCACATAGTCCCCGGTAGCCGGCAGATGGTTATCCGCCGTATCCCCTTTACAGCCCACCAATTCCATAAAAGACAGCACAATATTATCTTCCAGTTCTTTGATCGTATGCTCCAGATGGTGCTGATATGCAAAGAGCTGGAGGTGGAGTTCGATTCTGTGGAGCAGTATATCCGTATGAGTTGTCTTAGGGATAAAATCCACGGCGCCCGCTTCAAGGGCCCTCACTTCCATTGCCGGATCATAATCCTCGGAGAGAAAGATGACCGGGATATGCTGGAGGAGAGGGTCATTTTTCAAGGCGGCAATGGCGGCAAACCCGTCCATATCCGGCATTTCCGTATCTACCAGTATGAGATCCGGCACTTCGGAGCGCCCGATTTGCAGTGCCAGCCTGCCTGATTTGGCAAGGGAAACACCATACCGGAGGGCAAGCTGCGCCTCCAACTGTTTTAAGGCCGTAAGGTTATCATCTACAACCAATATGTGCTTCATAGTGTACCTAATTTATTGATATAATAATACAACCGCATCTTGATTCATAGCATAAAGTTGAGGAGTATGTTAAGCCCAAAAATTACCCTTATACCCCTATCGGCCGTCTGAATTGAAGGTTTTTCAGGATACACTTATTGAAACAGAAAAAGCAATAAACCGCGGAAAACGCCGCTTGGGTTCTCTGCCGTATCGAGAGAACCCGCGGCGTCTTACCGTTTTATGGGCGGGCAAACCTCCTCACCCACAGGGCGAATGCGCCGGCATATTCCTGAAGGAAGTTTTTCGTGCTTTGATTCGCCGGTTCTCCCCGGCCGTTCAAGAGGGAGGCCACGTTGCCGATGTAGGCTTCCGGCTGGGACAGCAGGAGAATATTCAGAAACGACATGGTTTGTCTCAAGTGATGATTGGCGCCGAAACCGCCCAGCTGTCCCTGAGAAATACTGATGAGCGCCCCCGGTTTCCCGCTCCAAAGGTTTTGCCCGAAGGGTCTGGAACCGATGTCCAGCGCGTTTTTTAACGCCGGAGTCATGGACCGGTTGTATTCGGGCGTAACAAACAAGAACCCGTCCAGGGATGCGATCTCCTGCCGGAACGCCGCCCACTCCCGGGGAGGCGCGCCCTGATCATCATAATCTTGATTGTATAAAACCAGGCCGCCTATATCTACGGTCTTAACCTGAAGGTCTTCCGGCAGCATATCCGCGACAATACCCGCGATTTTACCGCTGAAAGACTCCCGGCGCAGGCTGCCTGCAAAAACTCCTATTTTTAATATACCCATATATCCTCTCTTTTGGATCAATGACGCTGGCCAAAGAATCCCACTACACAGTATAGGGTAAAAACGGATCCGCATCAAAGGCGCAACAGTTTTTCTTTTGTTTGTTATATGAGCATTTTATAATTCACCGTATTTTCTTATGGCGTCTTCAATGCCTATATCGACATAGGAATTCATGAGCACCATAAGCTCTCGGGGATTCAATCCGCTCTGTATTCCAAGGACGGCCTCTTTTTGTATCTTTTGTAATGTTTTTTGATCCTCTTCGGTTTCAAGCGCAATACAATTGGTTAGGATTTTATCGATTATGCGGTCGTCGATTCCGTCGATAACCAAGCGCAGGCCGAATTCCAGTATATCCCGCTGCTTATATTTCCGATCGTCCAGCAGCGGTTCTATCACGAGCAGCCCTTCGCGGCGGGCTTTTTCAGCGAAGGCAATGGCCCGTTCTACTATAGCTTTATACGCTTCCTCAAAATCGGCGCGATTCACGCTGCTCCCTCCTGCGGCTTTCCGTTAGAATATGATCTCTCCGGTATGGGCTAATTTTTGAGCGGTCTGAATGATATTCTGTTGGGCGGCTTTTATATCTTCATCAGATATATACCTTAATCCCGCTATGTCTTCGCTCAACATTACCCCGGCTAGGGCTGACATATTGTCAAATAGTTTTTTCTTTGTTTCCATACCGGCGTTTTTTAACGCCCTAGCCAGAACGGGCCTGCCAACTTCTCTCAATAGCCTTTGAAGCGAACCGCCGTTCAAGCGGGTAATCATATCAAACAACCGGGGAGGTTTTTTTAAAACCACTTTCTCGTTTTCATCGATAACCGCGGCGTAAACCCATTTATTGCCCGCAAGCTCCAGATTATTGATATTGTTACAATACCGAATAGCGCTGCTGTACGGATATGAACAGCCGTTTCCTCTGTCAAACAAACTTATCGAAACGCTGTCTATCTGTTCATCCTGGCCGTACATGGTCAATACAATAGATTTATCCCCCATAACGCAAACCCCTTACTCTAAGGATACGGTACTTTTTTATATATGTCAAGAGTTTGTATCGTCCGATCCGGTAAAGCGCGCATAACAAAACCGGAAATCTGTTGACAAAATATTTTGTTCCGGTTATATATTAGTAATCATAACCGATAATTTAATTATATTGCGCCTGGGAATAGTATGAAAAACATTACCGTTTTTACGATTGGAGTAATAATATTAGTATTTTCTATTACTAATTGCGGATTAGATACTCTTAGAAAAGATACGCTTCCGGTTCAAGAACACAGACCGCTGAAATATCCTGTGGTGCTGGTCCACGGCATTATTGCCCATGACAGAAAAGGCCTCATTCATTTTTGGGGCAGAATTCCTGAGATATTGAAAGATCAGGGAGTACAGGTGTTCTTTGGAAATACCGATGCTTGGGGCAGTTACGAATCCAATGCGTCCATATTAAAAGAAACTATAGAAAGGGTACTTATAGAAACAAATCAGGAGAAAGTAAACATTATCGCCCATTCTAAAGGGGGGATAGATTCCCGGTATCTTATCTGGCGCTATGGTTTTGGAGATAAAGTGGCAAGTTTAACCACCGTGTCGACTCCCCATCATGGGGCTGAAGTGGCGGATTTAATAGCCGCACAAGAGATAGTGTATTCAAAATCAATAAAACATGCGCTAGAGGTTTTCGGCAAATTATCCGGAGACAAGAATCCGAATTTGTATGCCGTGCTTTATCAATTAACCACCGCAAGCATGGACGCCTTTAATCGGCGAATCCCCATGGATGATCGGGTGTATTATCAGAGCCTGTATTCGGTCATGCATAACGGCTTTGACGATTTACTGTATTTTCATACCTATTCGTATATAAAAAAAATAACCGGGCCTAATGACGGCTTGGTAAGTGAAAAGTCTGCGGCCTGGGGAAATCATTCTGTAAAAATAGTAAATCAAGGGGTCTCCCACAGTGAAATTATTGATATAAAAAAGAGAACCGTAGCCGGCCTTGATATACCTTCACTCTATATCAATATTGCCCATGAGTTAAGCGGGATGGGATTTTAAGCCGGGCCTTTTTATAAACCGCATTGTTCCAGCAGCGCGGGATCCCGCAGTAGTTCCCCGGCGGGGCCATCGGCAAAGATACGGCCCGTTTTTAAGAACAGGGTTCTGGGGCATAGAGCCAAGGCGAGATCCAAATCGTGGGTGGCGATTATCATGGTTTGGGGCAGGGAAGCCAGCACGGTAATAAGGTTCCGCCGGGACCGGGGGTCAAGGAAAGAGGAAGGTTCGTCCAGAAGGAGCAGCGACGGCTCCATCACCAGAACCCCCGCCAATGCGGCCATGCGCTTCTCTCCGCCGGACAGTTTGTGAGACATCCGGGCTTTAAGATGGCCAATCCCAAGCCGCTCCAGTATAGCGCCGGTACGGGCTCCGGCACTCTGTTCATCAAACCCGTAATTGCGAAGCCCAAAGGCGATGTCGTCCTGCACGGTGGGCATAAAAAGCTGGTCCTCGGGATTTTGAAACACCATGCCCGCTGTTTGCCGCAGTTCCCGCAGCCGTTCCTCTTTCACAGGAACACCGTTTATGACCATTTCCCCCCGCAGAGGTTTAATTACCCCGATCAGGGCGAGCAAAAGGGTGGATTTTCCCGCGCCGTTGGCGCCGATCAGCGCCAGCCGTTCCCCCGCAGGAACGGAAAAACTTATATCCTGTAATACCGCCTGTTCGTCGGCCTTCGTGTATTGTACCGTCAGATTCGTTACCTGTACCAACCCATTTCCTTATTTTTTAACCTGAGACGAAGGCTAGAGAAGCCTGCCGAGAAACACGCTGAGGTTGAAAAACCGCAGCCCCAGAGCCGCGGCCAAAAGCCCCAAGGCATACCCATAATCAGCGGGCCTAAACTTCCGGCGGCCCTTTCCTTGGTACGTCCCCTGGAAGCCCCGGCACTTCATGGCTTGATACACCCGCTCCGCCCGGTCGAAACTTCTGAGAATAAGCTGCCCCAGAAAACTGCTCATGTCTTTCATCTTTATACCCTTTTGATTTGGCGCGCGCAAGATGTAGGCGGTGAACATAGACGCGGCTTCTCCGAGGATCACCGATATATACCGGTAAGTCATCACCAATTGGAGGCTCATAATTTTGGGGAGGCCTATCGCGGTTAACTGATAACCGATTTCAATAAAAGAAGTCGTAGCGATCAGGATAAGCACGGCCAGCACGGTGAGCAGGGTTTTCAGCATGATTGACCCGAAGGACACCATGCCCCAGGTAACGCTGAAGGTTCCCAGAGAAAAGGCGGTTTCCCGGATCAAAAGGAGGCTGCTGAACCCTCCCATGAGGGAAAAGGGCAAAGCGGCCAGCAGCCTTATCAGCAGGGGCTTATAGGGCGTACCGGAAAGGGGCATCGCCGCCGCGGGATATAGGAGAAAGGGGACCAGACCGCTCACATTATAGGAAGGGAAAGAGATCACCACCCCGATATAGGCGACCGTGGCGAGGAGCTTGGCCCGAGGATGCAGCCGGTGAACCGGAGAATCCCCCATTGCCAAGCGTTCCAGGCTATCGATTCCTGCCGCCCCTTGGTACAGGTTCATAAGGCCGCGCTTTTTCTCCTTACCGCGCGGATGACGAACCCGATGCCCCCCGCGAGGATCACGGTGATCCCGCTGCCTACGATGCCCGCCGCGGCGGTACCGAGAGCAGAGCCTTCTTCATCGCCGGCAAAGCCGTAATCGGGCATGAACGCGGTGCTTTCCACCAGGGTACTCACGGTCTCATACACCTGGCCTTCCCGTTCAAGCTCGGCGGTACCCGCAACCCCCTCCATAGACCACTCAAGCCCGTCAGGGTATGCGGAGGCGAATAGGGACAGCAGGCCGCCGGTCAGCGCCGCGAGAATCCCGAAGGTAATCAGCACCTTCTTCATGGGAATCGCTATGGGAATGGGTGCGTTGTTCGCGGCGCTGTCCAGCAGTTCGGGACGGGCGCTGTGGACGTAACAGAGTACCCCCGCAGTAACCAGCCCTTCCACCAAACCAATGGCAAGATGAATCGGCTGCATGAGGAGCAGGAACGCCCCGAAAGGCAGCTCGGTTACTCCTGAGAACAGGGTTTCCAGGACCACGCAGAAAGCCCCCGCTTGCAGCCCCGCTTCCACCGCGGCTACCGACGCGATAACAATGCGCTTCTTATCCATCCCCCTGCTGACCAAGGGCTTAAAGATAAGGGGATACGCAAAAAGACAGGCAATAACCCCCATATTGAAGACGTTGCAGCCGAAAGCCAGGAGCCCCCCGTCGGCAAAAAACAGGCATTGGATTAAAAGCACCGAAGCCAGGGTAAGCAGCGCGGGAAAAGGGCCGAGCAGAGCCGCCAGCAGGATGCCCCCGCCGATATGCCCGCTGGAACCGGTGCCGGGAATGGTGAAATTGATCATCTGCCCGGCAAATACCAAGGCTCCCATGACGCCCATCATGGGGATTTTCTTTTCGTCCAGTTTATCCCCGGCAATTTGTTTAACCGCGTACCCGGCCGCCCCGGCGCTGACCGCGGTCATCACGCCTCCCACAAGGGGTGAAAGCAAGGCATCAGCCATGTGCATAAGGTTTCTCCTCAAAAATAAAAAGCCCTGAAGACACGCCTGCTTCATACAAGCTCACACCTTCATGGCTTTCTATCAATAATATAATTTGATTTTCTGTTTTTACGCATCCCCCTCAATCTTCATGATTTAAGAGTTATAAGAATAATAGCAGCCTTATTTCCCTTTGTCAATACAAAACCGCAGGGCTGCTGCATTTAAACACGGGTCCGCGGATTAACGCGGATTTCCGGCAAGCAAAGACCGCCTGGCCCGTGCAAGCCCGCGGGTTTTTGCGGCGCTTTGAACTGCCGGGAAAGCGCGTTTCTTGCTTGACAAAAAATCTATTAGCGTATATATCCTTACCCATTAGTTTTATGAAACAGCGCGGTAATCTTGCGCTGCCGCGGGACAGCCTGCGGATGGGAGGCGGTAAGATGGGAGGCGGTAAATGGTAAATGGCAAGGAGGGAGAGGAGGATAAACGATGAACACCAATTTATTAGCAGTGCTGAAAGAGATCAGCGGGAAATACGGCGAGGGGGTGCTGGGCGATCCGGAGCGGCTCAGGTGGTCTTTTGACGGCCTGGCCAAGAACGAACCCAAGCCCCTGCGCAATGCCTTTTGCCTCTGTATCGAGGAAGGGGCGTATTCTGCGCTGAAGTCCGCGGCGGACCTGGGGAGTGGGCCGCCCGCAAAGCCGTAATCGCGTAGCGGGTGCGGGACGGGCACGGCATTGATCCGGCCTTTTCCGCGGAGGCCCTGGACCTGCTGGAAGCGGCGCTGTATGGGGCGGCAAGCCCGGCTTCCCGGCCCGCGCCGCCGCCGAAGCCTGCGGCTCCCGCGCCCGCGGGCTTTGTGAAGATACAGGGCGGAACCTTTATGATGGGGAGCCCGGCTAACGAGCCGGGGAGGGATAGTGATGAAACGCAGCATCAGGTAACGGTGAGTTCCTTTTACATGAACAGGTATGAGGTGACCCAGGCTGAGTACCGGGCGGTGATGTGGACCAATCCAAGCCGTTTCAAGGGGGACAATCTGCCTGTAGAAGAGGTGAGCTGGTATGACGCGGTTGCGTACTGCAACCAGCGGAGCGAGGCTGAAGGGCTGAACCCCGCGTATGTGATAAACGGGACGGATGTACGCTGGAACCGGGCCGTGAACGGGTACCGGCTACCTACTGAGGCGGAGTGGGAGTACGCCTGCCGGGCGGGGACCACTACGCCTTTTAATACAGGGGATAACATTACCACGGATCAGGCGAATTATGAAGGGAATAATCCGTACAATAACAACGCGAAAGGGGTATACCGGGAAAGGCCAGTTAATGTAGGAAGTTTCGCGGCAAATCCATGGGGCCTGTACGATATGCACGGGAACGTATGGGAGTGGTGCTGGGATTGATATGGGGCCTGTACGGTTGCCGCCCAGACGGACCCTGCGGGTCCCCCCTCCGGCGGCAACCGCGTGGCTCGCGGCGGCTCTTGGTAAACAGCCCTCACCGGGCAAGCGGGGGGTACAAGGGGGGGGTCAAAGACCCCCCTTTTTTTAAACTTGAATATGTGCTGGAAGTAAATGAACTTACCGCGGGGCCGGAGGATTATACCGGGCCCAGGCGGTCAACGCTGCTTCCCATACCCAAGGGGACATTGTTGACCGCATCATGCGGATCGGCGCGGAGATCACCCGCTCGGACACCGCAGTCAACCGCCCTGCGGAGCTTATCGCGGTGATTCCTGCCCCCGCGCCCGGGGCATACCGCCTGCGGATCACAACCCAGTATTCGGGCAGCAACCGCTCAAATACCCGCGCATTTGATAATTTTGCTTCCTGGGTAACCAGCGCCGCGTCAAGGATAATCGCGGTCGCGGCGACAATCGAGTCAGGCGTTTTACAGCGCGATGCCCGGTGAAAAGCAATTGTTTCGCGTTTGATTTCCGGCAGCACCGGAATGATAACCACATCGGATAGCAACCGTACAATAGCGGCTTCTTCTTGGGCCGGTATGTTCCAGAACGACAATAATTCTATTTCGGTAATTTCACTGATAAACAAATCCGAATCGGGAAATATCCCGGGGACATCAAAATACCCGCCGTATTTCTTGAGAAAACCCAAAAGCGTGTTGGTATCAAATACAACCCTAGCGGGCGGTTTCCCATTCATCGCGCCAGGCCCTTGCCATTTCCGCCGGATCGCCGGAGAGGGCGGGACTATCTTTGAGAACGCCGCAGAGATTGCCAAAGGGCTTTCTGCCCTCAGCCTTACGGAGCGCCGTTTTTTCCGCCCCCTGCCGTTTCAGTTCCTCTATTGAGGGAAAGGCCCTCCCAAAAAGATCAACAGAAATCCGCCTGTTTTCCGGTATAGTTACTGTTTTTTGTATCCCAATCATACCATAACTATAACGGCAACCCCTTGTCTGAACAAGCCTGTAGCCGCTGCCGCAGGGGTCATAAACTAGAATCCGCCACAAGCGGGCAGCGCCATGCTCAAACACCCGCTCATTTGATAAACCGCTTACAGTGCAGCAACTGGGAGCCTCTCTCAGGCGCAGTTAAGAGAACGGCGTATTACACTTGCGCTCCCTTATCCCCTCTTCTTGAGCAGCCTGAGGATCCCCCGTACCTGGGCATCCCCGGTTAAAAGGAGGAACAGAAATCCCAGCAAGCCGTAGGCCAGCGCGGTGAACGCCAGGGGAAGCCCGTAAGCAATGAACCGCCCCCTGCCGCTGCACAAAGCGATCAGCCTGGAATTGAGCCGCAAAACAGGCAGAATTGCCAATCCTGAAACAAAGGACAGCTTGAGCGTATACAGCAGCGCGGATCTCAGGGCTTTCCCTACGGCGATGTGAGGGTTTTTCGTCAAAAAGAGCAGCAGCAGGGCGGTGTTTACCGCGCCGGCTAGGGAAAGGGCCAGGGCTATTCCCGCGCCCCGCAGGGGTCCGGCCAGCAAAAGGGCTAAACCGATATTAACCCCAAAGGAGATAATTCCCGCCAGAGAGGGGGATTTGGAATCGCTTTGGGCATAGAAGGCAGGAGCCAGAATACGGTTGAGCGCGATGAAAAAAAGCCCTGGTATGTGGAAGGTAAAAGCCGCGAGGGTCAGGCGGACCGAATCTTCCCCAAAACTGCGGCCTTGAAAGAGGAGCCGAATCAGGCTCTCTCCCTGGGCCAGGGAAAAAAACGTAATCGGAATGGTGATCAGCGCGATGATATTCATGGCCGAAACCAGCCGCTCGTTGTAGTTTTCCCATCGGGCCGATTTCGCGTACTCCGCTAAGTCGGGGAGGATCACCGTTCCGATGGACACTGCAAAGACCCCCAGGATCAGTTCCTGCAGCCTCAGAGAATACTGGAGGCTCGACACCACCCCCTCCCCGGCGTTTCCCGCAAGCGCGGTGGAAACCAGATCGTTGAGCTGATACGCCGCCATACCGATAATGGTAGGCCCGATGAGACGGATCACCTTCTTAACCCCGGGATTTTGCAGGGACCGTTTAAGCCCCACGAAAAAGAACGCATACCCTTTTTGCCTGATAAAGGGGAACTGGACGGCCGCTTCAAGGACCCCCCCCAGGAGAATGCCCGCGGCCATATCCCTCGCGGGGTTTGCGGTGAAGGGGCTGAGTGCATACGCCGCGCCGATCGTAACCAGATTGAGCAGTATCGGCGCAAGCCCCGAAGGGGTAAAGATTCGCAGGCTGTTTAGGATGCCTTGAAAAAAAGCGGCCAGGGAGATGAAGGCCAAAAAGGGAAACATGAGCCGGGTTAAAAAAACGGTCTCGTCAAAGGCTTCTATGCCGAAGACAGGCACAATCAGGGGCGTAAGGATGATCCCGATCATCACCGCCAGGGTTACGAAAAAGGTGAGAAAGGTAAAAACGCAGGAGAGAAAGTCCGTAATTGCCTTGCGGTCGTTTTCGAGAAGGTATTCCTTAAACGTGGGAATAAAAGCCGCCGCGATGGACCCCTCCGCAAAGAGGCGGCGAAACAGATTGGGGATTAAGAAGGCTACCGAGAAGGCGTCCGACAGGACGCTGGTTCCCAGCATGCCGGCTTTAACCATTTCCCGAAGTAACCCAAGAACCCTGGAAACCAAGGTGAGAAGGGACAGGATTGATCCGTGACGCATCATGGATCGGGAAAAACTTGACATAGGCTCATAATACCCGGAAAGGGTACGCTCTGCAATAACAGCCGGTACCGGATTTTATGGGGTTTTTTCACCAAGTTCCGGGATGGCCGTACAGATCTCGTGCCACAGCCGGGACATATCGGTTTTATTATTTACCGGTATGACGGCATAAGAAATATCCGGCTTGTATTTGTCCGCTAAAGGCGAATTATGGTATTTTTCAATAGGGGTATTTTCAGTGCTGTTTCTCATGGTATAATCCGTGCGGCCCTGCAGCAGCCATACCAGTTTGACCGGGTGCTGTTCCATCCCCGATACCTGGCAGGAGTATTTAAGGATGGTTTTATCCATATAGTATTTTCTAATCGTTTCTCCTGTAGAATACTTGGCGTCCATAATTACATAACAGGCGGCATTCAGAGGATCTTCTATCTTAAACATAAAATCAGGAGTGTAACAATCCTGAAAAGACGTGGTTCTGTACAGGGTTATGCGGTTCTCAAAATCATCCGCCCGGATGACCGGCTGGTAGTAGAGGGTTATCCGGATATCCTTTTTTTGAAACCGGTAGGTGTTGGCTATATCACAGTGGTAGGGGTATACCGCCGGTTTATATGTATGATAGGTTGAGGGGGCCTCGCCGGGTACCGGTTCGGTAAAACCCGCATCCTGCAGCATGAGGAGTAATTTATACAGACAATAGTATTCGAACAGGGTATCCATAGTTTTTATGTTGAATATGAGATTTTCTTTTAACAAATTAAATTCGCCAAACCGATACCATTCCATAATCTGTTCAAAGATATGCCGGTAAGGCTGCACTTCCTGAAAGACCTTGGTCTTTTGAGGAATACCGGCAAGCTGTTTTTCAAAACACCGCAGGATTTCCTGATATTTCGGGTATTGCCTTTCTATAGTCAAAATGAGACTCTGCAATACCTGTAGTTGAGACCGGCTGTTTTGTATCTGTATCCGCTTGACCGGTATCACCGACATCCTCATGCCGCCGTGTTCCATCCTTTGCAGTTTATCCACCAGTTTATCTTCCGCTTCTATATCATTTTTTAACTGAGTTTCAATATAACGGGCGTGGTTATACACCAACTGTAGAAATCCTAACACTGCCTGATTCTCATAAATATCGAAACTTTTTATTGATTTTTCAATATGCATCCGATAGGGAAGATAGTATTTATTATTAAATTGTATGGCGGTAGTACCCTGTACTTTTACCAACTGTTCTGAATTTTGAAACAGCCATTGCAGGCTATTGGCGGTGATATTTCTGATATTCCGGTACGACTGCATGGAACTCTGCTTTGCAATGGTATGTTTCACATTGTTTTTAAATGAAGGATAGTTCCGCTCATAACACAGACAGACGGCTTCTATCATCTGAATATAAGAACCCAGGGATTTATAAGAATTTTTCTGCCATCCTCCCTGCAAGAATGTACCCGGGCCTGTCTGATTAGGCTTTGCCGGAAACATCAGATCGCTGATTCTATCATCATCAAATTCAAAGAGCGCCTTGAGAATCGCTTCTTTGTTTTCCACATTATCACTATACTTGCTTAAACAAGGTAAATAATCACTGCTGTAGTATAAATATTGAGTGCCAAAAGAACCTCCGTCATATTGAATACATAGGGAAAGCCGCACCAAATCGTATTGAAGAAGGAAGGGCTGTCCTTCCTCTTTGCTTTCAAAATCATTCTTAAATAGTATATCTATTGCAGTTTCTTCTCCCTGTTTGTCCTGCATATAGGGAACTCTGAGGCTGCAGCCAATAGGTTCGTTGTTGAGAAACAGTTCTGCCGAAACAAGACGATACGCCATGCCGGAAAGCAGTACCCTGCATATATAGACCCCCTCTTCCAGCAGACAGAGTTCCCCAATCCGGTCCTCATGAATAGACCCCTCTTGCGGAACGGAAGGGTCCTGCCGGTAGGTTTGCTGCATGGGGATTAGCAATTCTACCGGATCAGAGCCGTACTGTCCATGCCCGCGGAGACAGCGCAGTTTAAGGCTACATTCCATGCTTCTACCTCAATAACCGCTCTATTTAGCAAAAAACTGGTAGAATCCCATATTTTCATCCGCGGCTTTGAGTATCCGCCCTATATGGTAATCACAGAGAGGCATCATTCTACAGGCTTCCCGCAGCTCCGTCAAAAGGATCTGATAGTGTTTTCCCGTACCGTTTATAATGGGCAATATTTTTTGAGACACCGCATAATCAAGCGGGGTAAACCAGTTCTCGTCCGGATCCATGTACCGGCAGGCAACGCCGTAATAGGAACGAACCATTTTCTGATTTCTTGGCATAATAGAAAGACCGTTCTTCTGAAAGATACGCTGTATAGCGTCCCATTTTTCATGGCACTTAATCAATACGGGATCGCTGTTTCCCGTTTCAATGCGGGATAGAAATGCTCTATGCAATGCGGAAAAAGGAATAATGGATTCAAGATTTGACGCTTCATAATCTACCGGTACGGCGCTGTTTATGCTTGGGGGATTCAAGGTTATGATCCAACTGCGATCCAAAAACCTAGGAGAAAGTTCTTCTGTGGTATGATCAAAATTAACGGTTGCAAGAAACCGTAAATGATCGGGGATTTTTAAAAAATGATTCCCTCCCAAAACCAGAGAACGGCTGTGAGGCGAATCGGAATCGCAGAGCTTGAGAAAAGCCGCCCAGTAATGCTCTATGGGGCTGAGATTTGCTTCATCAAGCAGTATAAGGAAAGGCGCATCCACCGGTTGGGCGCATTCCTGATCCAACCGGGCAAAGGCGTCAAAGACTTCATTATTACTTTTTTCCATCTGTTTCGTAAGAGGGTTATAGTAACCGATGAAATCCTTGTGGGAAGTCCACCCCCGCTCAACCGATATGTCGGTAAAGCGGCTGTTTGCGTCGGATCGGGCAAGCCCCAGGGATTTGGCGAGAATCGTACAGAGAGAGGTCTTACCGGTTCCGGGTTCTCCTGCAAAGGTGGCAATGAATCCCTGCATGATGCAGGTAAGGTAATTCACCACCTCATTCCGGGAAGCCTCCCGGTTAGCCGATTTGAGGTATTCGTATACCCTGTCGATAACGGCGTTACCGGATGTGTGTTCCGGTTTTACCAGCAATTGTACGTTAAAGCCGGGACCGCTTTCCTCTTCTTCATCCTGCGCCTGCGCCTGCGCCGGTTCATGCTCCGGGTCAAAAATGCGGTTCAGCCACTTGGCCTCGATTGCCCTGATAATGGTTCTTTCCCGGTCGCTGAATTCGGTTAAAGACCGGGCGATCACATCCTGCAACTGCCGCTCCATGGTTTTTAATTCCTGAATTTCCGCTTTCAGTGCTTTTTGATCGGCATTCAATTTTTCAATTTTTTTTTCTTCATAGGCTTTTTCTAATTGCAACGCGGCCAGCCGTTCCCGGATATTAGAAAAAGCCGCGTTCTTTTCTTCTATCTTTTTAAAATCATCTTCCTGCAGCAGGGCAATCAAGATATCGAAAAGATCCGCGTTGTTCATCAGATAAGAAAAGATATTTTCGATAAAATCCTCTTGCCTGAGAACCATATCGAGGATACCCAACAGGCGCTTATTCCGCTCTTCGGTAAGTTCCACATCCTCATTCAGTTCCAATGCTTTGGAAATAACCGCGCTTATCTGCTTGATCTCCCGTTTGGTATACTTTTGAGGGTCCTCAATGGTTTTCAGTATGGATTTGAGCTTTTCCGCCAGTTCTTCATTACTCATCCAATCAATACGGTTCTGCGGATCTTCTTGAAGGGGTAAATCATGCCGTTGAATGAAAAGGGCTTGGGTTTTTCCTTTGTCGTCATTAACCGGCATACACAACCGGTCGATTTCAAAAACAGAATACTTTCTAATAAAATAGTGGTACTGTTTTTTACCAGACAGCAATACTTTTTCTCCTTCTTGTACCGCTTCGAAGGGGCCATAGTAGGCAAAGTCATTAGTGCCGATGATCAATTCATTAGTAAACAGCAGGGAAACAGGATATTCAATAAATTTATTGACATTGATATCGCTAAAATTGCTTGAAGCATCGATCACCTGAATCATCAGTTCATGAAATTTCTCAATCTCTATCATGCTGAACAGGACGGTAAAATAATTCCGGTCTCCGATGTTTTTTGACGACAGTTTCGGTTCTTCGTTAAACTTCACCTCTACCAAAGGGCCATAATTGGCGTACTCTTCGGGAGCGTCTTTTCCCGGAGGCAGATAGATGTCGATCCGGTCATTGGCCGATTCATCGGGCATCTTCTCAAATAAATTCTTCGCTCCCTTGGGGCGTTTCACATACCGGGGAAACACATATAAAACCCGGTTGTCTTCACCGGTATAATTTTCATTATAGGTGAGCCATGCGATAATTGTTTTTCCCGTATATTCATCCATATCTTAACTATACTCCTTTCGCCTTTATTTTTTCCAAATAATACTGCATAATAATTATAACCCTATATTCCCAAAGGGAGGGGCCCGGTTCAGCACCTGGGCCACACACCGGTGTTCCGGGAGGCTGAGGGAAGGATCCCGCTCCAGCATAGAAAACGCGTCGGACCGGGCCTGTTCAAGCCTGGAGGCATCCCGAAGGGGATCCGCTATCCCCAAGACAAAGTAGCCGGATTGTTCGGTCCCGGCAATATGTCCCGGGCCCCGCAGTTTGAGGTCTTCCTCGGCAATGACAAAACCATCGGCGTTTTCCAGCATGACCTTGAGCCGGGCCTTACCTTCATCGGTGAGGGCGTCGGAGTAGACGAGAAAACAATAGGACTGATCGGTTCCCCGGCCCACCCGCCCCCTAAGCTGGTGCAGCGCGGAAAGGCCGAAACGCTCCGCGTGTTCAATGACCATGCAGGTTGCATTAGGTACGTCTACTCCCACTTCCACTACGCTGGTGGCGGCCAGAATACGGATATCCCCCTTACGGAAATGCTCCATAGTCTTCCGTTTTTCCTCTTCATCGAGTCTTGAATGAATCATCGCCACAGGATAGTCTGGAAAGACCGATTCCCCCAGGCGCACGGCCATGGATTCCGCATCCTTTAAGCCCCTGTTGGTATCCGCTTCGATAAGAGGATACACAAAATACGCCTGTCTTCCTGCGGCCAGTTCATTGCGGACAAAATCATAGACCTTAGCCTCGTTAGATTCCCGCGCCAGATGGGTTCTCACCGGCTTTCTGCCCGGAGGCAGGTCCCGAATAACCGACACATCCATATCCCCGAAAACCGTGAGCGCCAAAGTCCGGGGTATGGGAGTGGCGCTCATCATCAGCAGGCCGGGATGATCCCCTTTAGCCATGACGGCCTGCCGCTGGACCACTCCGAAACGGTGCTGTTCGTCGATCACCACCAGGCGCAGGTTATTATACGCCACATCCCGGGAAAAAAGGGCATGAGTCCCCACCACAAGATCGATTTCCCCCGCGGCAAGGCTTTTGAGCAGCGCGGACCGCCCTGCGGCCCTGATATTCCCAGTCAAGAACGCGGGCCGGATCCCCAGGGGCTCCAATAAGCGGGCGGCGTTTTCCGCGTGCTGCCGGGCCAGCAGCTCTGTGGGAGCCATGAGGGCCGCCTGCCCCCCCTGTTCCGCCACCCGCAAAGCCGCTAAGAAAGACACCAGGGTCTTCCCGGAACCTACATCTCCCTGTAGAAGCCGGGCCATAGGATAGGGCCGCTCCATATCCCGGTTTATCTCCGCCGCCGCTTCCTCCTGGCCGGAAGTCAGAGAAAAGGGCAGCCGCTCTAAAAGACGCTGCTGTAAGGGCGAAAGGCGCAGGGCGGCCTGTTCGTTCCCCCTTCCCCTGCTCCCCGTTACCGCCCTGCGCTCCATAGCCCTGCGGCCCACCAGCACTTCCAAATAAAAAAGTTCCTCGTAGATGAGGGTTTGCTTGGCTTTTTCCAGTTCTTCCAGGGATTCGGGAAAATGAATGGCCTTCAGGGCTTTAGATTTCGGCAAGAGGCCGTACCGGATCATAATATCCCGGGGCAGTTCGTCTTCCACCGGCCCCGCGTATTGGGCAAGGGCTTGCTGTATAAACTTTCTCAGCATACCCTGGCTAAGCCCGGTATTCAGGGGATAGACGGGCAAAATCCGGCCAAAGGTACTCTGTTTCCCCGGATCCGCAGAACCGGAGGACTCTCCCATCCCGGGTTCGCCATCCCTTTTTTTTTGCAGGGCTTCCACCTCAAAGGTTGAGGACTGGAGTTCCCCGAATTTATAGTGAAAAACACCCCAAAGCCGGTAATAATTGCCTACCAACAAAACCTTGTCCATAAAGGAACGGTTGAAACAGACCAGCACCGCCCGGGCGCTCTCATCCTCCACATAAACCTTGAGGGCCTTCGTATTCCCAAAACCGAACCAGTCGTGGGCAAGGACCCGTACCGCCGTACATACCGGAGACAGATTAAAATCCTTCAAAAGGATGGTTTTGCTCCGATCCTCCCAGTCCCGCGGGTAGCGGCAGAGGAGGCCTGCCACGCCGGTTATTCCCGCACGGGCAAGCGCGTGGATGGAGGCAGGCCCCGCGCCTTTAATATGATCGATTGACATGGTAAGTTCTCGAAGAAACATTCGGATCCCTTATCTTTACACTTTATACGGGGAGCCTTTCAACCAGCAATACGGCCGCGCGTACAAGCAAACCCATTATAATCATGCCTCCTCCTAAAAGCCCTATGGAGGCAAGAATACCGGTCCGGTAATTCACCAAACGGCGCTGAAAAAGCAGCCTGTTTATGCGGTACAGTACGGGCTGCGATACCGCGTCGATGATCCGCCAAAACGTACCGTATATGTTCCGGTTGGTCAGATAGGCGATAAGCCGCAGGATGAGGACGATTATGAAAAATCCCAGGATAAAAGATACCGCGGACCACAGGGAAGAAATCACCATAGCCAGGATGACGCCCATACGGACGGCCCCGTAACGGGCCAGGGTCATAAAAATATTATGCGCCAGGGATAACACCGCCATAGCCGCGATAGGGGACAGATCCAGAAACCCTGCTTGTAAAGCGGGAAAGCGGCGGAACCAGTCTAGGTAGGGGCCGGTGATACGGCATAACAGCTCCATAGGCCGTCCGTAATTCGCCCCGCTGAACCAAGTCAGCATGATCCTGATAAAAACGAGTAGCATGAAGATGCCGGTAGCGCCGGCGAGTATATTCATTATAGTCTGCATAGGTAAAAAATAGCAGATTTTATCCGTTTCGTCGAGGTTATTGGCAAGGTACGGCTGAAATTTATGCGGGTTTCCGGCAGCAACCCGCCTGGCCCGTGCAAGCCCGCGGGTTTTTGCGGCGCTTTGGACTGCCGGGAAAGCGCGCAGGGCAAAAGCATTTAAACACGGGTCCGCAGATTACACGGATTTTCACGGATTAATTTCACGGGTTAAAAAGGATATAAGCATGAATAGCGCGGATAAGGAGAATATTTCAAGGAACCGACGGTTACTATTTCCGGCGTAGTACCCAAATCCCTGTTGAGCTGTGGGCTTTTTATACCCTTCAAAAGTTAAATGCTTTTGCCCTGGGAAAGCGCGTTTCTTGCTTGACAAAAACCCATTAGCGTATATACCCTTACCCATTAGTTTTATGAAACAGCGCGGTAATCCCGCGCTGCCGCGGGGCAGCCTGCGGATGGGAGGAGGAATGTTTCCGCAGCGCCAAGGGCGCGGAATTCGCGGCAGAACGCGCGGGACAGGAGATTGGGGATTTTCTAAAGCACCTGGGCGAAAAACCGGAAGGCGGCCTGAAAACTCCTGCTGAAACCTTGAGGGCCTGTGAAATAGAAAGCGAATTGAGGAACCGCCTGATAAAAAACGATTTTATCCGCGCGTGGTATCGGGATGTGGAAGCCGATTATACCGCTAATCCCTTTACACCGGCGGAACTTGAATCTGCCGGGGCAAAGTACCGCAGCCGGTATGAAAAAGGCCAGGACCGCCATAAAGCCTACGGCACAACCCTTATCGCTGCGGCAATTACCCAAGAATACTGGTTCGGCATCCATATCGGGGACGGCCGTTTGACGGCCCTCTACGGGGACGGCAGTTTTGACCAGCCTGTGCCTTGGGACGATAGATGCTTTCTCAACCGGACCGCCTCTATCTGCGACGACGACGCGGCGGAGCGGGCCCGGGTGTATGTTTCCCTTCACACTGAAAGAGCGCCCCCTGTCGCGGTGTTCCTGTGCAGCGACGGCGTGGACGATAATTATCCTATCTGGCAGAACGAACAGCATCTTTTCAAAATCTACCGTATCATCGCCCTGACCTTTGCCGAAGACGGCTTTGATTCCACCTGCGGGCAGCTTAAAGACCTGGCCGCTTCTTTTGCCGCCAACGGCAAAGGCGACGATACGAGCATTGCGGGCTTTATCGACATGGACGCGGCAGCCCGGGCCGCGGCGGTTTGGCGGGAACAGATTGCCGCTGAAGAAAAGGCCGAAAGGCCCTCTCAAGCCGGGCCGGATAAACCTTCTGAAACCGCCGGAACCAAAAGCGCGGAAAAACCCAAATCCCGGCGGCGGCCCGGGCTTATGAAAAAACCATGAACAGTCAGGAAGGCGATATAAGGCTCTATGGCGGTTTCCAGAGCCGCCGGACGGGGAAAGAGAGAGAAAACTGATGAACACCAATTTATTAGCAGTGCTGAAACAGATGACCGCGCGGTACGGCGAGGAAGTGCTGGACGATGCGGAGCGGGTCAAGGCTGGTTTAAACGATCTTGCCCAGGAGGAGCCCAAGCCTATACGCATTGCGTTGGTCCTCTGTATAGAGAGCCGTGGGTATACCGCCCTGAAGTCCGCGGCGGACCCGGGGGAGCGGGCCGCCCGCAAAGCCGTAATCGTGCAGCGGGTGCGGAAGGGGCACGGCACTGATCCGGCCTTTTCCGCGGAGGCCCTGGACCTGCTGGAAGCGGCGCTGTATGGGGCGGCAAGCCCGCCTGTGCCGGCTCCGCCGAAACCGGCAGGCTCCCAGTCCGCGCAGGGGCCGGTACAGCCTGTACCCGCAGGCTTTGTGAAGATACCCGGGGGGACCTTTATGATGGGCAGTCCGGCTGACGAGCCGGGGAGGGCTAGCAATGAAACGCAGCATCAGGTAACGGTGGGTTCCTTTTACATGGGCAGGTATGCGGTGACCCAGGCGGAATGGCGGGCGGTGATGGGAAACAATCCAAGCTCTTTCGAGGGGGGCAGCCTGCCTGTAGAGTGTGTGAACTGGTATGACGCGGTGGAATACTGCAACAAGCGGAGCCGGCGCGAGGGGCTGAGTCCCGCGTATAGGATAAACGGGACGGATGTACGCTGGGACCGGAACGTGAACGGCTACCGTCTGCCCACGGAGGCGGAATGGGAATATGCCTGCCGTGCGGGGACGAGCGGCCCGTTCAGTACTGGAAACAATATAACCACGAGTCAGGCAAATTATAACGGGAATTATCCGTACAACAACAACGCGAAAGGGGCAAACCGTAGAAAGACGGTAGAAGTAGGGAGTTTTGGGTCAAACGGATGGGGCCTGTATGATATGCATGGGAACGTATGGGAGTGGTGCTGGGACTGGTATGAGGACTATACAGGCGCCGCCCAGACTGACCCTGCGGGCCCCTCAGCCGGCGGCGACCGCGTCTTACGCGGCGGCT
>JAITHW010000196.1 GCA_031279815.1 Treponema sp. | reverse complement strand
ATACCCCTTGTATTCCTCCGCCGTTTCTACTTCTTCAAAGTATTCTGCTATCTTTATGTTCCCGCCCGTCCCTCCAGTCTATCTTCTTTTTTATTGTTAATTTGTAAAAATTGATTTCCCGGTATCATCATCAAATAAAGTTGACAAAGAACCATATACATAGTATTATAATGCTATTGATTTTGTATGCTTTGTATAAAGTGATGTTCTTATGAAACCGTACGATAATCTTACATTACCATCATTGATACTTCTCATCAGGGCGGACTTCCCCCGTGCCACGCTGCAGCAGCGACCTCATCACCCGCACGCCTCACGCCAGGAAGTTCCCCGCGCCGGATCGGGGTAAACTGTATGTGTTGACAGAACGGCAGAGGCGGAAAGGGTTCCATAAGCGATATTCAGGCGCATAGTCACGGCTTGTACCATAAAGAAAAGGAGATAGAACGCTGATGAACTTTTTTAAAGATATGCATATTGGTAAAAAACTGATCCTGCTGGTTTCCCTGTTTATTGCCGGATATATAGGATTCGCGCTGTTTTCGTTCCGCACCTTACACACCCTGCGTATTCAAGGAAACCTTTACAACCGGATTATTATGAACAAAGACCTGATTGCCGATATCCTTCCGCCGCCGGAATATATTATCGAATCTTATTTGAACGTCCTGCAAATGTCGGACGAAACCGATCCCGGCAGCCTGCGGGGGTTGATTTCAGAGCTGAACCGCTTGAAACAGGAATATGATGCCCGCCACCGCTTCTGGATCGGTGAACCCCTGCTTACTCCCGGAGATATGCGGACAAGCTTTCTGGAAGGCTCCTACAATTCGGCAGTTAAATTTTACGATATTGTTTTTAATAAGTTTATCCCCGGGCTGGAACAAGGAGACTCCGCAAAAGCTAAACAACTGGTTTTGCAGGACCTCAAAGAACAGTATAAGGAACACCGGAAACACATCGATCAAGTAGTTAAATCCGCGGCCCTGCAATACAAAGAAACCGAAGCCTTGGCAAGCCGTACCGTTTTCAACGACACCCTAGGGCTGATTATTATCGCGTGCGTTGTGATAGCCGTGGCAATACTAACCGGCCTTTCCATTTACATTTCCATAACCGCTCCCATAAAAACCGTCATACTTATGCTTAGGGATATAGCCGAAGGGGAGGGAGACCTTACCAAAAAGCTTGCCGTTACCGGCAAGGATGAACTGGGCATCATGGCGCTTTACTTTAACGAAACCCTTGAAAAGATAAAAAAACTGGTTCAGACCATTAAAAAAGAATCCCTGCGGCTCTCCGGCATAGGCGGGGATCTTGCGGCCAATATGGCCGAAACCGGTTCGGAGATCAACCAAATAACCTGTTATCTTAAAAACATGAAAAAACGGGTTATTAATCAGTCCGCCGGCGTTACCCAGACCAACGCCACAATGACGCAAATCACGGAGAACATCGAAAAGCTCAACGCCGGTGTGGAAAAGCAGAGCCGGAGCGTAGACCGGTCGTCGTCGGCGATTGAACAGATGCTTGCGAATATCCGTTCCGTAACAAACACGCTGGTGCAAAACGCCGGAAACGTAAAGTCTCTCTCGGAAGCCTCCGACGCGGGGCACGCGGGCATTCAGGAAGTGGCTGAGGAGATTCAAGAGATAGCACGGGATTCCGAAGGGCTGCTGGAAATTAACGCGGTGATGCAGAACATTGCGTCTCAGACCAATCTGCTTTCGATGAATGCGGCAATAGAGGCTGCCCACGCCGGGGAAGCGGGAAAGGGCTTTGCGGTGGTTGCCGATGAAATTCGCAAACTGGCTGAAAATTCCGGGGAACAGTCCCGGACCATATCCGCGGTGCTGAAAAAGATACACGATTCGATCACTAAGATATTGAAGTCTACCGATAACGCGCTGACCGGGTTTGAGGCCATAGCCGCAAAGGTAAAAACGGTGTCGGAACAGGAAGAACACATACGGAACGCGATGGAGGAACAGGGGCAGGGGAGTAAACAGATACTTGAGGCAATAGGGGACTTGAACAATGCGTCTCAAGAGGTAACGGACCGAGTTTACCAGATGCGGGAGGGGAGCCAAGAAGTGATACGGGAGAGTCTGAATCTTGAGAATACCACGGCAGAGATATCTGAAGGGATAAATGAAATATCCGGGAGCGCGGAACAGATCAACGCTGCCGTAGGGGAAGTACAGGGCATAACGATTCGGAACAAGGAAAGCATCGAAGCCCTTGTTGCGGCGGTGTCGAAGTTTAAGACCGAGTAAACCCGTAAGGTTCAACCGGGTGTTTTTGTTAGGTGTTTGTACACGAATTCTGCTATCCGTGTAATCCATGAACAAACGCTCGCGCCGCGCCTCTGTGAGAGATTATACAATATTCAGGGGCGGGCTGCCGGCTGGTTTTCTTGTCATAAGTACGGAAACAGGATATACTGGGCAATAATGACAAACCAAGAGATTTTAAGCCATATCGACCACACCCTGCTCAAGGCGTCCGCGTCCTGGAGGGATATCAAGAAGCTCTGCGACGAGGCGGTTGCCTACAAAACCGCCTCGGTCTGTATACCTCCCTCATATATCAAACGGGTACATGAAACCTTTGGTAAAGAGCTTGCTATCTGTACGGTTATCGGGTTTCCGCTGGGGTACGGCGTTACCGCGGTAAAGGTTCTGGAAGCCGAAGAAGCCCTTTCCGCAGGAGCTTCGGAAATCGACATGGTTATCAATATCGGGGACGTAAAGAACCGGGACTTTGATAAGGTTCATGGGGAAATCGCCCGCCTCAAGCAGACTACAGGTTCTAAAATCCTCAAGGTCATAGTCGAGACCTGCTGCCTGACCGAAGCGGAGAAGATCCGGCTCTGTGAAATCGTAACCCTTTCCGCCGCGGACTACATCAAAACCTCTACCGGTTTCGGAACCGGGGGCGCGGTCTTAGAGGACATTCTGCTGTTCAAAGAACACCTTGGCTCCCAAGTGAAGATGAAAGCCGCGGGAGGAATAAAAACCAGGGAAGACCTGGAGGCTTTTCTGAACGCGGGCTGCGACCGGATAGGTACCAGCTCCGCGGTGGCCCTGCTGGCCGGAGGCGGACACGCAGTATCCTAGTCAAAGCGCAGCCGTGAGAAGGGTATTTTTCAAATCTATATGGCTGCCCGGGATTCTCCTCTTGAGCGCCTGTATTGAAGCGCCCCGGGCGCAGGCGGAATTTGTACTGGGGACTATATGCAGCGTAAATCTCTACAAGCAGGGTTCCGCCAAAGTATACAGGGATATATTTTCCCGGCTCCGGGAGATTGAAAATCTTATGAGCTCCAACAAAGCCGATACCGATGTGGATAAGATTAACAGAAACGCGGGCATTAGGCCGGTATCGGCCGGGGAGGAAGTTATTGAGGTGCTGGAACGGGCGCTGTATTACGCGGAGTTGAGCCGCGGGGCCTTTGATCCCACCGTGGGGCCTCTGGTAAAACTTTGGGGTATAACTTCGGAAACCCCCCGGGTTCCCGGAACCGGTGAAATCAGCGAAGCCCTGTCCCTTATTAATTACCGGGATCTGCTCATCGACCGGCAGTCGGGTACGGTGTTTCTTAGGAGGCCCGGTATGGCTCTGGATTTGGGGGGCATTGCCAAGGGCTATGCCGCGGATGAAGCGGTCCGGATAATAGCGAAAGCGCGGATTCCCGGAGCCATCATCGATCTTGGAGGGAATGTGTTCGCCTATGGGAAAAAAGAGGGGCCTCGGGGTAAGGCCGCAGAACCCTGGCGTATCGGCTTACAAAACCCCCTGGGCGATCGGGGAACCTATATCGGGATTCTTGAGATTGAGAATAAGAGCATCGTAACATCCGGGGTATATGAACGGTATGCGGAAATCAACGGCAGGCAATACCACCACATCCTATCCGCGGAAGACGGTTATCCTGTGGATAACGGCCTCCTTTCGGTAACTATTGTGGCGGATTGGTCTATTGATGCGGATGCGCTTTCAACCGCGGCCTTTGCCCTGGGCTATGAAAAAGGCCGCGCGCTGATTGAGTCCATGGATAATACCGGCGGGGTCTTTGTATTTGCCGACCGGAGCATCCGCTTAACCGGGGGAGCCGAAGCGGTGTTTACCTTGAAGGATACAAGCTACCGGATACTATGAGCAGGCCGCGAGCCTGGTACCGCGTCTTTATGTGGGCGGATAAGGCTTATTTTTCTATCCTGCAGGTTTCTAATTCTTTGAGCCGTTTTTCATCGACCTTGATGCGGAGGTTTTTTTCCTGGGACGGGATCACCAATCCTTTGGGGCCGTCTTTTACACGGCGGAGGAATTTAACCGGCGTATAGAACAGATCCCCCTCGCCGTTATTCCGCCCTTTTGAATAGAAGACCGCTAAGTTCCCTGCGTCCAGCAGTATCTCTAGGGGAACGGTCTTGCCGGATCGCTGTTTGATGAACACATAGGAACCGGGATAGTCCCTGGCGTGGAGCCAGAGATCGTTCCCTTTTACATGGCCTCTGAGGAGGGCGTCGTTTTCCGCTGCATCCCTGCCCACGATGATAAGCCAGTCCTTGCGGCGGAAAGAAAGCCCCGGGCGTTTCCGATCCGCTTCACGAGTCCGGGCGGATCCGGCCTGGGATTTTATGCCTCCGGTTTTAAGGAGTTTGTGCAGCGCAAGAGGGTTTGCCTCCGCGAGCAGGAACCCAAGAGCGGCATCCAGCCGGGCCAGCTCCTTTTCGCCGCTGGCAATTTCGGCCCTTATCTCCTCAAGCCCGTTTTTTGCCTTCCGGTACTGCCCGTAGTAAAATTCCGCCTGAGCCGCGGGGGGTTTCTTGGGGTCCAGCGCAATCCTGATGGTCCCGCGGGTATAGAAGTTTTCCGCTTCAAGCCACGAATCCCCGCTTTTAATAGAAGCCAGGTGAGCGAGAATAAGGTCCCCGTATTCTTTAAGGCGATCCGCGGAGGCGTATTCTTTTTCCTTTACCCTAAGCCGCTCTAGGGAAGCCTGCAAGCGCCCGATGCTTCCCTCAAAAGACTTTCGGGCTTGGTCCCGCAGGCTGTCCAGAGACAGAGGGTTTCCATGTTCCGCATACCAGGCGTCGATCTTTTCATTGAAAGATCCCGGTCCCGGAAGTTCGCGCACCTGGTATTCCCTGGGCGCGGCCTGTTTCTCTCCGGTAAAGACCGTTTCAGGCGCATAGCGGCCGCCGCTGATCTCCCCCCGTTTGGGAAGCCGCCGCATAGCATCCAGAACCGTGCCGTCTTCGCCGGTTACCACGAGATTCGCCGCGTTAGACCACAGCCTGATGTAGAGCTTATAGCGGCGGATGCCCAAACGGACCAAGAGCCGGATAATCCGGTTGTCCCCTAATTGAACGGCCTCTTCAATCCGGCCGTTGACAATCCTGGAGTTGAGGAATTCCGCGAAGCGCAGGGGCTTATCGTTTTTCGGAACCCCTCGAAAGGTCTCATGGATCCTGCATGCTCCGGGGCTCAGGGCAATAAGCAGGCTTTTGGAGGCCCCTTTACCGTGTATTCTGAGAGAGATCACATCGTAAGTAGTTTGTATGGCTTTCTGAATCTGCGATCCCGGCAGATCCAGTTCCGAAAGGATCAGGTTTATCTCTTTCCAATTTAAGGACATAGCAGCCTCCTATCTTCCGCTAATCCGGGTATGGAGGAAGCCCAGCAGAGGTTCTTCCCAGGAGCCGGTTTTATTCCCTTCTTCAAAAAAGCGGGCGTAAAGCCCCGCTATATGGTTTCTAATGCTTGTACTATCCTCATGGTTCGGGACCCCGGCATGGATAAAGATCTGGGAAGCAAAGGCCCCGGCTTCCTCTTGAGGGAAAAGACGCGGATCAAACCGGGTCATCGCATACATAGCCGCGGCCACGCAGTTAATACTGTGCTGCTTCACATAGAGGACGGCCTCGGTAATCCCCAGAGCGCCCAGCCTCATTTCCTCGATTTGAGGGGCAAACCGTTCCTCATCACCTAGGGAACGGATAATGTCCCTGAATTTAGTATAGGTTCGGATAACCACCATTACATGAAGGCTGGGGATACACATCAGATGGGGATCCATTACATGAATGAGGATAAATCGCGGGCGGGCAAGATACCGGGGGCGATCCGTGGTGGACAGGTTTTTTGAATACACCTTTGCGGCAAAGGTATAGAGCCTTTCCATGGAACCGATAAAGTCAGCGGCCGCGGCAATCCCCCGGCTTCGGTAGGTCCGCAAAAGAAAGCCCAGCATCCGCACCCAAAATGAGATGAACCCGAGATAGATCATAACCTGTTGGGGAATAAAGGGTATCTTGGTGTCCAGCGGATGATCCACCGGTGAAACCGGAATACGCCCCGGCATGAGCGCGGCCTTGTACTGTAGAAAGAAAAAATTATAAAAGATTGATTTAACGCACCGGATTCCCGCCTTTCTCAGCGAGGGATTGGCCGTTACCTTAATAACCGCAAGCCATAGGGATTCATCCGTTATTTTCTCCGTCATAACACTGTATATTAGCATATACAAAAGCGCCTTGTCAGCCTGTCTTTTGGCTGGGGTATTTTACGCCGGGAGAGACGCAGGTACGGTTCGTGCGCAAGAGGGCGTGGAGGTTTATAGTAGATTAATTTAAGTTTTTGAAATAGGAGCCGATATATAAAATATGTACAGCAATGACTATAAACGGCGCGCGGTCGCTTTTAAAGATGAAGGACATACCTTCAAAGAATTG
>JAITHW010000212.1 GCA_031279815.1 Treponema sp. | reverse complement strand
CCGTGAAAATCCGTGTAATCTGCGGACCCGTGTTTAAATGCTTTTGCCCTGGATGAACTTCAATTCAAAACATATAGTCAATCCACTTAAGAAGGGCGAAGCTCAATTTTAGCTTCCTGCCATGGAATAGGCGAATTCTTAAAAAAATCCACGGATTGTACGGATTTTCATGGATTATGCCGGTTCTGGGGAACTGAAATCCGTGTTAATCCATGTAATCAGTGGACCTTATTTAGTTATTTTTAAGGGGAACAACTATAAAAAAGCCCGTCCGTTGCCCGGATTATATACCGCGCAAAGCGCCGCGGTTCGCTTGAGAAAAAATCGCGTCTTCCGTACTTCCCTGTTTAGGTTTTCTTCTCAAAATGAGAAAACTCCATGGTAAACGTAGCCCTGCCTTGACTGACCGAACGGAGGGCGGTCATAAAGCCGAACATCTTTGCCATGGGAGCGAGGCTCTTTATGTGATCGGCTTGCACTTTGGAATCTATGTTCAGCACATGCCCTCCCCGCTGGGTTACCAGGCTTATCACATCCCCCATGAATTCCTTGGGCGCAATAAGGTCCACTGCCATGATGGGCTCCAGCAGTACAGGTCCCGCGGTCCGGCAGGCTTCGTCAAAGCCAAGGCTGGCGCAGGCCTCAAAAGCGAATTCCGTACCGGTAAGCTCCGAATATGCTATATCCGTGAGTGTAACTCCCACATCAATACAGGGATACCCCAGGACTATCCCGGAAGCAAAGGCGCCGTTAATACCCCGCTCCACCGCCTCAAAAATAGGCGGCGGAATATCCCGCTTTGTTACCCCGCAGGTATACTTGTTCCCGGTACCCCGTTCCAGGGGGGTTATTTTAAGGGTCACCGCGGCGGCGTTTTCCTTGCCTGCAAGGACCTTGGAAAAATGCCAGGTCTGCTCCGCTTCTTCACTCACCGATTCCCGATAGGTAACTTGGGGATTTCCCACTTTAGCGCCCAGACGGTATTCTTTGAATATCCGGGTAACCAGTACATCCAGATGGAGCTCTCCCATGCCGGAAATGATGAGCTGGCCGGTTTCTTCATTTTCTCTGGTGGTAAAGGTGGGATCCTCTTTTGAAAGAAGGCTCAGAATCTCCCTGAGCTTATCCTGTTCCGACAGCGTTTTGGGTTCTATTGAAACCGAAATAACCGGTTCGGGAAACTGCATCTTCTCCAATACCACGGGCCAGCCTTCGCTCCCGATGGTGTCTCCGGTCTGGGCCAGCTTCATCCCGATTATAACCCCTATATCCCCTGCTGAAAGGCTATCCAAAGGATCGGATTTATTGGAATGCATCCGCAGGATTCGGTTTGCCCGCTCCCGTTTCTTCTTGCCCACATTGAACACCGCGGCGCCCGGTTTGATAGCCCCGGAATACATCCGCACATAACAGAGGCTTCCCGCCTCCCTATCGTTTTGAATCTTAAATACCAGCCCCAGCGGAGAACCCGCAGGGTTGCAAGGCACCTGAATTCCCTCATCTTTCTTGAGGTGATGGCCCTGTACAGGAGCCGCTTCATCCGGCGCGGGCAAGTAATCCGTCACCGCGTCAATCAGCGGCTGTACCCCTATATTCCGCCGGGATGCCCCGGCCATGACCGGGAGGAACGAGCGGTCTAAAACCGCTTTCCGTAATTCCTGTTTGATAAGTTCCGCGTTTATTTCTTCACCTGCCAGATACCGTTCTGTAATCGGATCCGAGACTTGTGAAAGAGCGTCGATGAGTTTTTCCCGCCATTTTTGGGCAAGAGGTTCCCGTTCCGCCGCAATAGGAGCACAGAGCATTTTTTCCCCTTCGGTTGCCCCGTCCCAGCGGATCTCTTGCATGGCGATGAGATCAATGACCCCTTCAAAGCCGCCCTCCTTGCCGATAGGAATTTGAATGGCCACAGTATCGGCCCCCAGTTTAGTCTTGATATCTTCCATAACTTGAAAAAAATCGGCCCCTATCCGGTCCATCTTGTTTACATAGCCGATGCAGGGCACCTTGTACCGTTCAGCCTGATGCCATACTGTTTCGGTCTGAGGCTCTACCCCCCGGACCGCATCGAAAATCGCCACCGCCCCATCCAAGACCCGAAGGGATCTTTCGACTTCGGCAGTAAAATCCACATGCCCGGGGGTGTCAATAATATTAATCTGAAAATTCTTCCAGTAGATGGTGGTAGCCGCGCTCTGAATGGTAATACCTCGTTCCTGCTCCTGTTCCATCCAATCCATAACGGCCTCTCCATCATCAACTTCGCCTATCCGGTGGCTTTTTCCGGTATAATAGAGGATCCGTTCGGTGGTAGTGGTTTTTCCGGCATCAATATGGGCCATGATCCCAATATTACGCATTGATTTAAGCATGGGAATCTCCTGTTGATAGTATATCCCAAAAAAACTAAAAAAACAATGTGAATCAGGGGAAACGCGGGGCAAAAGCATTTAAACACAGGTCCGCAGATTACACGGATTTTCACGGATTAATAAAAAATGCCCGCCATGGGCCAATCAAACGCCGTTCTCCGCGGCGCCGCGCCTTTATGTGAAGAATTTTCTAAAGGCGTCTAAGTTTCTTCCGAGACAAAAAGCCGCAATAGAGTCAGAAAATCACCGGTGACGGTACATGCCTGTTCTATTCGCTGGACAATAGGACGCTCAGACAGAGATGCGATTTCTTCCCAGTTGAGCAAAATTACAGACTGATTATTGGCACAATCACCGCTCAAATCTTTGAGACAGGACCGAACAGTGGTGAATCCCCTGATCCCCTGCGTAATCAGCTCTTTTGCCTGGTTATTAATACTGCCCAAGGCGGCTCTAAGCTTTATAAACTGATCCCTCTCCAGATTAGACTTGTTGCTATATGTTTTCAGTTTACTCCCATTCGTCTCATTCTCCGCCAAAGACGCATCAAAGGACTTCAATTTTTCAAGTACATCGGTCAATTCATGCAGCCCTTGAGACGCCTGCCGGGACGCCCACTGTCCCCGGATCACGAACAAGTTGCACAACTCCTGGATATCCTGGTATTCACCAAAAAAAATCATCATATAATTCAACTCGGGAATATATGTGAACCCGTCAAGGTTCTTTTGGGTAAAGACCTCATTACGGACCGCGGTGTAATACTGTAACCCGGTGACTTTCGAATTGCCGAAAAGCCGGGCCGCCAGGGCCTCCCGTTCTGCAATCCGGTTATTGCGCTTAATCTTGTCAATGCAGGCATTGACTTCAGCCCTTTTGGTTTTCATAAGCCCTTCGACAATATCTTCACTGTTGAAGCGGGGGATATTGTGCTGCCAGTCCGGATTCTGCTCAATATGCCGAACCGTCAGCACCAAAATATCAGAGCGCAGTACATCCTGGAGATTACCGAGCAATTTTTTCCATTGATTCTGGTCGAATTCACCTATTTTGGCCTTATACTTCTTCAAGATATCAAACAATTCCCTCCATTCTTCATGGCGCGCATCCGGCGCGGACAGTTCCAGAAAATCCTTGATATATTCAACCAGGCACTGTCCCGGTATCGATCTGTAGCAGGGCTGAGACATCAAAGAGCCGTCCTGAAACTGGGGATCGATCTTTTTCAAGATGGAGAAAAAATCAAATCGTACAAACCGGGTAAAAGCCGCAATAAGTGTATAATACCGGTCTATTTTAAAATCCTTGTGGAGGCTTGATGAAAGGGTCTCCATTTCTTCCTGTAAAGTGTTTGACAAATCTGTGAAGTTGAGGGATTTAGAGCGTTTCTCAATAGATTCGGGGGTAAGCCGGTTATACAGATCGCGAAGTTCCGAACCCATACAGGTTTCAATGATGATCTGTTTGAGTACAGCCGATTTATCCGCATGGCTGATATACGCGCGAATGGGGAAAATGACCCTATATATATCGAAGAAAAACGCGCCCATCCCGGAACGGATCTCCCCGGTCTTGACCCTATAGAATTTGTGGTATTTATTGTACTTAATCTCTTTTCCCACCTGCCGTAAAGCCATTTTGCTCTTAAACGCCGGATCATCACTCTTGAACAAGAGGAAGAACAAACTTTGAAAAAAATCTGCCACCATAGATAGTATCTCCTTATTATTTGCACTTGATTTTATACGAATGTACCGCAAAATACGCCGGTCTGTAGCCCTCGTTTAGCGCGCCTTTTTCACGCTCTTTGCAAACCGGTAACAATTTTGCCCCTATAACCGGTATATCGGCTATTGGCAGGGATATTTTCTCATTGTTTAACAAGTACATTATTCATAGGGTTAAATATTTTAGATAAAAATATACCAAATTTTAGATTCTTGTCAACTATTCGGTTTAGCGTGAGTCTTTGGCCTCCTCCCAGAACCGGTCCATTACCGCAAGGTTCTCCCGCTTCATCTCCCGTCCGGTTTCCCGGATCTTCTTTTCCATATATGCGAAACGTTTGATAAATTTGCCGTTGGTCCGCTGGAGCGCAACCGAAGGTTCGACCTTTAAAAACCGGCAAAGGTTCACCACGGAAAAGAGGAGATCCCCCAGTTCTTCTTCCAAAGCCTCTTGAGAGGCGGCATACCGGGCTGTTTCGGAATCTCCTGCGGCCTTGAGGAGCTTACAGGAACCCGCCGCCTCCAGCGCTTCTTCCAGTTCTTCTTTAATTTTAAGAACAACCCCTTCCATACAAGGCCAGTCGAAGCCGGCTTTGGCGGCCTTCTTCTGGAGTTTATATGCCCGATCCAGCGGGGGTATCCCCCGGGATACTTCGTCCAGAATAGAGTCCTTTGGTTTGCGGCCTTCCTGTTCCACCTTGATCTTGGCCCAGTTAGCCAGCGCCTCGGCGCCGTCCTTAACCTTCTGATCGCCGAATACGTGGGGATGCCGCCGGATGAGCTTTTCCGAAACTCCTTCAAGAACTTCGGCTACCGAGAACCGTCCCGCCTCTTCGTGCATATAGGCGAGCATGGTTATTACAAGAAACAGGTCCCCCAGTTCTTCCTTGATATGAGCCGGGTCGTTTTCGTCTATGGCTTCCACGCACTCGAATGTTTCCTCGATAAGATCGCCCCGGAGGGTATGGGGGGTCTGTTCCCTATCCCAGGGACAGCCCTCGGGGGACCTGAGCCGGGCGACAATGCCATATAAGCCCGTAAATACTTTTAAATCGAAATCCACCATGTATGCCGCCGCTGAAACAACGCGCCGCAGAGGGGGTTTGCGTTTCAGCAGGTTTCCTCGTTAATTGAAAATTTCCGCCGCTTCCGGCGCAAACTGCGCCTCCGGTTTATTTACAACGGCGTTCTTAATTGATCATACCACATTACCTGCTCACCGGTAAACCGTATTCCCTGCTCCCGCTTGTTTTTCAATATTGCTTTTTGTGAGGTTTCTATTATACTATCTTTCTATCTTGTAATGATCTCTGCTGTAAATGTGAATGTAAGGAGCAATATATGAGATTGGGCGGAAGTGTTTTGGGACCCTATACCGGGCCGGATGCCTTTATAGCGATAGCGCAGGAATGCGGGTTTCGGGCGGTAACCTTTCCTTTAACCTATCAGGCCAAAGCGTCGGACATAGACAGCCTGGTAAGGGCGCTCGGGGATGCGGATATCGCTATCGCGGAAGTAGGGGCATGGAATAATAACCCCCTTTCCAAGGATAAAAAGGAAAAACAGGCGGCGCTGTCAAACATCAAGAAGCAGCTCAGGCTGGCTGAGTATATCAAAGCGCCTTGCTGCGTGAATGTAGCGGGATCCCATACGGACCACTGGGACGGCCCCAGCCCGGACTACTTGAGTGAAGAGGTTTTTGCCGAAATTGTGGATACGGTCCGGGAAATACTCGACGAAATAAACCCGGTCCATACTTTTTATACCTTAGAGCCTATGCCTTTCATGTTTCCTACGGATCCGGAAAGTTATCTGCGGCTCTTAAAGGCGGTGAACCGTCCTGCCTTTGGGGTACATCTGGATACGGTCAACATGGTGAACAGCCCGGAGCGTTTTTATAGGAACAGCGCCCTGACTCAGGAATGTTTTGATAAACTTGGCCCTTACATTAAAAGTATCCATATAAAAGATATAACCCTGCGGACCGCCTTAACGGTACATCTGGACGAATGTCCGGTAGGGACCGGCGGTTATGATCTGGGCTGTCTGCTCCGCAATGCGGCAAGCCTTGATCCTAATATGCCGGTGTTGGCGGAACACATTCACAGCCAGCAGGATTACAAAACTTCGGTCGCCTGCTTGAACAAGCTGCTTAGGGACCTTGGGATAAGCGCATAGGGTCAATAAGCGCTTTGGTCCCTCCCTCCCCTTATTAAAACAAAAAAGCCATGCCCCTTTGAGGGGCATGGCTTTGAAGCCCGCCGCTTAGGCCGGCCTAGAAGCTGTAATCAAACACAATCGGGATTGTGAAGATGCCGTTTTCTTTCTTGCCTCCGAATTCAGTCCCGGCTCTGTACGCAAGGCCGCCCTTGATGGAACTGTTGCCGAAGGATTTTTTGAGCCACGCGCCGAAGCCTATGCGGACTCCGTCTTCTTCACCGTCTGTAGATCCCGCGGGAGTTTCGCGTTTCGATTTTCCGTTGACCTCAAGTCCGAAGTCGATTCCCAAGGTGGCAAAGCCCAGATTGTAGGAGGGCCAGAGATGGAAGTTCAAGTTAAGCGGGGCGGTATACTTATTATTCCCGTCATCGGATTCGTAATTTTCCAACATTTTGGCGTCAACCCGCGCGGCAACGCCCAGATCCCCCAGGGCGTACTGGGCGCCCAAGGCAAACTGAAGCCCTTTGAAATAAGTACCGGTTTTCTCCAGTTTTACATACTCGTCCTTGTCCTCATCCCATGTATCAGCCGGATCCAGCCAGTCTTTAATCGGTATCCAGAATTTAAGGCCGAAATCAACTGTCAGCCCTTCCATGCCGGTAAAGGCGAAAGCCGCCTCAAACCTCGGAGCCTGAGCAGTGCTGGAAAAAGTCAGCGTCTTTGGATCAACCCCTTCAGCGCCATTAGTATCTTTAGCGCCATTAGCGCCCACAACCTGGACCCGGGCCAGCCCTATGCCCTGAATTTCATACCCCAGGCCGATCTGAATCCGTTCATACACCCGGAGCGCGCGGTTACTGTCCCCGGTGGTATTCCCGTTAGGTGCCCCGCTGGTATGATCAGGCTTATTAGATTCGAATTGCGCAAAACTAGGAACCAAAAGCCCGATGTAGAGTCCCTCCACCGGGGTAAGTCCCGCCAAAGCGCCCACATCGCCTTTGAACCGGGTAAAGATATCGTCCTTTCCCTTCATGGCGACCGTATAGCTGTGCCAGTTGTCATCGCCTATCTTCCCCCGGAGTATGTCTTCATTAAATCTGCCCACATCGAACTTGAGCCAGTCTACGGGCTTTACCCAGACCCCGAGAAAGTCTCCAA
>JAITHW010000024.1 GCA_031279815.1 Treponema sp. | reverse complement strand
CGCCGGAAAAGGTCTATAGTAACCGTCGGTTCCTTGAAATATTCTCCTTATCCGCGCTATTCAATTGCTTATATCCTTTTTAACCCGTGAAATTAATCCGTGAAAATCCGTGTAATCTGCGGACCCGTGTTTAAATGCTTTTGCCCTGTCCCTAGCCCTCCTAGATTGACTTTTTTCGTTGCGCCTTATAGCTGCAAGGCCAAAGCCGCGGGCTTTACAACGGCTTTTTGTAATTGCTTCTCTATTTGGTCCGGGACCGGCGATCTCCGTTACGGATCACCTGAAAATCTTCCAATCCGGATAACTGGATCAGCGGATTGTTATACATCTCATCATCTTCGGTATTCCTTCTAGTGGGAGGATTAAACAATTTAGGCAAGGTAAAAGGGCGGGAGACCGCAAGTACCGTCTCTTCATTCCCCCGGATCACGCACAGTTCCACCTTAAAACGCCCCGCTTCAGGAGGAAAACCGAGATACCAAGCGGTATCGGTACCGCCTACCGGGACGGTAAAGGAATTTTCCTTTTTAGAAATCCCGGAAATAGATAATGGAAAAACCTTGAGATGATAACCCCCAAAATCAGGCGCCTTTTCATAAAATTCCTTATCATGGCTTTTGATCTCCCAAAAAGCAAACGCCCAGAGAGGATCTCGAATCATAACTTCAATAAAGGTAATGTTATACTGCTTAGGCAGGGGAACCGGCTCGGGAATAGGGGTCTCTATCAGGGAAGCCTCTGCCTGTTTCCCTATGCCGGCGCCGCCCGGGGCGTTATCGGTAACAATATCCAATATTTCCGCTATAATAAAGAGCCGCTCCAAGTCCGGCGGGATCTCTATGCCAAAACTATCCGCCAATCGTAGCAATTCGGGGGTGGTTAAACTTTCCAAATAAGATCGCTGTAGTGAAGGAGTTTTAGAGAATAGAGCATCCATAATCTATATATCATTGAAAAAAGTATGAGTAATGTCAAGTCTGTTCAAAATAACGCTAATTACAAGGAAAGTACCCCGGGCGCTCTTGTATCTCCCAGCCTATCCCGCCGCCTCATATTAAAATCTGGTTTTTCGCCGTTCTGCAAAACCGTTGATGTTTTGAAATTCAAAGGGAGACCCGTCATCAAGAACCACCTTGCCTGAAAAAAAACCGCATACCTGCCTGCATTTGAGATAATGAAAAAACATTCGATTCTGTTCCAATCGTTCCTGATAGGGGGTAAAAAACATATCCAAGCGGTTGTCGTTGCTGGTAAAATGCCAGGGCAGCAGCCAATTGGTTGGAGAAATATGAAAGGTAACCTGATCCAGCTTATGCAGCCTGCCCTCAAGGAAGAAAGCGTTTTCCGTTCCCATACCCGAATCCGCCGAACCATAGCCTACGCTGAAACCAATCTGCTTCCCATTGCTTACGCCGCAGGCTGCGGCCCAATACCTAAGATCCGTGCGGGGGCGGACCTCCCTGTTCCAATCAAATATCCCCCAGGCATTGCCTCGGGTAAATATTAACTCAGAAGTACCAAACTGCATGACCCCTTCAACAATATACCAGGGGGAACGCAGGGAATAGCGGAACGCGTCTTTTTCCCGCCGCCAGGGCATATGGGTAACCAGGGACTGCGCGCCCGCGGGTTCGAATAATACCAGTTCACCCCGCAGTCTCCGCTGGTGGCTGAACTTCGGGATATCTGTCTTTATGATCCGTACCCCTTGCTCCATAGTAATAAATTTGAGGAGCGACCGTTTCTGCTGCATCTGTATTGAGCCGTTTTCACTATTCCACGGCATTTCAAATCCCCCCAGGGGAAAAGGCACGATTAAGACTTGGGTAAACCGCTGTTTATCCTTAATAGAAATAACGGATGCGCTCACATAGCCTAAACAGCCGCCGTCGAGGACCTCCAGAATAAGTAAATGGGTGGAAGAAAAAATGATATACCGGTCCGATTCATTGACCTGCCGGCGGGACACCCGAATCAGGCCCGGATCATACTGAAAAACAGCAGAACGGGCCCATCCGAAATTCACCGGCCGGCCCGAGGCATCCAGTACGGGAACCGGCGATCTAATTTCAACTTGTGCCATAAAATAACTATACTACTATACGGTAACGGGAGCAATGACAGATAACAGGGGGCAGACAGCGTGAGCCTGGGAGTATTCGGGGATTAGCTGCGGCGCTCTGATATTCGCAATCAAACATTTTAACGGATACACGCAATACCCGGCATTATGGGCGCTCGATCCCTATACAGAAAACAATTAACAAATCCTCCAAGGAAACCCTGGGAAATACCTGAAGAAGCACAGGGCCCGCGGCATAGGCATGAAAATCTTGGCCCTTTGGGAAACAGAACCGTATCAAAGACCGGCTTCTGTTTTACCTGCTCCCCTCTAATTCCTAAAAACTATTGAATCTCTTTTGAAAGAGCCAGCATTTGTTCAAAGGCGGAGTTAGGCTTTTTGAGTTCCCGGGAACCCCGGGTTATTTTACAAAGGGATATTCCAAACCTATCGGCAATTTCCCGTTGCGGGATCTTATCTTTCAGGGCTTTAACTAGCGCCCAGCGGGCGGCGATATCCGCTGTTTCCGCAGGAGTCAAAAGGGAACGCAAAAAGGATTCAATCAATTCACCGTCTGCGGTTTCGGCAAGGGTCCGGGCTAATTCGGCAAAATTTTCCTTGACCCTGGGATCATCGGCTTTCATAATCCTAGTATACCACCAACAATCAAATTTTCTATAGCAATATGGGATATGCCGGGCGGTACGCGCCGGGCTTTAGTCTGCGGCGAACGGTATCACCCAAAAAGGCGGCAGAAAAAACTTTTCTGCCGCCCGGAGGAGGAAAATCGTTTCTACACGGCGCGGAACCGGACATTAGCCGCCGAAGGCTTGATCCAGGTCTGCGATAATATCCTTAATATTCTCGATACCGATAGAGAGACGCACGGTATTCGGTTTGATTCCCTGTTCCAGAAGCTCCGCTTCACTAAGCTGGGAGTGGGTGGTGCTGGCAGGGTGGATAACTAGAGACTTCACATCCGCCACGTTGGCAAGGAGAGAGAATATCTGAAGCCGGTCGATGAATTCCTGGGCTTCCTTAGCGCCTCCCTTAATTTCAAACGTGAAGATAGACCCCGCGCCTTGGGGGAAATATCTTTTATACAGGGCATGGCTGGGATCATCCGGCAGAGAAGGATGATTAATTTTAAGTACCTTGGGCTGTTTTTTGAGGTATTCAATAACCTTGAGCGTGTTTTCCACATGCCGTTCTACCCTCAGAGAGAGGGTCTCCACGCCCTGAAGCAAGAGGAATGCGTTAAAAGGGGAGATTGACGCGCCGGTATCCCTGAGCAGGATAGCCCGAACCCGCACGATGAAAGCCGCGGGTCCCGCGGCTTTGACAAAGGAAATGCCATGGTAACTGGGACATGGTTCGGTAATGCCGGGGAATTTACCGCTGGCCTCCCAATCAAATGTACCTCCGTCTACAATAATACCCCCCAAAGCCGTGCCGTGCCCCCCGAGGAATTTCGTTGCCGAATGGATAACGATATCCGCCCCATATTCGATGGGGCGGAGCAAATAGGGGGTGGTAAAGGTGGCGTCCACTACCAGGGGTATCTTATGGCTGTGGGCCAGCTTGGCCAGGGCCTCGATATCAATGATATTGGAATTAGGATTCCCCAACGTTTCGATGAATATGGCTTTGGTATTGGGTTTTATGGCTGAAGCAAAGCCGTCTTTTTCTTCCGGGTCTACAAAGGCGGCGCTAATCCCATAGATCGGCAGGGTATGAGCCAAGAGATTGTAGGTGCCCCCGTAAATGGTCTTGGCCGAAACAATATGATCCCCCGCTTGGGTGAGATTCAAGAAACTGTAGGTAACTGCCGCGGCCCCGGAAGCCAGCGCCAGGGCGCCGGCCCCTCCTTCCAAAGCAGCGATGCGTTTTTCCAGCACATCCTGAGTTGAATTAGTAAGCCGGCTGTAGATATTACCTGGATCGGTCAGACCGAAGCGGGCCGCCGCATGAGCGGAATTGTGAAATACATAGGATGTGGTCTGATAAATAGGTACCGCCCGGGCGTCGCTTGCCGGATCCGCTTCTTCTTGCCCAATGTGAAGCTGTTTGGTTTCAAATGCCCATTTGTCGATATTTGTTTTAGGGGCCATACTACTCCTCCTTAATCTTGTTTATTAATCTTATAAATATACTAGGATAATATAAATAATTTAAAAAAATGTCAAGAGCACAATAGTATTTTTAAAATATCATTTTTAATTTCTTGTTGAAAATATACGAATAAAACAGCGAAACAGTCAATAATTTGTTTTCTGCCTGTGCGGAGATGATAAAATCGAATATTTTAACCTCAAAGGCGTACAAAGGTTTATTATGCAAAACAGCAGGGCCGCCATACCTTCTTTGCCTTTGCGGTTAAAGAGTTTATGCTCCGTTACGGTTTAGTTGCGCTATTTCCGCATATACCATGCCGGTCAGGGTCTCCGCAGCCTTGTTTATATCAAAGAGACGGCTCTCTTTTTCTCCCCGGCGCTTTACCTCAACGCCGGGTATATCTAAGCTTAAGTTTTTATCTCCCACTACCACCCGGTAGGGAATGCCGATAAGGTCCGCATCCTTGAACTTAACTCCCGGCCTTTCGTTCCGGTCGTCCAGCAGCACCTCAATACCGGCGTGTTCAAGGCTCGATACCAGTTGATCCGCAACGGTTTTCACCGCCCCTTCGTACTTAACCGGGATGACGATCACCTGGTACGGCGCAACGGTCATGGGCCAGATGATGCCGTCGTCATCGTGGTGTTCCTCGATCACCGAGGCGAGCGTCCGGTCAAGGCCGATACCATACGTACCCATAGTGGGGATATGGCTTTTTCCGCTTTCATCCAGGTAATGCGCGCCCATAGCTTGGGTATACTTACGGCCCAACTTAAAGATATGTCCCAGTTCATTGCCCTTCTTTTCGTAGAGTTCCCCTCCGCACAAGGCGCAGCGATCCCCGGCAATCACAGTACGCAGATCCGCCGACAGCCAAGGGACAAAGTCCCTGCCGTAAGCTATGTGCGCGTAGTGCAGATCCTTGGCTAAAGCGCCGGCAACCGCGTCATTCAAAGCGCTTACGGCGGTATCGGCAACGAGAGGGATTCCCGAAAGCCCTACAGGACCGGCAAAGCCCACCGGCGCGCCGGTGATACGGACCACATCGGCATCCGAGGCCAAGCTCACTTCCGAAGCCTTGAGAATAGCGGCAAGTTTTACCTCGTTCACGTTCAGATCTCCCCGGATGGCTACGGCGAAAAAGGCTTCGGGATATACTTCCGGCGCATCAAGAGCGGGCTTACGCTTCTCAAGTTTGGTTCCTCCCGGAGTTTTTGAAAGATCAAGCTCCACATTAAGCGCCCGGTATATCAGAGTCTTGATAAAACTCTTGGCATCGGTCTTGAGGAAAGCGCACAGTTCATCAATAGTCTTGACATCCGGGGTATCGATTGTTTCAATAGCCGGGGTTGCGGCTGCTCTTATTTTGGCAGTTTCAATAGAATCGGGGGCGTCACAATCGCTCTTACAGGCGGCCTTTTCTACATTCGCCGCATAAGCGCAGGATTTACAGAGGATGAGGGTATTGTCCCCAATCTCGCTTTCCACCATGAATTCTTCGGAACTGCTGCCTCCCATAGCCCCGGAATCCGCCTTTACCGGGATAACCGAAAGGCCGCACCGCTTAAAAATCCGCCTGTATGCCCTTCCCATAGCCCGATAGGTTTCATCCAGGCCGGCGTCATCGGTATGGTAGGAGTAAGCATCCTTCATGACGAATTCCCGTCCCCGCATGATCCCGTATCTAGGGCGGATTTCATCCCGGTATTTGGTGTTGATCTGGTACAGGGTCAGGGGAAGCTGGCGATAACTGGATAATTCGTCCCGAATAAGGGCGGTAACAGCCTCTTCCGCGGTGGGGGATACCACAAAATCCGCGTCCAGCCGGTTCTTCACCCGAAGCATAGCTTCCCCCATAGAATCCCACCGGCCCGATTCTTTCCAAAGTTCCCCGGGTATCACCACGGTAGGCTTTATTTCCAGGGCGCCTATTGCATCCATCTCTTCCCGGATAATCTTTTCCACCTTTCTGAATGACCTAAGCCCCAGAGGGAGGTAGGCGAAAAGCCCGTTGGCGAGTTTTCGGATCATGCCCGCCCGGAACATGAGGCGGTGACTGACAATTACCGCATCCGCGGGAACCTCCCGCAACGTAGGGATAAAAGTTTGGGTAAAATGCATAGCATATTCCTCACTAAATAATTATGAAAAAATACCGATAGTATATCACCCTGTGAATTACGATAATTTTCTTTGTCTCTTCTAAGATTCAGTTATTATGTATGTTTTAGACCGAATATGCAATCCTAGAAATATGCGGAAAAGCCGCCCAAATCATACAAAGAAATAGATATAAGAAACTTTGTAAAAATAATGGGCCCCAATTCACCGGCTATCCATGTAAGTATACTAAAAACGCTGCGCCTCAAACGGCCATTCGGCGGCCTTGTTTTGTTTTTGAAAATTGAGTATACAATATAGTTACGAAAATTAACCGGAAAGAGAGGAGTATCCTTTTGGCGGCCGACTGTGCGAAACAGGAAAGAGTACGTCATCAAAATCAGTGAATGCTTCGTATTACTATATATCAAGGAGAAACTATGATTAAACCTGATAGAGATTTAATAATTCTTGGAGCCGGCCCTGCGGGACTGACCGCAGCCCAATACGGATCGCGGGCTAATTTGCAGGTTACGGTGATTGAAGAGCTTAGTCCGGGGGGACAGGCGCTGTTTATCGATACCTTGGAAAATTATCCCGGCAATATTGTTAAGGGTACGGCTGCCCCTAAATCAGGATTTGAGCTTGCTCAGGATATGCATCGCCAAGCCGAGGATTTCGGGGCGGCCTTTATTACGGAAACCGCCGGATCCTTAAAAAAAGAGGGGGAGCTTTTTAGGGTAACTCTGGGAAGCGGCAACACCCTTACCGCTTTGGCGGTAATCGTGGCTACCGGCGCCAAACACCGGAAACTGGGTATTCCCGGAGAAGAAGAATTCGCCGGACGGGGGGTTTCCTATTGCGCAAGCTGTGACGGGCCTTTTTTCAAAGGGAAAAAAATCTTTGTGATCGGCGGCGGGGATGCCGCCTGTGATGAAGCCCAATTCCTTTCCCGCTTGTCCCCTGCCGTGGCGGTCCTCCACAGGAGGGACCGGTTTCGGGCGCAAAAGGCCTTAGCTGAACGGGTATTGAGCAATCCCCGCATTGAGGTACGGTTCAATACCCGGCTGCGGGAGATTCGGGGAGACCAGAAGGTTACCGCCCTTATGTTGGAGAATACCGAAACCGGAGAATCCTATCGGGAGGCCGGGGACGCGGTCTTTATCTTTGCCGGAACCCTCCCCCAAACCGCGGCGGCGCCTGATGTTCCCAAAGATGAAAACGGGTATATCCTCACGGATCAAGCTATGGCAACATCCGTTCCCGGTCTCTTTGCGGCAGGGGATGTCCGGTCCTGTCCCTTTCGTCAAGTAGTAGTTGCCGCCGGAGAAGGCGCGGTCGCGGCCCACAGCGCCGCAGAGTACATCGACCGGATCAAAGCGGTATCGGGCTAAAGACCCGGTATTGTGTAGCCGCAGCGTCAAACAAGTATTTTTATTTCTTCAATGCTGTCAACAGCATAAAATATCCTTAAACAGATCTTCTATCTGCGATTTCGGCATGGCTCCGTTTTTTTGATGAAGGATCGTTCCGTTTTTATAAACGATCAGAGTAGGAACCGATGACACAGTATGCCGGTTCAGTATACCGTTCTCTTCATCCACATTAACCCTGGCGACTTTAATACGGCCTGCATATTCCTCGGCAAGCTCATCCAGCACAGAGGATAACATCTTACAGGGTCTGCACCAAGAAGCCCAAAAACCCAACAGTACCGGGATGGGGGACATGAGGACCTCGGTTTCAAAATTGTCGAGGGTTATATTGATTCCGCTGCTCATAAAAAGCTCCTTATTTTCAGTATAGTACGCTCAAGCGCATGTTACCAGGGCGAGTAGAACCAAGACCTGGCAAAAGTTATTTAACTGTAGATTAACACGGATTTCGGCGGGGGGATACTTTTTAATCCGTTTAATCCGCGGACCTTGTTTAAATGCTTTTACCCTGCCCGGCCGGTTGACATGATCTCAAAATTGAGTATATGCTTATCATCATTTTTAGAAGGTTTTTTAGGTATATGAACCGGCACTTGGGGCGGACTTTCCCGCAACACGCAACACGCAACACGCAACACGCAACACGCAACACGCAACACGCAACACGCAACACGCAACACGCAATTATAGGAGCGCGATCCGCTTTGTCAAGGGCTTAAAGCCCGAATTCGCATCTTTTTTTACTTTTTTTTCAAATTTTGTTTGGGTCTCCCCTCCGGGACCTTCGCCCTCGCCATCGGTACGTACCGCCGGTTTCACCGGTACAGGGCAAGCGGGTCTGTTACGCCGCGTACCGGCAGAACGGCAAAGGCGCAACAGGCCCGGCGAGCGGTATTCGGGTACGCATCGTGCCCTGAGACCGGGGAATACATGAAAAAAGCGCGGGAACCTTCGGTCTCGAAGTCCGGCGTTTTTAATAAAACCCCGCCCGTAAGCGCCGGGGAATGAAACCGCGGATGAAACGAATGTTGAATCCGCGGATAAATAAAGGAGGCTTTTCTATGAAAAGCAAAGTAGTATCGGGAATGTCCGGCCTTATGCTGGCATTCGCTCTGATTCTTACCGGATGCGATGACGGCGGCGGCGGGGATGGCGGCGGCTCGTTTTCCGTCACCGGCGCGCCTGTTTACACGGCTACCTCCAGTGGAGGCGGCATCTACACCATCAGCAGCGTACAGTATTCAGGGACCGGGGTAGAACAGCCGATAACCGGTAAGAGTAGTAAAGGTGGTGGTTCTGTTTCCACCGTTTCCATTGAGATAGGTTTCATATCCATGGACGGGAAATTGACCCTGAACCTTCCCGCAAACCCTCCTGAAGAGGCCCTGATTGATGCAAAAGAATGGTTGGGGGTTTCTGCAAAACTGCTGATATTAGTTACCAATCCTCTGGTTCATTTAGTAAAATCAGATACTAGAGGCCAAGTCGCGCTGGTATATGCGGACCAGGATGATCCTGGAAGCAATAAGTTTCCGGCGCTGAAAAAGGGCTGGCAATACGTAACTGCTGATAATGGTAGTGCCGCTACCGTTATCACCGATCCAAGCGCAGCCGGGTATAAATGGGTGGTGGTTCGGGAAAATTAAACCGCGAATGAGCGGGAACAGAATGTAGTACATAAGGCCCGAACCTCCTTGCCTCCTATGTTTCATATCAAGAGGCTGCCGCTCTTTTTTACAAAGAGTCGAGCCTTATTGACAACTCCCGGCCTTGTTACGCGCGCAATGCTGACCGGGCCGGGTCTTTCTTCCCCCACCGTCGTATCGCCCGGTTCCGGTTCCTCCGCTCCCGGAATTTCCTCACTTCAAGGACCGGCTTTCCGCCTAGCCCTGCCGGGACTGAGTGCCGCCTTATAAATCATAGTTTCTCCGTGTAATCTGCGGACAATATTTAAATGCTTTTGCCCTGGTGTTTTAAGAAAATCACTCTTGTTCGACCCGGCCCTTTTTGTTTAGAATACCTTCAATGGATACGTACTCTCTTGGAAATGCCGGGCGGTTCTATTTTGATTGGGCCGCCACCGCGGTTCCCGAAATCCCCTATCCTGAAGATGCCGTTCCTTTTGGGAATCCCTCTTCACATCATTATGAGGGCCGTAAGGCGCGGGAGGCCCTGGAAAACGCCCGTTCCCGCTGCGCCGCGGTATTGGGAGTACCTGCCAAAGATATCTATTTTACTTCCGGCGGGACCGAATCAAACGCGCTGGTACTTCACGCTATGCTTCTGAGAAAATCCAACGCCTGTATCCTTGCATCTTCAGTGGAACATCCGTCGGTGCGGGAAAATTGCCTGGTCCTCGAACAGATGGGAAAACAGATTGCTTCCGTCGGGGTAGAAAAAGACGGCAGAGTTACGGTATCAACCCTGGAGAAGGCGCTGGAAAAACACCCTAAGACCCGATTTGCCGCGATCATGGCAGTCAATAATGAGATCGGTTCCAAAATGGATATACCGGAGCTGGTAGGCCTTATCAGAAACCGGAGCGGCGGCGGCGGTATGCCGGTACACATACATAGCGACTTGGTTCAGGCGGCAGGTAAAATTCCTCTGGATATAGCGGCCTGGGATCTGGACTCCGCTTCCATAAGCGCCCATAAACTGGGAGGCCCTCGCGGCATCGGGCTTCTCTACCTCCGCAAATCTCTTAACCCCATGTATACCGGAGGAGGTCAGGAAAGAAGGATCAGGCCGGGGACAGAGAACACCCCCGGGGCGGTTGCTTTAGCCGGGTGTTTGGAACGCCGGGGGAATCCCGCCACAGTACAGCCCGAATATCAAAAGGCATCGGACCGGTTCAAGGAGCTTATTCGCTTTTTGGGATCCCTCCAGGGCTGTTCGCTCATCCCCGAAGACCGCCGCGAAGAGGATGAGCGTTTCTCTCCCTATATTGTGCAGGCGCGCTTTAAGGGTATTCCCGGAGAAGTGATGGTTCGAGCATTGGACGATGCGGGATTTGCAGTTTCTACCGGTTCGGCCTGTTCCGCTTCGTCTCAAGATCGCCCTGTTCTTGCCGCTATGGGACTGGATAAACAGGCCGGCCTTGAGGGAATCCGGATATCCCAAGGATGGTCTACCACCAAAGAAGAAATAGCAGGATTAACCAACGCCATACAGGATATTTTAGCCCGCTTCGGCTGAGGAAAGAAATACTTGACGACCTATCTTTTAAAACTAGGAGAACTCACCCTTAAAGGAGAGAATCGAAAGGGGTTTGAGAATACCCTAAAACAGAATCTTCTATCCCTGCTCCGTCAAACCGGTGTGAAGGTAGAGACCACCGCGGGACGCTTCTTTGTGCATTGCCCCGAGGAGGTTCGGGAAAAGGTTGAGAATGCCTTGGATCACCTGCTGGGAATAGCGGGATGGGCTAAAACGAGAATCGCTGAAAAAACCGTGGAAGCGGTCATTCAAGCTTGTGTGGAGGAAGCTGAAACCTTATTTGAACAGGGAGTGCGGACCTTCAAGATTGAAGCTCGAAGGACGGATAAGAGCTTTCCTCTGGATTCATATAAGATCCGGTGCAGAGCAGGAGCGGCGGTTCTGGATGCGGTACGGGGTTTACAGGTTGATGTCCATACTCCGCAAGGGATTATCGAAGTCGAAATCCGGGAAAGAAGCTATATTTATGGAACGGCTAAAAAAGGACTTCGAGGCTTACCGGTAGGGACCGCAGGAAGAGGACTCCTCCTCTTGTCCGGCGGCATAGATTCGCCTGTGGCAGGATACCTGATGGCTTCCAGAGGTATGCGCATCGACGCGGTGTACTTTCATGCCTACCCTTATACTTCCGAAGAGGCCCGTCAAAAAGCCGTTACCCTCGCGCATATAGTGGGCCGTTACGCCTTGGGGATCCGGCTTTATACGGTAAATTTTACCGCGGTCCAGATGCGGATAAAAGAGGGCGCTCCTGAACCGTGGCTGACCATACTCCTACGGATGGCTATGATGGAATGCGCGCAAATACTTGCTCTTCATCGAGGGGCTAAATGCCTCATCACCGGTGAAAGTCTCTCCCAAGTGGCAAGTCAAACCGTAGAAAACATCGCCTGTACGGAAAGCCTGGTACGATTGCCGGTGCTTCGTCCTCTGATTGGTATGGATAAAGATCAAATCATCCGTATGGCGGAAACCATTGGAACCTATGAAACTTCGATCCTGCCGTACCAGGACTGTTGCGTACTTTTTAGTCCGCCTCACCCCGTATTACGAGGCGGAGTAACCGAAGCTGCACGGTTCTATGAACAGCTTGAGCCCGGTGAATTGATTAAAGCGGCTCTTCGGGAAAGCGCTATGATAAAATGCGCCTTCCCGTAAAGCGGCGGTGTGCCGGATCACCTATTTTTTAGCGGCCGCCGCATCGATTTCCGCGAGGATGGAAAGTTCCGTTTCCTTGTCGAAATAGCGGGCCTTTTCCATACGGGGGGTAAAATTGACCTTATCGTTGACTTTGAACTCATGGACGGGGTCGGTACGGGCGACCAAGGGTTGCTGCGCGCCGGTGTTCAGCCAAAGGGTGGTATCCGCTCCGAGGGGTTCCACTACGGTAACGCTGAGGGGCATATTGTTTTCCCCTGCCGGCTTTTCAGTATAGATCATGTCTTCAGGCCGAATACCGAAGAAGATTTCTTTACCTGCATATTTTTTGATGTATTGGGCATGTTCGGCAACAGGCTTTACCACAAAACCGCCTTTGTCTTCTTCAAGGATAAGGTCTCCGCCTTTTTCTACGACCTTAACGGTAAGGAAGTTCATGGGCGGGGAACCGATAAAACCGGCTACAAACTTGTTGCCCGGATGATTGTAGAGGTACAGGGGCGACCCGATCTGCTGTACCTTTCCGTCTTTCATAACCACAATCTTATCGGCCATAGTCATGGCTTCCACCTGATCGTGGGTAACGTAGATCATGGTGGCGTTGAGCCGGTGATGCAGGCCGGAAATCTCGGCGCGCATCTGTACCCGCAGTTTTGCGTCTAAGTTAGAGAGCGGTTCGTCAAAGAGGAAAACCTTGGGATTACGGACTATGGCCCGTCCGACCGCCACCCGCTGACGCTGGCCGCCCGACAGGGCCTTGGGTTTACGGTCAAGGAATTTCTCGATGTCCAGAATCCTGGCGGCTTCATGAACCCGGCGATCAATCTCGGCTTTATCCACCTTTTTAATCTTGAGTCCAAAAGCCATATTGTCATATACGCTCATGTGGGGATAAAGAGCGTAATTCTGGAATACCATGGCGATATTCCGGTCCTTGGGGGGAACGTCATTCATAAGTTCGCCGTCGATTAAAAGTTCCCCTTCCGAGATGTCTTCCAATCCCGCAACCATCCGCAGGGTGGTCGATTTACCGCACCCTGAAGGGCCTACAAAAACACAAAATTCTTTGTCTTCGACCGTTATGTTGGCGTTTTCCACCGCGCGGACATTGCCCTCATACACTTTACAGATACCTTTAAGCTCTACTTTTGCCATTTATGGCCTCCCTATGTTTGGGTTAGTTTATAGTTTATAGTGTATAAATATATCACATTTTTTGTCAAGAAAAACTATCCGCGGCGATAAGGAAAAAACAGGGAAGGCAAAAAAGGGGTCACAATGAATAACGCCAATAACCATAGAACTCGCTTGCCCCGCTGTCATATCGCCGCTATAGGCTGAAATGAAAAAACGCAATAGGCCATAAAAATACCCGCAGGTCAAACAAAGCCGCTGTTTTTATCATACATTCGGGCCGGGAGCCGCAAAAAGCGGAAGCATAGGCAGCTCATAAGAACCTATTCGATGAGCATAAAATCGTTAAAATACAGGGTTTCAATAGCCCCCAAACGGAGCAGCCGGTTATACCGGCGCAGAAGTTCGGTTTTTATGGCCTCTTCGTCCGCGTCCTGGAGTTCCTCTGCGGTATGGGCGCTGAAATACTCGGAAACCGCCTTCCTGAAATCGGGTATTTTGGAGGCTAATTCCTCGGTAAAGGGGCGGTCTTCCGGAGTATAAGGGAAGGCAATGGAAACAATAACCGTTACCGGCGATTTATCCCCTGTGAGGGCCCGCAACCTGCCTATACCGGTAAAGATGTCTTCCCCGGCGGGCATGGTTTGACTTTGGGGAAGAGCAGGAGATGAAGGTACGGTGTATAGGGGACGGGAGTTGCGGAACAGCAACCCATAGATCGTCCCTCCGGCAAGGAACAGGGCCAACGCTAAACCTACAATCAGCAGTATGCGGTAGAGGATACCCAAAATGCCCAATGGTTTTGTTTTCATCTCAGGATCGGGGACAGGATTACTCTGTTTCACGTTTCAGCTCCTTACAATGCTTATCAACCGGCTACCCCATGCCTAAAAGCATAGGGTTATACTATTAATATAATACTAACTCTTTCCCGCGGCACCGCTTTACGCCTAAACCCTGGGGGTTTGCAGCAACCCGTACTGTCTAATCTCATAAACAAATAGGACACCCGGCCTCATGGTAGAATGGAAAAAGCAAGACCATT
>JAITHW010000236.1 GCA_031279815.1 Treponema sp. | reverse complement strand
TAGGTCTATTTGACTTTTTTAGTATACAACAAGATAGACAGGAGGTCAAGAATGTTGTTACAAAACTTTTTTGTTGCGCCTTATGCCTTTAGGCAGGGGTTTTACGGCGAACCGGATAATTTTTATTTTTGTATCCCTGTCGTAAGCAACAATACGCGTTATCCGTTTCAAGTATTGTATGCAGGTTTTACAGATCTACTTCTGTCTCTATTCGCGCCACACCTCGGCAACTCCTTCGCAATGGGTAATAGCCGCGGTATCCTCATCCGCGCATATATGCAAGGCGGTTCGGATCACTGTTTCTCCTCCACTAATGGGAACATGGATAAATACAGGGCGGTCCCCTGATGCATTGATAAGCAAATCCCGCAACGGATAGAGCGTTTCATCCTGTTCCGCAGCCTTTTCATTAAGACGAATGTGTACTTCTCGAAAGATTTCCGTAGCTTTGTTCATAACAGGTATGGAGGAATCCGAATCTGTCCGGATAGGTACGGCGGAATTCGGTTTTTCCGGAGTTACCGTTTCACTCTCCGGTTTCAAAGCGGATTGGTTAGCCGGTTTCTTGGAACCGTTTTTAGCCGCTTCCTCCTGTAGTTTGTCCACATTCAGGAGCGCATCCACCAGAAAACCGGGACGGTCCCGATTCTCCCGCCGGTCTACTTTACCTTTGACGGCGGCCACTCTGTCTATTACAATGTTGTCCCGTTCTTTTTCCCAAATCTCCGGGAAAAAAGTCAGTTCTATATCGCCATTGTAATCGGCCATGGTGGCAAAGGCCATTTGAGCGCCTTTTTTAGTCATCAGAGGCTTTACCGCTTTGATGATCCCTACCAGCGTATAGACTCTGTCCGCAGTTTTGGCGATATGACCTAGGTTCAAGACAACATTTTGTTCCCAAGCCGCCTTATAATCATCCATGGGATGACCGGAAAAATAAAACCCCATGAGTTCGTTTTCGATTCTCAGCTTTTCCATCCTATCCCATTCAGGACGTTCTTCAAACTCAAAACGCCGGTACTCCTGCTCCGCAGACTCATCGAAAAGACCTGTTTGCCCGTATTTTTTCTCTTCCTTTTGATTTTGGGCGAATTCCACCGCCCGCTCCAGATGCTCCGCCAGAGTAGAGCGATGCATACCGAATCCGTCAAAAGCTCCGGTCTGGATGAGCAATTCTATCACCTTTTTGCCCACGGCCTTGATGTTCACCCGCTCAAGAAAATCCATGAAATTCTTGTAAGGCCCGTTTTTGCGGCAAGAGACGATTTCTTCCGCAGGCCCGTCCCCCAGGCCTTTGATTCCAAGAAAGCCGTAAACAATCCGCCCGTCCACTACCGAGAAAAACCGGTCCGAACGGTTGATGTCTGGGGGATCGATGGAAAGCCCTATTTTCCGGGCCTCGTCGATATAGACCGGCAGTTTATCGGGGTGGCTTATTTCGTTGGTAAGGTTCGCCGCCATGAACTCCGCGGGAAAGTTGGCCTTCAGGTAGGCGGTTTGGTAGGCCACCACAGAATAAGCCGCGGCATGGCTTTTGTTGAACCCGTAACCTGCAAAGGGAACCAGAATTTCAAAGATCCGGTCTGCGTCCTTGGTCTTAAAGCCGCGTTTTTTGGCGCCGGCAATAAATTTTTCCTTCTCCTTAACCATGGCCTCTTTTTTCTTCTTCCCCATAGCGCGGCGCAGAATGTCCGCCTGTCCCAAGCTGTATCCTGCGATCCTCTGGGCTACCTGCATGACCTGTTCTTGGTACACAATGACTCCATAGGTCTCTTTGAGAATGTCTTCCAAGCAGGGATCCGGGTATTCGATGGCCTGGCGGCCTGATTTGGATTCGATAAACTGGGGAATATATTCCATGGGTCCCGGACGGTACAGGGCGTTTAAGGCGATGAGATCTTCGATCTTGCCGGGCTTGGCGTCCTTCAATATCTTCTGCATCCCGCCGGATTCAAACTGGAAGATCCCCGCGCTTTTCCCCTCCCCCAGCATCTTGTAGGTCGCTTCATCATGTTCGGAAATGGCGTCTATGCTGAAATCCGCGTACGCCCCCCCCCTGCGGCGGACCAGGGTTACCGTGTTCTTAATGAGATCCAAGGTTTTCAGACCCAGAAAGTCCATTTTCACCAGCCCTTGATCTTCAATCAAGTCCATAGTGTACTGGCTTGCCACCGCCTTGGTCTTAGGGTCCCAGCAGAGGGGTACATAGTCGGTGAGGTCCGTCTTCCCGATGACGATCCCCGCGGCGTGGATGCTGTTGTGCCGGTTTTTCCCCTCCAATTTCCGGGCAACTTCAAAAAGCTCCTTATACTTTCCGTCCCGCTCCAATTCTCTGAGCTTAGGTTCCTGTTCAAATGCTTTCTCCAGGGTCATCTTGGGATCTTCCGGGACGAGCTTAGTAATCATATTCGACTCTTCTATGCTGAAACCCAGCGCGCGAGCCACATCTTTAAGAACCGCTTTAGCTTTCAAAGTACCGAAGGTTACGATCTGGCCCACCCGTTCCTGACCGTATTTCTGGGTAACATAGTCAATGACCTCTTCCCGGCGCTCGTTGCAGAAGTCAACGTCGAAATCCGGCATGGAGACCCGCTCCGGATTGAGAAACCGCTCGAAGAGGAGATTGTACTTGAGAGGGTCAATATCGGTTATTTTGAGCGCGTACGCTACGATTGACCCCGCGCCCGAACCGCGGCCCGGCCCCACCGGAATATCACGCTCTTTGGCCCAGTTGATAAAATCCGCAACAATGAGAAAATAACCGGTAAAACCCATTTTGATAATCACGTCAAGCTCGTATTCCGCGCGATCCCGAACCTCTTCAACCCTATCCGGGTAGCGTTTCTCAAGGCCTTTAAAGGTCAGATGCCGGAGGTACGCGGCGGTATCGGGGAAGCCTTCGGGAATATTAAAATCCGGCAGCAGAGGGCCGGGTTTGGGTATTTCGGTCTTGCACTGTTCCGCGATCCGCACCGTGTTGCTCAGGGCTTCCGGGCAGTCCGGGAACAGGGCGGCCATCTCGTCTCCGGTTTTGAAGTAAAACTCCTGGCTGTCGAAGCGCATCCGCTTCTCGTCGTCCCGTTTCTTCTGAGTGGAAATGCAGAGCAGGATGTCCTGAGCCTGCGCGTCTTCCCGTTCCAGGTAATGGATATCGTTGGTAACTACCAAAGGAATCCCCGTGCGTTTGGAGATTTCAAGAACCCCTTGGTTTGCTTTTTTCTGAATAGGCAGCTTGTGATCCTGCAATTCCAGATAAAAACTATCTGATCCAAAAAGATCCCGGAACCAAAGCGCCCGTTTTTCCGCTGCTTCGGTCTGACCGTCTAAAATGAGGCTGGGGATTTCTCCCGACACACACGCCGAAAGGCCGATAAGCCCGTCATGATATTTGACCAGAAGGCCGTCATCTATCCGGGGCTTATAATAGAAACCCTCGGTATATGAATATGAAGAAAGTTTTATCAAAGTTTGATACCCCGCGGCGTTCTTTGCCAGAAGTATCAGGTGGTAATATTTATTACCGTATTCGGAACCGGATTTATCAAACCGGGAACCGGGAGCCATGTAGAACTCGCTCCCGATAATAGGATGAATTCCCCGTTTCTCACAGGCATCCCGAAATTTCAGAACCCCGAACATATTACCGTGGTCGGTGATAGCCAGATGTTTCATACCCAAGGAAGCGGCCTTTTCCGCAAGGTTTTCCGCAGAAGCGGCGCCGTCTAACAGGGAAAAATCCGTATGTACATGCAGGTGAACAAAATCAGTCATAGTCTTTGCAGTCTAATCATAAGGCCCGTTTCATGCAAGAGAGGGGGGCGTATTCCTGCATTTAAACCTGGGTCCGCGGATTACGCGGGGTTCCAGCAGCAGCCCGCCTGGCCCGTGCAAGCCCGCGGGTTTTTGCGGCGCTTTGAATTACCGGAAAAGAACGTTTCTTGCTTGATAAAAAACCCATTAGCATATATATCCTTAGCCATGGGGACTATAGTAGCGGTTCCCAGACAGATCCTGCGGGACCTGATACCGGCGGCGACCGCGTGATTCGCGGCGGCTCTTGGGACAGCAGCGGCAGGCTCTTCCGTTCCGCCAGCCGGATCAGCAGCTACCCGTTGAACAGGGACATCATTGCGGGGTTCCGGCAGTTAGCCTGGGGGTTCGACACGTGCGGAGGGCGCCGCACGTCAAGCTCAAGCCGCCCCGTCTGTGGAGAACCCGCCTTGGGAAACCTCTCAGCCCTGCCTTTTTGGGGTATAGGGGGGGGATCAAAGACCCCCTGTTTTAAAAAAATTGAAAAGGAGATAGTTATGCTTGAATATGTGCTGGAAGTAAATGAACTTACCGCCAGGCCGGAGGATTACCGGGCCAAGGCGGTCAACGCTGTTTCCCATACCCAGAGCAGCCTGTTGAAACATCCCCGCAGGGTAACTTCGGCAAGCCCTTCACGGTGCAACAGTGGGGGCCGCGCTAAGAGCCTCTCTCAGGCATAGTTAAGAGGGCCTCTTAGCCGCTGGTAAGAGAGAGCCCAAGCGTCCCCCGCCGGCGGACCGGGGCACGGGAAATACACGCCCGCAGCCGCCCTCTTACCATTTACCATTTACCATTTACCATGGAATTGCCGCCGCTACTATACTTTGCCTATAATTCATGTTAAAAATAACTGGGAGGTCAGCCGAATTGAACCAAGGGAAGTTATCCGATCCGCCGGGGAAAAAGAACAGCATAGGAATACGTTTCCGCAACGGCAATTTGCTGATCATCTTATCAACCCTGGTCGCGGTGGCCATGGTGGTTACGGTGATCATCGATAACATAACCCAAAAGATGTCTAAAAAGTACGCGCAGTTCTATTCCCATGAAACCGTAGAGAAATTCGAGGTGTACCTGCGCAAGGAAATCGAGATCATCAGAAAGGTCGCTCAGTCGAAAGAGCTTATCCTGTGGTTTGCCGATGAAGGCAATCAGGAAAAGAAAACCGGCGCCTACAACAAGATCCAGGGCTATACCGAGGTGATGTACGGGAACGACTTTTATTTCGGTATAGAGACCTCCTTGAACGCCTATACGGTGAACGGCGAAACCTCTTTTGAGGGTTTTACGCCTTTTGAAACGCCTCTTAGCCCTGATATATTTGATGATCTCTGGTACTTCGACTGCCTTAACCAGGAAAAAGATTATGTTTTGAACATCGACGTTGAGAAGTATACATACAAAAAACGGCTTTGGATTAATCATAAGGTGATAAGCCGCGGGGCCCCCCTGGGGGTTGTCTGTTCAGGGCTTGATTTTAATGAGGTTCTCCAAACCCTTTTCGGTAAATACGACCGTGAAAACGTCCGAAGGCTGGTGGTGGACAAAAACGGCGTGATCCGGCTGGACAGCGAACTCCTCTACCTGGAATCCGGTGATCTTTCGGTATCTGAGCGTGAAGAGCCTATCAGCATCTATGATATTGTTCCCGATCCGGACCTTCCTTTGATACTGGCTCCCTATTTTGAAAATACCGAGGGTTATTTCGATTACCGCCCGGATCCGGAAGTGGTTGATTTTACCACAGATCAATACGAATACATGACCATCACCTCAATCGTCAATTCGGATTGGGTGGTCATAACCTTTTTTAAATCTAACTCCCTATTCGACGTTACCATATTTTTGCCTTTGATCCTGGTTTTACTGTCCATATTTATCCTGTACGCCGCGGCAACCAGCAGCTTTATCCGTACCATGGTGATCCTGCCGCTGGACCTGCTGACCGGCAGTTTAGACAAAGCCGGAGATCTGGGCGAGCTTATCTACGGCCTTAACCGGAACGATGAATTCGGGAAGCTGGCGCGGACCGTACGGGGCATAATGATACGAATCCGCGACGAGGAAGAGCGGGCCAAGATCATGCTGGAGAGCATTCCCATTTGCTGCAGCCTTTGGGATGAATATTACAACTTTATCGACTGTAACGCGGAGGCGCTTAAGCTGTTCGGCCTGCAAAGCAAAGAAGAGTTCGGCCTGCGTTTCCTCAGCCTTTCGCCGGAATATCAGCCCGACGGGACCCGTTCCGCAGAAGATATTCCCAATAAATTCAGCGCGGCCCACCGGGAAGGCAGGCTGCGTTTTCCGTGGATGCATCAAAAGCCCGACGGCACGCCCCTTCCCGCGGAAGTTGTGCTGGATCGGGTTAAATACGGGGATCACTATATCATCAGCGCCTATAACTGGGATATGCGGGAACCTAAGCGGATGATGGCGGAGATAGAGCGTCAGAGCTCGCTGCTCCACACGATGAACGATGTGGCCGCGGTACTGTTCGGCTCGGAAATCGGCGAATTCGAAGAGGATTTATGGGACTGTATGGGCATGATAGCCCAATGCGTGCAGATTGACCGCCTACAGATATGGAAGAACCATGTCCAAGACAACGAACTGCGCTGTACCCGGATTCACCGGTGGTCTAGGGATATAAACCCGCGGCAGGACGGCAAACCCACGGTTTCATACGGCGAAGCCCTCCCCGGGTGGATAGACCCTCTCTCCCGGGGACACTGCATAAAAGGCATTGTCCGGGAGATGTCCCGGGCCGAGCGGGATCGGCTTGTTCCCCAGGGGATTCTTTCGATTCTTGTTATCCCCGTGTTTCTACAGGATAGGTTCTGGGGCTTTATCGGATTCGACGACTGCCGCCGGGAACGGGAATTTACCGATGCAGAGGAATCCATTCTGCGTTCAGGGGGCCTATTGATCGTCAACGCCTTGGTACGCAACGAAATGACCCATAATTTGATCCGGGCCAGGGAGGAAGCCTTTGCCGCGAATCAGGCCAAAAGCAGTTTTCTGTCGAACATGAGCCACGAGATCCGCACCCCCATGAACGCCATCATCGGCATGACCGCCATCGGCAAATCCGCGCCCGCGGTTGAAAGAAAAGACTACGCTTTGGATAAAATAGAAGACGCGTCCGCGCACCTGCTGGGGGTTATCAACGATATCCTGGATATGTCTAAGATAGAAGCGAATAAGTTCGAGCTTTCACCCGCGGAGTTTGACTTTGAGAAAATGCTGCAGAAAACAGTAAACGTCATCAACTTCCGGGTGGAGGAAAAACAGCAGGCCTTCTCGGTGCATATAGACAAGGGGATTCCGCGCTTTCTGATCGGCGACTCCCAGCGGCTGGCCCAGGTGATCGCCAACCTGCTCTCAAACGCGGTGAAATTCACTGGCGAGTACGGCTCTATATGGCTCAAGGCGGACCTGGTGAAAGAAGAAGAGGGAGACTGCACCTTGCAGATTCAAGTGATCGACACCGGTATAGGCATAACCGGGGAACAGCAAACCAGGCTGTTCCGCTCGTTTCAACAGGCCGAAACCAGCACCTCCCGCAAGTTCGGCGGCACGGGACTGGGCTTGGCGATCTCCAAACGGATTGTGGAAATGATGAACGGCAGGATATGGGTGGAGTCGGAACCTGAGAAAGGCTCTACCTTCACCTGTACGGTTCAAGTTAAGCGCGGCAAGAGAAAAGAATCCGCCGCGGCCTTGACCCGGGCCGCGGGCGCAGTACGGGTCCTGGCGGTGGACGACGCGGAGGAAGTGCGGGGGTTCTTCATGGAAATCGCGGAGCGCTTCGGGATTATATGCGATACCGCCGCGGACGGAGAGGAAGGCCTGGGCCATATCAAGCGGAACGGCGCGTATGACGTGTATTTTGTGGACTGGAAACTGCCCGGCATGGACGGGCTTGAATTATCCCGCCGGGTCATTGCCCAGGGTATAAACCATGCCGGAACGGGCAAGCCGGTGGTGATCCTGATATCCGCTGCCGAATGGAGCGTGATAGAGGAAGAAGCCAACCGTGTAGGCATCGATAAATTCCTGCCCAAGCCCTTGTTCCCCTCCGCGGTAATCGACTGCTTAAACGAGTGCCTGGGATTGGATGATCCCGCGCCTGCGGAAGAGGGTAAGGCCGGGGAAGCGGACAACTTCAAAGGGTATCATGTGCTGGTGGTGGATGATGTGGAGATAAACCGGGAGATCCTGATTTCCCTGCTTGAACCGACCATGCTGACCGCCGGCTGCGCGGAGAACGGCGCGGAAGCGGTACGGATCTACGCGGAAAACCCCGAAAGCTATGATTTGATTTTTATGGATGTGCAGATGCCTGAAATGGACGGTTTTGAGGCGACCCGCCGGATCCGGGCCCTGAATACCCCCCGTGCGAAGGCCGTACCCATTGTCGCTATGACCGCCAATGTGTTCCGGGAGGATGTTGAACGGTGTCTGGCCGCGGATATGAACGATCATGTGGGCAAACCGCTGGATTTGGAAGAAGTGCTGAACATACTGCGGAAGTATTTGAAGAAGCGGTAATACGCCCCTTGGCGCCGCATCCCGGGCCCGTAATTTTCACGCCCGGTTCCGCCTCGCCCCTGCCTTCGGTTCGGCAACCCATAACGGCGCGGAAGTCGGCATAACTTTCACGGCTCACCCCTTTTTGCCTGATCCCAGTTCCACTATCAGGGCTTTGCTCTTGGGGTCCCGCCGCAGCGGAGGCTTGCAGTCGAGACGGAGCAGCCTGCCGGATTCCTGTTTTTCGATAAGCCCTCGCGTACCGGTAAGCAGGATCATCCCTTGAACGGAACAGGCATACCGGCCGTATACGAACGTTTCACCGGATCGTCTCTTCCCGGCGGAAACGGGAAAGGGATCGGATATGATCCGCGCCGGGAGGGATGCCTCCTTAGAGGCTTCTTTATCCTGCGGGCCTGCCAGGAGAAAGCCGGCGGTTGCCCGTTCCTTGGGAAGTCCCGCCGCGGCGGAAAGTTTAAGCAGCGCCGGTGGAGCGTCCTGGGTTTCAAAGGCAAAATGACACCACTTGGCTTTCCCCCCGGGAAAGGGGCAGGTTCCCGAATGGGGGCAGGGCAGGCGGGGGGCATAACGGTATGCCAGGAACGCGTCTCTCAGCAACGCGATGAATTCGCCGGATCGGGGGATGCCGGGTTCGACTACGAGGATGGAACCGGATTCGGAGACCAGATTTAAAAGGATCCCGGCGCTTTTCGCTGCCCCAGATGAAAGCCCTTCCCGATCCGTGTAGGGCAGATCCCGGAACAGTTCGTTGAAGACATTGACCGCGGAAACCAGCGCGGCCTTTGGCCCCTTGACCGGAGCATCCAGAGAAGCGCGGATAATCTTTATGCCCCAAGGGGATGCATCCCCCGCCAGAGCATAAAACAGCTTCTTTCCCGCGTCTAAGACAAGACCCGTCCGATCCAGGCAGCGGAATTCCAGGGACAGAGTCCGCAAATCGGGCCGGGAAACCCAGAGAGCCAAGGGCATGGTCAGAGGGCCGCAGCCAAGGTCGGTGATCGCGTCTCCATCGCCCAGGGAAAGGGACAGAGACGGAAGCAGGCGGCAGAGCCTGTAGAGGTTCCAAGGGAGGAAATACCGGAGGTATGCCGAGAGCAGCGACGGTTTGCCCAGATAGGATTCGCCGCGCTCTCCCCGGCTGCAGGTGAGAAGCAGGGAAAGCTCCTTTACATCCTTCGGCAGGCCCGCGCGGAAGCGCCGGGGCAGGGGGAAGACGCGATCAATCAGTTCCGGGACGTCCTCTAGGGTACGGCGGATTTCAGTTTCCAGAGGGGGAAAGAGGCGCATCAAAGAGGTTCCTTTTTATTGGCGGTCTTACCGGGCTTGTTTCTCCTGTTGCCGACTAAACAGTACAGTTCCGCCAGCTCGGAACGGAGCGCGGAGATCTGCGCCCGCAGGTCTTGATCTTCCCCGGAGAGTTCCCGGAATAACTGTTCCCGGGCTCCTTCCACGGTAAAACGCCGGTCGTGGAGGAGGTATTTGAGACGGAGGAAAAGCTGCATATCCCGGTTGCTGTAGGTCCGCCTGCCTTGCATATCCCTTTTGGGCTGCAACAGGGGAATCTCCTTTTCCCAATACCGGATAATATAGGGCTTAACTCCCAAAAGCCGTTCCATATCTCCAAGGGTATAGAATGTCACGGTTCACCCTTTTTCTTTCCGGGAAGGCCGCAGTTCTATTTCAATGGGGATATGAGAAAAACCTAAGTCCCTGCGCATTTTATTGCGGAGATAAGCCAGATAGGTCTCGTTTACCGCTTTAAGACGGGACACAAAGAGGACGAATTTGACCGGATTGCCCGAAACCTGGACCCCGTATTTTATCTTGAACCGAGTCCGGGGGCCTATAGGCGGGGGATACTCCTCAAGCCAGCGTTCCAAGGCTTGGTTCAGCGGGCCGGTCTCGATCCGCCGGATAAGCTGTTGATACATCCTCAGAGCGGTTTCCAAAAGCTTATCCACTCCTGTTCCGTCCTTGGCGCTCACCGGAATAATAGGGGCGTATTCCATTTTGCCGAAGAGAAAACGGATCCGATCCGCGGCGGCCTCAAAGGTATTCTTCACCCGGGGCATGGCATCCCATTTGTTGAGTACCAGAATGATGCCCCTGCCCTTGTCATGGGCCAGACCCGCGATCTTCTTGTCCTGATCTGATAGACCTTCTTGGGCATCAATGATGAGGAAGACGATATCCGCTTCGTCAATGGATTTAATGGCCCGGTTCACCGAATAATACTCGATATTCTCAGTTACCTTGCTTTTACGCCGGATCCCCGCGGTGTCAAGGATTTTGAAGTCCTGGTTTTTATATGAAAACCTTCCTTCCACCACATCCCTGGTGGTTCCCGGTATATCGCTGACAATGGAAGCCGCGGAGGCCGTGAGCCGGTTGGAAAGGGTGGACTTTCCGGTATTGGGTTTCCCCAGAAGCGCAATGCGGACGGGCTGTTTCGGGCTGTCGTCTGCGGCTTCGACCTGTGAAAAATCCAGCTTTCTGATGACGGCCTCTTCCAGTTCCCCTAGGTGATCCCCATGTTCGGCGGAGATCATGTAGACCCCCTCGAAACCGTAAGAGAGGAGATTCCAGGCGTCTTGTTCCCGGCGTCCGCCCTCGGTTTTGTTCACCGCCACCAGGATACGGTTTTGAAAAGGCCGCAGCATACCGATAAATTCCTCGTCTTCCGCGTTTATCTCCCCGGCTTCCAGCATAAGAATGATCAGATCCGCCTGTTCCACGGTTTCCAAGGTCCGTTCAACCACCAGATCGTCCAAGCCTTCCTTTTCCACCTTGAAACCTCCGGTGTCGATGAGTCTGAGAGGTTTCCCTCCGATGACGGTATCCATAGCCACAGGATCCCTGGTAACTCCCGGGGCCGGATCGGTTATGACCCGGCGCTTGTGTACCAGCCGGTTGAACAGGGTGGATTTACCCACATTAGGCCGTCCCACCAGCGCCACCACAGGAAGGCGCCGGTAACGTTTATTAGGATCAAATTCCATAATTTTATATATATCCTTCTCCATCTGGGAAATGCTTGGCCATCCAGACTTCCAAAAGAAGGGCAACCTGCTGCGAGGAGGTACAGCGCAGGGCCTCTTCAGCTAAAGCCCGGCAGTCTTCCATAACTACCCCCCGAATAATCCGTTTTACCAGGGGTATGGACTGAGGAATCATACTGAATTCATCCAGCCCCAACCCCAGAAGGAGCGCCGCGGCGGAAGGGTCTCCGGCCAGTTCTCCGCACATACCTGCCGTAATCCTCCGCGCGTGGGCGCCGTCAATGATCCGCTTGAAAAAACGAAGTATCGCGGGATGAAAAGGCTGGGCTAAATAGCCGACTTTCTCGTTTCCCCGATCCACCGCCAAGGCGTATTGGATGAGATCGTTGGTACCGATAGAAAAAAAGTCCGACCTTTCCGCCAAAATATCCGCGGTCATGGCCGCGGCGGGAATCTCAATCATAGTTCCCACGGCAATCTGTTCCATATAGGCCTGTCCCTTTCGATAGCAGTCGGCCTTTGCCTCTTCCACCATAGCCAGAGCCTGTTCCAACTCTTCAATCCCGGAGATCATTGGAAACATGATCCGCAGGTTGCCGTCCAGTCCGGCCCGCAAGAGCGCCCGGAGCTGGGTTTTAAACAAATCGGGCAGGGAAAGAGAAAATCTGATGGCCCGCCAGCCGAGGAGAGGGTTCTTTTCATTCCCGCTCTGGAATTCGGGAAGCAGTTTGTCCCCTCCTATATCCAAGGTCCTAATAGTTACCGGTAAGTCTCCCATGCTCTTGAGCACCTGGCGATACGCCCGGTATTGTTCCTCCTCATCGATTACCCGTCCGGAAGTCAGAAAGAGAAACTCCGAACGGTACAGCCCTATCCCTTCCGCGCCGTAACGGAATGCCTGGGCTGCCTCTTCGGGCACTTCAATATTTGCCTTGAGATGCACCCGGCGTCCGTCTCCGGTTTCCGCGGGAAGTTCCCGTATATCCTGAAGAGCATCGCCGGTTTTACGGTATTGATCCAGGGTCTTTTGATACTGCACGGCAGCCTGTTTATCGGGATTAACGATAACTTCCCCTAAACTCCCATTGACCATTAGGGTTTCCCCCTCCCTGATTTCCTTGGTAACAGCGGAAAGCCCCAACACCGCAGGAATAGCAAACGCCCGGGCAAGAATGGCCGTGTGGGAAGTCCGGCTTCCCGTGTCGGTAACTATCCCTTTTACCCGCTTCTTATTCATGGCCAATATATCCGATGGAAGGAGATCGTAACTTACGAGGATCACATCGGACTTCAAATCCGTGAGAGACGCCTTCTTTATGGCCAGGAGCTTATGCATCACCCGCCGGGACACATCGGAAAGATCCGCCGCCCGTTCCCGGAGATACGGATCCGGAGATGCCAGGAGCTTCTCCTTCATGTCACAGAAAATAGACCGGACCGCCCATTCAATGTTTTCCAGGCTTATGTTCAGCCGTTCTTTAATCTGATCCTGCAATTCCGTATCTTCCAGCATCATCAAGTGGGCGTCTAAAATCGAAGCCTCTTCTCTCCGCGCTTCTTGTATCATCCGGTTATGCAGCGTCCGAACCTCTTCGGCCGCTTCCGCGTTGGCCGTGAGAAACCGCTTCCATTCAGACTCTATCTGATTTTTTCGTATGGTATAACGGGGAATTTCATAAAGATCATTGTCCGCATACAGCAATGCCTTGCCGACGACAATACCTGGAGATCCAGGAATACCGGTAAACTTTTTCATTTTATCGGTAGAATAGCTGAAATAAGGGGATATGACAAGTACACGTCGAATTAACCCGGGTGCTCCGGGGCAATTTTTATTTCAATATCTTCATTTTTCATCATGCCGGCTGCCCCAAACCCTTGACTTTAGGCAGAGGGCAGCCGGCATATATGAAATCCTTTGAGACCGCATCGGATAATTTCCCTTTAGGACGGCCTGATTCGGCACAGTTATTTCTTCCTCTCTCAATAATACTCGCCAAGGCAAGGCTTACGGTTCAAAAAGGAACTATATATGGTCTAAAAACAGTTGCCCCTGGAGTAAAGTCACCTATAAATATAGTTCAAATAATCCTATTTTGTCCGAAATGTAGCCGGTTCCGGGCATATCGCCAGGAGGATGCGTAACTGCGCATTATACTGGATGGTTCCCCCGCCATAAGGGGCGGATTACCGGCTTCAAGGACCGGCAGGGGGCAGCCGGCTGCTATACCTGCCCGGTGAGAGACCGGTTTTTTTCTTAAACGAAGAACTCAAATGGAATTCGTCACAAAATCCGAATGTATAGGCAAGATTTTTAAGGCTTGCCTTGGGGTTGGTTCTGAGGATCTTGGCTATTTGTTCCAGTTTGGTGTTTATCTGATATTTATGGATAGACTGTCCGGTTTGGGCTTTGAACTGGGCGCTGAGAGAACGCGGGGACATTCCGGCTTTTGCGGCAAGCTCTGTTATGGAATAAAACTTTTCGGGATGTTCAACAAAAAGATGCAGAATATCTATTACCACTTTGTCTTTTTGAACGCCGCTTTTAATATATAAATCAGACAATTCGATAATAAGCTGGTTGAGCAAAACCGAACAACGAAAATCCCACAGAGAAGGCTTTAACTGATACATTTTCATTATCTCCTG
>JAITHW010000220.1 GCA_031279815.1 Treponema sp. | reverse complement strand
CAATTACGCCGGACTCTTAGCCCAAGCCTTTACTAACAAGCACCCCCAGGCGCGGGCGTATTACGACAAGTTTATCGCCGCGGGCTTTCCCAAAGAAGACCTGGCGTTCATCTCTGAGGGATACTCCGGCGAGGTTCAGGGTTAAGCAGCGCCGCGGCCATCTCCCGCGGCTATGGGATCGGTTGATCCCGCAGGCAGAGCGGAAGCATATAACTTTTGAAAGATATAAAAAGTCCGCGGATTTCACGGATTTTCACGGATATAGACGCTGAAATCCGTGAAAATCTGTGGACCATATTTAAACCCTTTTATCCTAAGCCCTTAGGCTGACATGAGGTTTTAGTCCGCAGGTCTTTAGGGTTTACCCCGCGCCGCCCTCTCGGCCTATTCAGAAAGTTCTTAGCATCGGCATCGTTGGGATTGATCATGATTGCTTCAGTGAAGTCTTTGACGGCTTGATCATAGTCTCCGGTACTTCCATACCCAGCGCCGCGACGGAAGTAGGCTTCGGCATCGTTGGGATCGATCCTGATTGCTTCTGTGAATTCCGCGATGGCTCTGTCATAGTCTTTGTCCTTGTAATACGCAACGCCCTGATTGTAATGGGCTTCAGCGTCAGCTTGCCTGCCTCCTGTGGCGGGACTGGTAGAACCGCAGGCACTGAAGAACAGCGCCACCGCGGCAGCGATCAACCCAAGGCAGACCGCTCTGAACATAGGGTTTACCCATTTTCTGTACATAATCATATAAAACACTCCTTTGCGCGTAAGAGCACCGGCATAGTTATCCCCGGAGCATAGGCGCAGATCATCGGATCCGGAGTTTTACTCTAAGGTATCAGCCTGCTCTGACTGGCGCGCCAAGGACCCGCTTCATTATTAGGGTTATGGCAGCAGCCGCAGATATACAATACAGGGTTTTTCCTGAATCATCAAGATTGAAATCAAGCCGGTGAGTCCGGCGGCGGGATGTTGGCGGATTTTGAGTCACGGGGTTTAAACCCCAAGGCTATGATATAGTCTGCCGTGAGAAGGAGCGTATAAAAACAGCGTTTTTGATAGGCCGCACTTTTCCTTCAAGTTCAGTGAAAGCCTCCCGGCACTGTTCAGCAACCGCCGGGCCCATCTCCTGCGGCTCTGAGATCAGCCGATCCCGCCTTGAGCTTGATCGATCCCAGAGCGGGATCGATCAAGCTTACTCTGAGATCAACCGATCCTGTCTTGAGCTTGATCGATCCCGCCGTGGGATCAACCGATCTTGTTCTGGGATCAACCGATCCGGTGTTGGGATCGATCAATCCCGTCGTGAAATCAACCGATCTTGTTCTGGGATCAACCGATCCAGTGTTGGGATCGATCAATCCCGTTCTGAGATCAACCGATCCCGCAGGCAGCGCGGAAGCATATAACTTTTGAAAGATATAAAAAGTCCGCGGATTTCACGGATTTTCACGGATATAGACGCTGAAATCCGTGAAAATCTGTGTAATCTGTGGACCATGTTTAAACCCTTTTATCCTAAGCCCTTAGGCTGACATGAGGTTTTAGTCCGCAGGTCTTTAGGGTTTACCCCGCGCCGCCCTCTGGGCCTGTAAGAAAGTTCTTAGCATCAGCATCGTTGGGATCGATCCTGATTGCTTCGGTGAATTCAGTGATGGCTCCGTCATAGTCCTTGTCCTTGTAATACGCAACGCCCTGATTGTAGTAGGCTTCAGCGTCAGGTTTTTTCCAGCCTTCCGCAGCGGGACTGGTAGAACCGCAGGCGCTGAAGAACAGCGCCGCCGCGGCAGCAATCAGCCCAGGGCAGACCGCTTTGAACATAGGGTTTACCCTTTTCTGTACATAATCATATACAGGGCAAAAGCAAAAGCATTAAAGTATAATCTATCCGCTTTATATCTTGTATATAAAAGAAAAGACGCGCCAATCTGTGCAAAGATAGTTATACTAATGACTATAGGCTGCGCCTTATCGCCGGTTGATTTAATTCCTGATTTTATCCCTGTTTTTGGGTATTTGGACGATCTTATTATTGTACCGTTTTTAATCTATATATCATTACAATTAATACCCAAAACAATAATGAAAGAATATAGAGAACAGGCGAAAGATTTATGGAAAAACGGAAAGCCTAAAAAATGGTATTATGCGATACCGATAATCCTTATTTGGGTATTTATCCTATTCATCGTGATAAAATATCTCTTTTTCAAAGACTAGCGGATTGATTGGATTACCGGACTTTAATATAAGAAGGTCCAGATAATTCAAACTATGAAAAGATTGATATTCGCTGCACCATCGGCGCGGAATTTATCGCCAGGTGTCTACGGAACTTCTGGAGACAGCTGCGGAAATATTACAGTCCGATTTGGAAGCAAACAATTTAAATGTATACCGGTTCAGCATATAGGTTATAAAAACCGGTTAAGCCCTCCCTATCTTAAAAACTCTTAAAAAATTTTTTATACCTATATTTTTTGCTCCTGTTTTTCGTATTCTATATATATATATGGAAATCATTTTCTGTAATCTTTGGAGGTTTTATGAAAAAATTAGCGTTGGTATTGGCGGCGATATTGACAGCGGCCGGCGGCGCAGCCGCTCAAGGGTGGGATAACGGCCGGGATTATCCGCAGACCCTTACCATTAACGGAACCTTGGGACTGCAAAACGGCGTTATCGTGCTTTCAAGCGGCAACTCGGTTTACTATATTCCCATGCTTGAGCGGTATGTCGGCTTTATCGACGGACTGAAAGACGGCGCTCAGGCCGGCGTTGAAGGGTATGCGGCGGGTTACGGCAATATTATCTACCCGATCAAACTTACCATAAACGGCAAGGCTTATGAAGTTTCCGCAAACGCGCCCGGAACAGGCCCGTACGGATACGGCGGCGCTTGCGCGGCGGGCTATGGCATGGGGCGCGGCGGCTACGACAGGGGCTGCCGGTAAAATCGGCGGAGGCGCATAATGAAGAAATCGTATCTGATTGGGATAGCATGTTTTGGATTACTGCTACTGTCGGCGCATGGACAGGAAGGCTTTACCGGTCCCGGCAGTAACAGCGTACAAGGGGGTTTTACCGGCTCCCGCAGCCGGTATCAGGCGGTAACGGTACGGGACGCGCAAAATCTTTATGACGACGCGCAGGTTGTGCTGCAAGGTTCCATTGTCCGGGCGGTAGGAAAGAAAGAATATATTTTTCAAGACAGTACCGGCGAAATTACGGTTGAAATAGATCGGAAACATTGGCGCGGATTATCGATCAATGAAACGGATCGGGTAGAAATACGCGGTGAAGTTGACAGAGGGCGCTCACGAGCCAAAATCGAGGTTAAAAGCATAACAAAACTATAGGTTTAGCCCTTGATATAAGACGGAACATCCGTCTTATCAAGGGTAAGCGCTTGTATTCGCATGATTTGTGAGAAAGTCCTTGATGAAGAAGGGCTTTTACCCTATTATTATAGGTATGCCTCATATCATTAATGCCTTATCCGCTCCGTTATGGCACGGTCTTGGACTCACGGAGCTTTGGATCGGGCGGTTCAATACCGCGGCCGCGCTGCTCATTTTCATCGCCGGAATTCTGCTTATCGCAAAAGTGTCTTCACTTTTGTTCACCACCATCATACATCATATTGTTAAAAACACCAAAACGATATGGGATGATCAGCTTGAAGAAGCCCGCTTCTTTGTAAGATTTTCCCGGCTTATTCCGGCGCTTATTGCGTATCTGCTGGCGCCGTCTTTTTTATCGCTTGATTCGGAAGCGGCCGGTTTTGCCAAACGGTTTATCGTTGCTTACGGCGCCCTTATGGCGGTTCACACGGGAGCGGCTTTTCTTGAAGGGGTACACCTTATTTATCAGGGATCGGCCCAGGAAATCGCTAAAAGAAGGCCGATTAAAGGGTACATTCAGCTTATCAAAGTGTTTATATACCTGATAGGCGGGATTCTGGCGGTAACAACTATGCTGAACGTCTCGCCGGTCGGCATTTTAAGCGGCCTCGGGGCTATGAGCGCGGTGCTGCTCCTTATTTTCAAAGACGCTATTCTCGGGTTTGTTTCCAGTATGCAGCTTTCCTCCAACGATATGGTACGCATAGGCGACTGGATTGAGATGCCTAAGTACAATGCCGACGGCACGGTGATCGATGTTACCCTTCAATCGGTAAAAGTCATAAATTGGGATAATACCATTACCACGATTCCGATTTACGCGCTTGTTTCCGATAGTTTCAAAAATTGGCGGGGCATGAGTGATTCCGGCGGGCGGCGCATTAAGCGTTCTCTGTCTATCGACATGGGATCGGTGCGGTTTCTCACCGGGGAAGAAATCGGCGCCTTATCGAACATACCCGCGCTGGCCTCTTATATGCGGGATAAATTAGAGGAAATAACCGCGTATAATAAACATCTCAATCTCTCTGAAAACGATTATGTATCGGGCAGGCATCTTACCAATCTCGGCACTTACCGGGCGTATACGGAAATATACCTGAAAAATCTGCCCGGGGCAGCGGAAAATCTCGTCAATATGGTGCGCTATCTCCAGCCTGATGAAAACGGGCTTCAAATGGAGATATATCTTTTCAGCGCGGATAAAGTGTGGGTCAATTACGAGCGTATTCAGGCGGATATTGTCGATCACCTGTTAGCGATTATGCCCCAATTCGGTCTGCGGGTGTTTCAAAACCCTTCGGGCAGCGATTTGCAGCTTATTGCGGAACAACTGAAAACCCTTCGGCAATAGCCTTGAGCGGGAACCGGGCGCCCGATCATGAAAAGCGCCTATACGCGGGCTACCGTACCGTAATGGTCTGGGCTTGTTCAAGAAACGAAGCGATACTCCCGCCGGCCAGTTTCACTTCATGGGCGCGCTTGCTTACCTCCTCGGAAGTCCGCCGCAATTTTTCCATTTCCTCGTGAATCGAACCGCTCTGCCGCCGTATCGTATCCGCTCCGTCCCGTACCTGCCCGGTCATATCCTGTACGGTCTTTAAGGCTGTGAGAATCTGCCCTCCCCCGGCGGCCTGTTCATCCACCGCGTTGTTTACCACCGCAAAGGAACTGTCCAGTGTTTTGATCCCTGTAAATATCGTATCCATAGCCGCCACGGTCTCATGGGAAACCGTGCCGATCTGCTCTATGGCCTTCTCAAGTTTTTTTATCTCCGCGGAAACGCCCTCGGACTCCTTGCCCGCCAGCTCCGCGAGTTTGCGGATCTCCTGAGCCACCACCGCAAAGCCCTTCCCGGATTCCCCCGCATGGGCCGCCTCAATAGCCGCATTCATCGCCAGGATGTTGGTCTGCCCGGCAATGTCCGCAATGGTCTTGTTCGCGTTCTGTAGCGTGGCGGACTGTTCATGCATCCGCTGCACCTCTTCGGCCAGCCTGAGCAGCATATTATGACCCGCGGAAGAGGACTTGCCCAGGGCGTCGGTGGTTTTGCCCACCTTTCCCACCACGGTTCTGATGGACGCGATATTGGCCACCATCTCTTCTATCGCCGCGGAGGATTCGGTGATATGGGAGGCTTGGGTATAGACCGCGCTATCCAGAGAAGTAATGGATTTGACGATTTCCTCAATAGCGTTGGAAGTCTGGGCCACCGATTTCATCTGAGCGTCCGTCTCGCTCTCCATGATGTCCATATCACCGGTTATCACTCTCAGAGAATCCGAAGATTCTGTGACGACCGTGTTAAGCCGTTTGCCGGTAGCCGCGGCTTTTTCAAGGTGCTCGTTGAGATCGCCGATGGATCTGTGGAGGCTGTCCCAGATCCGGATGAGCGCCCGCTGCATATTGCCGATTTCGTCGTTGCTGAACTTGTCAATGTGCACATTGAAGTCCATATTCGCCAGAGCCGCAGCTATCTTTTCCAGATCCATAATGGGGCGGGTGATAAAGCGGGCAATGACGGCGCTTAAGGCCACCGAAAGCCCTATGCCCGCAGCGACAACTATTGCCATCATCATAATGAGCCTCCTGCCTAGGCGGACGTTCTCGGTGATGATGGCCTGCACGGTTTCGCTGTTTTGATCGTAGAGCGCCATGAGCGCCTCTTCATACTTCTCGGTGTAGCTGTTTATCCCCAGAAAGGCCTTCCGGTAGTCCTCATAGATCGCGTCCAGTTCGGGTCCCGGGGGGGTCTGAATAAGGGGGTCGATATAGGCATCCAGAATTGTTTTGGCGCTCTGCCGCCACACTTGATACATTTCGGTAAGGGCATCCATCAGCGCGCGGCCTTCCTCGGTAGAGCGGGGAATACCGTTAAGCTTCACCCAATGCGTATCAATGGCCATAAAAGAAACTTCATACCCGGCTTTAATCCGCTGTAAATCAGGTATTCGTAAATCCACTATTTTGGTAGGTTTCCCCTGGGTCGCCATAATTTCATAACGGTAGGAACGGATTCTGGCCCGCAAACGCTCGAGACTCTGAATCGCGTCCGAACCGGGGAGCCGAACGGTTCCCATATAACCCAAAGCTTTATCCAGGGTTACAATGCCATACAAGCCGATGCCGCCGATCGCCAAAGCAACCAGCATACCCGCCAAAAAACCGATCATGATTTTCTTCCCGATAGTCAGTTTCATAGTTCTCGATACTCCTTTATTCAAGCAACTCGTAATAGGCCGTTTACTGTATTACAAAAGGCATTTAAGGTTATTACGATTATTATAATAGGAAATAATGAAAAAGAAAAGCCGTTTTCCTCATTGCTTTTTACAAAGGGTTGCGGTAAAGCCCAAGCCTAAAGGCTTGACAGAGCGGAGAATCGGCTTTTCAGCAGCGCGTCCCCTTGTCTTTATGGGAAAAGAACAAGGAACGGCTGTTGATCCGCGCCTCCGTATGGTTTTCTCGCTGAGGCATAAAGTGCACGGAGCGGGCGAAAACTTTGTGTGCCTGTGATCCGTGAGAGATTATACAATATTCGGAGATAGGGGTCTAGTCTATGTGTAAAAAGTCCGCAGATTACACGGATTACAGTTCCCCGGAACCGGTATAATCCATGAAAATCCGTACATTCCGTGGAATTGCAGGATAAATTCTTCAGGAACCGCCGCAGGCTTCAACGTTCCTTTAGTCCACCTTGAATTTCTCCACTTCCGCAAGCAATACGTCGATACTTTCCTTGTTCTCGCCGCTTATGGTATTGATCCTCGTAACTGAAAAATTGATCTTGTCCATATCGTCCACCACCTTGTCCCGTTCGTGAGCTATTTTATCGGTTACATCTCCAAGACTCCGGCTCTCATTAATGATGCTCTTGCTGTTCTCCAGCATTTCCGCAGTGCCGGTCTTCACTATCCCGGTGTTCTCTTCCAATGCCTCTATCACGCCTACAATCTTTCGGCCTCGAAAGTTCTGTTCATCCATCGCGTTCCGAATGGCCGCCGCCTGCTCGGAGACCGTCTTCACCCCCAGATCAATGGCTTCAAAGTTGTCCAATACCCCCTTGGCGGAATTAGTGATCTTATCGATTGAGCCTTTTATGTGGGTAAGCACTGCGGCAATGGTCTTGGACTGCTCTCCGGAAGACTCCGCAAGTTTCCTGATCTCATCGGCCACCACCGCAAAGCCCTTGCCCGCTTCACCCGCGTGGGCCGCTTCAATGGCCGCGTTCATAGACAAGAGGTTGGTTTGTCCGGCAATGTTTTCCATGACCCCGTTGATCTCCAAAAGCCCTGCGGATTCACGGGCTATCTCCTGAATGTCCAGGGACATTTCCTGTAATCCGGTCTTGCCGATTTCAGAAGCCTCGGCCAGGTCATTGAGGCTCGCGGTATTCCGGTTCAGGGTCTCGGTAACCGCCTGAATATTTCCAATAATGCCCTCAATCGCCTCTGAAGATTCCTGCACCTTGACTCCCTGGGAATCCACATGGGCGTTAAGCGTGTCAATCATACCGACAATCTGTTCCATAGTCATTTGGGTATTGACAATCGTAACGGACTGATGGGCCGCGCCGGACTTGATGTTATGGATGCTGTTGGTAATCCTGGAAATACCATGCGCGGTTTGCGCCATATTGGACGCCAGCTCGGTACCGATGCCCGAGAGGGTGCAGGTCCGGTTTTTTATGATAACCACCATGCCTTTTATTTTTTCCAAGGTGCGGTTGAAATACCGGGTGAGATCCCCGATTTCGTCGTTTGAAGAAACCGTGATGTGTTTGGTTAAATCCCCTTCGCCTTCGGAAATAGCTCTCAACTGGTTGGATACGTGCTTAATGGGGCTGACGATTTTTCTTATGACTAAAGAAAGGATCAGGATGAAGAACAGGAGGGTCCCGGCGGAAATGAAGATGGAGTTTCTGGTAACGCGGTTTACATCGGCAAACACAGCGCCCACAGGAATAATGCTCACCAGGTTCCAGTCCGCCAAGGGGATAGGTTCGGAGCAGATAAACACTTCGCCGTTGGTTCCAAAGAAGGATTGAGAACCGGTGGCCTTATTTCTAAACTGTTCCAAACCGTGGTCGGTGAAGAAATCTTTTTCCATAACCGCTTCGGCTTTCGGGTTCGATATGTAGCGGCCTGAAGAATGTAGGATGTAGCTTTTGATTTCCGGTATGGCCGCGGCGGCGTTGGCGATTTGGTCCAAGGTACTGATGCTTGTGTCTTCCGCCAGCACCATTGCGGGGGTTCCCTGCTCGTCAAATACGGTTTTGGTCAGCGCCACGGTAAGTTTTTTCGTTACCATATCGAGGTAAGGATCGGTGAGGACGATGCGCCCGCCCGCGGCTTTTCCCATGGCAAACCAGCTTCTCGTGGTATTATCATAGCCGGGATTAGGATACCAGCCGTCCCCGGAGACAAAGAAGTTCCCCGGATCGTTCCATCTGCCCATACCGGAACCGAAGAACGAGAGTACATCGGGAAGCATCTTCGCCATCTTTTCGAAATAATTCTGGAGCGCAAGCCGCTCTTCCTCGGACGCGGCGGCCTGCTTGATAAGCGGCAGCGCTCCCATAGCGGTGTACTCCAGCAGAAGAACCCGCTGCTGAAGCTGCTCAAGGATCTGGTCCCGCAGATGGCGGGTGCTTTCTACAATAAACTTTTGCGAGGACTCCGTAGAGCTTGAACGGAATTCCCAGATAAACATACTGGATAATACCAGGGTTATGCTTAAAACCCCTGAAATGATCAGAAGGGTCAGTTTTGTTAATAACGAATGTTTTATATTCATATTTTTCTCCTTTACAAAAATATTTTAGGATACAGCAAATAAGGTAATGATGAAAACGAAAAGCGGTTTTCCTTACCGTTTTTTACATCTATTTTTACCCGCCCCAAGCCGGTTTAAAGTGCTTCAAACCTCCGCGCGGTTAAACCGGCGGACGATCGCCTCCCGCCCCAAAGCAAAAGCCGGGCGGCGGCCCGCAAATCCGCGGGGGAAACTCCGGCGCAACAGGAGAAAGAAAAAAACGAAAAAAAGTAAAAAAAAGGCGAATTTGGGCATTAGCCCTCTTGACAAAACTAGGAACGCCCCTATAATCGGCGTGGCGGCGTGGCGGCGTGGCGGCGTGGCGGCGTGGCGGCGTGGCGGCGTGGCGGCGTGGCGGCGTGGCGGCGTGGCGGCGTGGCGGCGTGGCGGCGTGGATGGGGGGGAAGTTTGCCCTGATGGGTGAAAACTGGGCCTGTTACAACAAAGCCAACATAAATATTCATAAATATATCATTCTATTAGAGAATACTACAGCAGCCTATTCATTATGGTCAAGAGGGAGCCGGCTTTTCCCCCTTAGCCGCTTTTTGCGGGGGGTTCCCAACGCACTGTCAACAACTTAAGGATTCTTCCCCTCAACAATTCGATTTATGGTTGTGGTGAAACCGCGCTTGCCGGGAGCTTTCTTTCCGGGGAACCTCCCGGTTAGGGCGCAC
>JAITHW010000199.1 GCA_031279815.1 Treponema sp. | reverse complement strand
ACCAGCGGCTTTTTGTTTACCAGATACACCGTTTCGCCAATACCTATATCTATTTCCGGCAGGCTCATACCCATCATGGGCTCATGGTTGCCGATGACGCTGAGTACCGGAAAAGGGCGCCGGCCAAGAACGCGGTAATTATCGGCATCGATATTTTCGCAGCCTGGCCAGAGAAAACCGCCATCCCCCAGGATAATATGACAGTTAATGGTCTTATACTGTTCCGCGCCGTATTTTGAATACAGATATTCTTTGGCCAGAATTGAAAGCTCGCCTAATTCATTGCCGTGAAAATCGCCTGATAGTAAAACCGGCATGATAATTCCTCCTTACCCAATAGAAATGATGCCTCCGGTACGGTTGTACCTTCCGGACATTCACAGTTCACAAAAGCCGTCTTTCCGATGGACCGAATCGGTACGCCGTTAATAGACGCCGATAGATTCGGTGTTTTGTTATATCCAGTAATCACAATACTCTGGGATTACCATAGTCTTGGATTAATTCAGGTATACTTTTAGTATGTTCTATACCTGAACATACGTTAATATGGGAATCCGATTCTATAAGATTATAAGAAAAAATATATAATGAAAGAAACGTTTTATGCTGTTTTATACGCAATGAATAAGGGTGCTTGCACAAAGTGGTTTCCCAATCATCATTGTTATGAATGATTTGCTGTAAATCAGTAATAACCATACCAACACCTCCGTAACTATGATTTACAGTAATTATAATCCTATTGATCCGTCATAGGATGCGGGATCAGAAAAAAACAACAAATTTGTAAAAAAATCTGAAATTTCGATTGACAAAGGAAATTCCGGTTATTGGAAGAACGGACAAAAACGGCTCTCGGTTAAGACGGTGAATGGCGCTGGGTAATTAGTTTACCGGTTATCCATCATTTGCCGATTTCAACCAATCACCCCGGGTTTTCCTTATCTATATTACTCTTCGATCATTTCCCGCATCCCCTTAATATGCTCTCTCCAGTCGTCTGCCAGCCGCGGCGGCGCAAGCGGGTACGCAGTACACCCGCAGGACAGTACCCATTCCAAAACTTTGTCGTATTGGGTGCTGGTGAACTTAATACCGGCGCCTCCGTCGGCAGGCGTAATCATCTGATCCGCAGCCCATATCCGCTCCTGTATCCACACTGCGGAAGCGTTATAAAAAATGATATGGAACCGGTATATCTCATTACCTGCAAAAACACCAAAATAACTTTGACTATTACCGGTACAATAATCGTAATCATCAGGCAAGGCGAACGCCGCATCAAGCATACGGACAGTGTTCATACGAGCAAGGGAAAACATACGGATAGCGTTACGGTTTTCATCATAACTGTATAAGTACCACATTCCCAGATCAAACAAAAGCTGATATGGACGTACCCGGCGGGAATGAAACTCCGCATCCCAACGTCCCTTGTACTCAAAAGATATCACCCGGTTTTCCCGAAGCGCGCCGGTAATGGTATTCCAGATTTCCATAGGAACCGGAGCGGAAGCCACAGGCGGCACAACAATCCGGTTTTCATACCAGGAAGGAGGCCGGCAACCCGCAAAAGGCTCGGTAATAACGTTCAGCAATGTCTGTGCGGAATCATAAAAGGGAGTATTGCGGTAAAGAGAAAGCAGTGTTTTTGTGCATACCAAAGCAAGCACATCATTATTTCCGGCAAACCCTGCGGCAAGCCGGAAACCAGGCTCGGTATAATAATAACCCCGGCGTTTAGCATTATACATAATCGGCGCATTGAGTCTATCCCGCATAAATGCAATGTCCCGTTCAATCGTCGAGGGGTGAACTTCGTAATCTTCAGCCATTGTGCGGGTGTTAGGATACATACCGGAAGCGATTTCCCGGTCGATAAAATAAAGTCGCGGCAGCGACGACTTAGGATACTGTTTGTCTTTCACAATTCTCCGGCTCCTTTTTAAACACAGCCTAGCCTTATGAACGTTACCCGTTAGCCGTACGTCATATAAGCGCCTTGAATTAAACACCTTAGGCGCAATAAAGTCAAGTATTGATCTTGAGGAAGATAAAATATATTTTATAAAATAGAATAAAACCGGTATAGAATTGTTTATCAAAATTACGGTTTGATTATTTTTTAACGGATAAATTTATTATAAACTAAATTGAAAAATAAGAAATAAAAAATAATCTAATAAACTATTTTGAATAATCAGCCGCCGGGGCAACTTTTTCCCTTGGCGCAACCTTATGTCAGTCTTTCAGGTCAAAATAGGTGATGGTTTATTTAGAGAAATTGACCCTTGCCGAACTGGGCCAAAAGGCGGCGTATAAATTTAAGGAAAAGCCCGCCTTTGATCTGTTCCGGGACGGCCGTACCTGCCGCCGGATCACCTACAGGGAATTCGGGAACCGGATCCGGCAGATGGGGGCGCTTTTAGTAAGCCTGGGAATGAAACGCGGGGATCGGGTGATGATTCTCGCGGAGAACCGCCCTGAATGGCCTATTGTTTACTTCGGCGCGGCTCTGGCAGGATTGGTAACCGTACCGGCCCTCATAGATTTTTCCTGGGAACAGATCAAAATTATAGCGGATCACGCGGCGGTTTCCGGGATATGCCTCACTGAAAAAACCGCTCTTAAAGCTGCCGGTGCAGGGATAGATCAGGCTATACCTCGTATTTATATCGATAGTTTTATAATTGATCAGGCTACAGAGACCGGCGATAGGGATTCTATGATTACGGTTTCCTTGTATGGGCGGAAAAAACTGCTGCCCTTGCAGGACTGGATAGGACAATTTCCTGAAATCCGGGAAGATGATCTGGCTTCTATTATCTATACATCGGGGACGACAGGCAATAGTAAAGGAGTGATGCTCTCAAACCGCAATCTCCTCTTCACCGCCGGGGCTTCCCGTACCCTGATGAAAATTTTCCCCCGGGACAGGCTTTTATCGGTAATTCCCTTAGCTCATACCTACGAATGTACGCTGGGATTGCTTACCGCAGTGATGAGCGGAGCTTCGACTACCTATCTTGACCGGCCTCCTGCTCAGGCGGTACTCCTCCCGGCCCTTCAAACCCTGCGCCCTACCGCTATGGTAACGGTTCCTCTATTCATTGAAAAAATATACCGGGGACGTATTGTTCCCGCACTCACGGCAAGCCCTCTGTATAAGTTTCCCTGGACCCGTTTTCTCGCCATACAACTGGCGGGTTATAAACTTACGGCTGCTTTGGGCGCTTCGATTCGTTTTTTCGGTATCGGCGGCGCGCCCCTATCGGAAGAGACCGAAACCTTTTTGCGGAAGATTCAATTTCCTTATGCCCCGGGGTATGGTCTCACCGAAACAGCCCCGCTGGTTGCGGGGACCGCGCCTTACCGGTTTCCCTTCCGTTCCGCCGGTTCCGTACTCAAAGGGGTTGAAGTCCGTATTGTACCGGGCAGGGAAACCGCGGTCCCGGAAGGCGAAATCCAAGTCCGGGGGCCTAACGTGATGATGGGATATTACCGGGATGAGGCGCGTACCAAAGAAGCGTTTACCCCGGACGGCTGGCTTAAAACCGGCGATTTGGGCATTCTGGACCGGAAAGGCCGCCTCTTTATCCGGGGGCGTCTCAAAACCATGATTCTGGGGCCCTCCGGAGAAAATATCTACCCTGAAGAAATTGAAGGACTCCTTAACACCTCAAACCTGGTGGAAGATGCCTTGGTCTATCCGGGAGAAAGGGGAGAACTTGTCGCCCTCATCGTATTAAGCGAAAGGGCAAAAACTATGCTGGCCGCCATTGAAGATACTATTGGGGAACTGAAAAATAGAGCCAACAAAAGGCTTGCCTCTTTTTCGCGGATTACCCGGATTGAGATTCAGCATGAACCTTTTGAGAAAACCCCTACCCAGAAAATTAAACGGTATCTCTATCCGAAACAGATAAAGTCTGGGGATTAGCGGGGTATACTATAACCGGAGAAAAGCCGCTCCGGCGATAACCCTTCCCCAGAGGGCTGAAATCGGAATCGCCGCCCTTCCATTGCATTATCTTAAATTATTGACTATACTATTATTCTCATGGATGAGGCACACAAATTTTCGGTTTCGGAACTTACCGCACTCATACGGGAACATCTGGAAGGGGCCTTTGCCTCAATAACCGTAGAGGGGGAGCTGTCCAACTGCCGTCCTTCAAGTACGGGCCATCTTTACTTCACCCTCAAAGATGCGGGGGCGGTTATTTCCGGGGTAATGTTCAAAAACCGGTTCCGGGGCCTTTACTTTGAACCCCGGGATGGGATGCTTCTGCGGGTTCGGGGGAATATTTCGGTCTATGGGCAGAGAGGGACCTACCAGATAGTCTGTGAAGATATGGAACCGGCCGGTACCGGGGATATTCTGGCCCTTTTGGAAAAGCGGAAGCGCGACTTTGCCGCGGAAGGGCTTTTCGATCAGGATCGAAAAAAAGCCGTACCTCGGTTTCCCCAGGCGGTAGGAGTGGTAAGTTCCCCTACCGGCGCGGCGGTACGGGATATCCTTACGATATTACACCGCCGGGCATCGGGTATTCATGTGATCATCCTGCCCGCGCCGGTTCAGGGCAATGAGGCTGCTCCCATCATTGCCAGGCGTATAGAGCAGGCTAATCAGTGGCATTTAGCCGATGTGATCATCCTGGGCCGCGGCGGCGGTTCCTTGGAAGACCTGCTTCCCTTTTCAGAGGAAGCGGTGGTCCGGGCTGTTGCCGCATCGGAAATCCCTATAATAAGCGCGGTAGGCCATGAAATAGACTATGCCCTGAGCGATTTTGCCGCGGACCTCCGGGCGCCTACCCCATCGGCAGCCGCGGAACTGGTAAGCGCCAGCCGATCGGAAACCCTGGGTATGATCCGGAGTATGGTGGATGCCATGCATCATACCATGAACGCCCGGATTGAAAAGATCCGCCTTTTAGCCAAACCTTTCAATCTTGAAGACCTCGAATACCGGTTTCGGACCATACTCCAGCCTCGGCTTGTACGTTTCGACGACGCTAAAGAGGCGCTGGTGGCCGGCCTCGCCGAAGAGGTAAGCCGCCGCCGCCGCCGCGTAGAGCTTGCGGTGAGGGGCCTTGAAGCAGGCAGTCCCCGCTCGATTCTGGAACGGGGTTTCTCGGTGGTCACCGGTGAAGCAACCGGGCAGGTGGTACGTACCGCCGAAGAGGTTAAACCCGGGGAACGGCTCGTCATCCGGCCTTTGGCGGGGATAATCACCGCAACGGTCGATCAGGTTGAGGCGGATGAAACGCCCCATTAAACCACGGCAGAGCCCTGCACCGTTTCTATTACCGGCACGATAGGGAACGTGTATCTTGATTAAAGAGCGGAGCGGCATCCTTAATACAAAGGGCGGTTTCCCTATGAGCTTGAGGGCCGGCGGCGGGTCTTATGGTATACTGAAAAAATATGAAAAGAGCGGAGGAAACATGAAAAACTTTGAAGAGCGGCTGGAGCGGCTGGAACATCTGGGTGAAAAGATCCGTAAACCTGAAATCTCTTTGGATGAGGCGCTGAAGTCCTTTGAGGAGGGAATCAAACTGGCCCGAACTTTGGAGAAGGATCTGGAAAAAGTGGAAAGCAAGATCGAGATTCTAATGAACGGGTCTGAGGCACGGGTAGATACGGGGCCGGAATTAGAGTTGTTTGATGGAGCGGGTTAACCTATGGCAGCAGATAGAAGCCGGATCCGCCTGCTCCCGCCCGAGGAAGCCCGAAAAATAGCCGCCGGAGAAGTTATTGATCGCCCCGCGGCTCTGGTTCGGGAATTTATCGACAATGCCATAGATGCGGAAAGCAGTCTTATTGAGGTAAACATAGAAGGCGGGGGAAGCCGCCGCACCGAGGTGATCGACTACGGCAGCGGTATGGAAAGGGAAGACCTGGAGCTTTGTTGGAAAACCTACGCCACCAGTAAGATCCGTTCTATGGATGATCTCCAGATTACTGAAACTCTGGGATTTCGAGGGGAAGCTCTTGCCGCCGCGGCCGCGGTTTCCCGCCTGGAAGTCCTCACCAGCGTGGACGGACGGGAAGCCTGGCGTTTGGAGGTGGGGCCTGGGGGAGAAGAGGAACCTTACATTGAACAGGCCCGGCGGATCAGGGGAACCAGCGTCCGCGCCGTAAACCTGTTCGATACCATACCGGTCAGGAAACGTTTTTTAAAACGGGATTGGAGCGAAGCTAATCTGTGCAGGCTGGCTTTCACGGATAAAGCCCTGGCATTCCCCGGTATCGGTTTCCGGTTTACCCAGGACGGCAGGCTCAAAACGGTGATCTCTCCTGCTTCCAGCCTGAAAGAACGCTTTGCCGCAGCCTTATTGCGCCGTAATGAAGGCTGCTTTCTCCATGAAATCGGCGCATCGGGAGCAGGGTTCACCTTAACGATTGTACTGGGCGGCCCTGAATTATCCCGGAACGACCGGCGTCAGCAGTATATCTTTGCCAATGGGCGGAGGATCCAGGATTTTGCCTTGCTTCAAGCCTTGGAATACGGGGTTCAGGGCTGGTTTCCCAATAACACCCATCCAATCGGAGCGATATATGTAGATATCGATCCGGCTTTGGCGGATTTCAATATCCATCCCGCCAAACGGGAAGTCCGGTTTGCTGATTCGGGAGCCATACACCATGCGGTAACCCAGGCAATCCGGGACTTTATACATCACCGGAACCTCGCCGTAGGGAAACAACTCTATGAACCGGCTATGGAGCGGGATTTTCAGAAGGCTTTCAATTTTCAAGGGGAAGAGCATCTTTACAGGAGAAACGCCGCGGCGGGGCCTGGTGGAACCGGTCGTTGGGAGGAGTGGAACGCCGCGCCTTGGGGACAGGGAAGCGCGGTTTACAAACCGGAAGATTTGGCCGTAGAAGCTCTGCAAGACCCGCCGGATTGTATTTTATCCTCAGATAAAGGACAAGATGCCCCAAGCTGGGCGGCAGAAAAAGATACGCCTTATGGTTTGCGGTATGCGGGAAGGGCTTTTGGTCTTTTTATTCTTGTTGAAAAAGAGAACCGGCTTTTTATTATCGACCAGCATGCCGCCCATGAACGGCTTCTCTATGAAAAGTTTCTCACCCAGCCCATTCCCAGACAGGATCTGCTGGTGGCTATTCCTTTCGTCACTGAAAGCGAAGAAGAGGATCGTTTTCTTGAAACCCGCCGGGAGGATCTGGCTAAATTAGGGGTTATTATTGAGGCGGATAATGGTTCCTGGCGCGTTGAAGCGCTTCCCGTATCGTGGCGTCTTGGGGACGCCGAGACGGTTAAGGAGATTTTGAACCTCAAAAATTTAGGGGAAAACATCGCCGAACACTGGGCCGCCACCCTCTCCTGCCACAGCGCCATAAAAGACGGGGAATTCTTGGACGAAACCGCCGCTCTTTGGTTGGCCGATGCGGCTTTAAAATTGCCTGTTCCCCGCTGTCCCCATGGACGGCCCCTGTGGTTTGAAATAGGCCGGAATGAATTATGCAAAGCGGTGCGGCGGGTGTAACAACGATCAACAACGGTTATTACCCGGCGGGCACGGCTCTAATCCTTCCAGGGAAAGATAAAATTTTTCAAAGACCTGCTGCCGGTTTTCTCCCGTTCCTCGATCAAGAGCGCGTCCCAGGGAATCTGACGGCGATTCGCATCGGGATTGGCTTCAAGCCAGTCGTACTTGAGAAGCCGCAGTCTGAGGGCTTCATCCAGGTAGAGGAGGATTCCCGCAGGGCCGGGGAACAGGAGGGCCAGGAATACTGAAAGCCCCAGGGCCAGTATGCAGTAGGCAAGGGAGAAAATGCAGAACAGGGGATTATCAAAAAAGATGAGGAAGCATTTTTTAAGTATCTTGGGGATCTTGCTGTCCAACCGGGCGCGGATGGGGAGAAAAAACTGGACGGAAAGAATGCTTACCACCATAGTCCAGAAGATCACCGCAGCCAACAACAGGCCGGCAAGAGAAGTCATACTCAAGTAGAAAGGAATAGCCACGGTAACGAGAAGCCACAAGATGCACACGAAACCTCCCATGACGAGTCCGGCGGGCCAAGCCTGTTTCAAGCGCATAATAAATTCCCCAAACTCAAAAGAACCGTAATCCGATATTGATTTAAGGCAGAGGGCCGCAGCGGCAAGGTATACAAAACACCACAGTATACCGATACATAAAGCCGCCGCAGAAAGGATGGGAACGGATTCCAGCAAGGGCGGGATAAACACCGGAATTGCCGCAGAGGCGATGAACCCCAAATTTACCAGGGCAACCCGGAACAAATTATCCCAGAGATCAAAAAAGGTCTTTTTTATGAGAAATCCAATCATATCCCTACTATACTCCGCGATTTTTATCTCGTCTACCAGGAATAGAATACCCGCGAGAGCTGCTGCCTGCATAGTAACGGATAACGAGTTTTCTTAGCGTTCCTGCGCTTAGGTTCTTGCCGCTCGTTTGGCATCCGATGCCAGTTGGCGGTTTCCCTTCGCATAAGGGTGAGCCGGGTCGAGCCGCAGGGCGCGGTCATAATCCGCAATCGCTCGGTCATAGTCGCCTTTCATATAGTAGACATACCCCCGATTGTTAAAGCCGTCGGTAAACTCCGGGTCGAGCCGCAGGGCGCGGTCATAATCCGCAATCGCGTTATCATAGCCGCCTTTATGCCGGTACGCAAGGCCTCGATTATTCAACGCGGCAATATACGAGGGGTTGAGCCGCAGGGCTTCCGTGTAGTCCGCGATGGCCTGGTCATAGTCTTTTTTATTAAAATAGACAAGCCCTCGATTATAAAAAGCTGCTGCATACATAGGAGCAAGCCGCAGAACTTCCTGATACTCCGCAATGTTCCGGTCATAGGCCCGCTTAAACCGGTATTCTTCGCCTAAGTTATTGGTAATGAGCGCATACGCGGGGTTGAGCCTGAGCGCTTCGGTATAGTCCGCGATGGCCCGGTCATAATCCCCCTTATGGATATAGGCAAAGCCCCGATTAATAAAAGCGCCGGCAAAGCCGGGGTTAAGCCGAATGGCTTCCTGGTAATTCGCGATGGCCCGGTCATAATCCCCTTTATGGGTATACACAAGACCCCGGCCATAAAAAGCATCCGCCGAACCGGGGTCCAGCCGCAACGCCCCGGTATAGTCTGCGGCGGCCCGGTCATAATCCCCCTTATGGCGGTAGGCGGTGCCCCGATTCGTAAGGGCCGGAGCAAACTTAGGGTTGATCCGAAGGGCTTCGGTAAACTCGGTTATCGCTTGGTCATAGCTGCCTTTATGATTATAGGCGACCCCGCGTCCGTTAAGGGCGGCGATATAAGCCGGGTTAAGCCCGATGGCTTCGGTGTAGTCCGCGACGGCCCGGTCATAATCCCCCTTCTTGCTATACGCCGCCCCGCGATTATAAAAGGCGGCGCCGTATGCCGGATCGATCCTGAGAGCTTCGGTGAAATCCGCGATGGCCCGGTCATAATCCCCAATATTGCCGTAAGCGCTCCCCCGGCCGTTTAGGGCCTCTATATAACCCGGGTTGAGCATGAGGGCTTCGGTGAATTCGGTTATCGCCCGGTTATATGCTTTTTGAGCATAAGACTCTTTACCGCGAATATAAAGGACGCCCGCCTCAGACGGTTGCGGGGTTTGCGCCGATACCAGGAGCGGTACCATGACAAACAGCGCTATTCTTACCATATCTTTTCCCATCATACCTCCTGTTTCATTGCCCTTATATGAGGGTATAACGGGAGGATTCCTTAGCAAACACTACCGGCGCTATCACAAAATTGCCTCTTCATTACCCTTCGGCCTATTTCGTGATAATTGAGTATAGGGCATCCTCTTGAAACTGTGCAATACCTTTCTGCCGGGGGGATACGGACAGGGCAAAAGCATTTAAACATGGGTACGCAGATTACACGGATTTTCACGGATTAATTTCACAGATTAAATAAGGAGATAATCAATCGAATAGCGCGGATAAGGAGAATATTTCAAGGAACCAACGATTAATATAGACCTTTTCCGGCGCTATGTACCAAATTCCTGTTAAGCTGCGGACTTTTTATATTATTCAAAAGTTAAATGCTTTTGCGGGGGTACGAGGGAATCTCCCTCCCTGAATAAGAATTTTAATCCGGCAGACAAGTAGAAAAATCCGGCAAAGTTGGGATAATTTTCTTCCGTGGGATAGAATGACAGCAATGTTTTTCTATACTGAAAATAAGCTTCGCGTTTTACGGAAACACCCGCTATAATATGGAAAAAACAGACAAGGCGGAATCGCTCCGGTTAGTCGGCGGACATTGCTTCACGTTGTATAGTTGTTCCCCTTAAGAATAACTCCATGAGGTCACGGATTACACGGATTAACACGGATTTCAGTTCCCTAGAACCGGTATAATCCATGAAAATCCGTACAATCCGTGGATTTTTTCAATAATCCGTCTATTCTATGGCATGAAGCTACCATTGAGCTTCGCCCTTCTTAAGCGGATTGACTATATAAGCGCGCGGGAAGCCCCTCGTCTCTTCAGGGACCAGGGAATCCTTCAGGCTGCCGAGCCAGAGGGCTTCCCCGGTTCAGCCCAAGCTATTCAATCACCGCGTCCTTTAAAGCGCGGTTGATATGC
>JAITHW010000160.1 GCA_031279815.1 Treponema sp. | reverse complement strand
GACATAGATACCTGCTTGCCGGCAAGTTTCTTCTGGAGGTCCTGCAAAGAATAAGGGCCCATGCCGGAAACTTGCAGCATTTCCGCGGCAAGACTCGCGGAGCGATCCTCTTCTTCCGGTACGTTCGCGGCGCCTCCCCGAGCCAGCGCATAGAAGACAATCTCATTGTTCCGGTTTGCGGTTTCCTTTAAAATAACCTTCCCTCCATTACTGAGTTCCCACAAAAGCGCCCCGGTTTCAGGATCAACCGATTCATTGACGATCCTTCCCGGCTGCGGAGTCTCGTCCAAAAGCCGGTCCGTTACAAGCTCCGCCTTGGGCGCGGGGATCCTGGCTTTTCGAGCCCTGGTCACGAGCTGCCGGATCCGCTCTTTTGAGGGGAGATCAGCTTTTTCCGCATCAGGAGCAAGCACGAAAACCGAGATATCTTCCGAGGCAAAATAATCTTTTACCGCGGCGGCTATTTCCTTTGTCCCTATTCCGGGTAATAACCGCTGAACCGCCTCCAATTCCCAAGCAATATCAGGCATGGCTGTTCCTAAGAGAAAATGATCGGTAAACTCCTGTATATACGAATTGGATTCTATTCTGTCTTTTTCGGAATTCAACTGAGTTACATTGGAAATCAGGGAACGTTTCGCCCGGTCAAGCTCCGGTTCGGTAAAGCCGTATCGGGCCATAGATTCCTTTGCCAGAAGCATCTCCCGAAGAGACGCTTCCGCGGCGCCGGCTTTTGCCCGGGCGGAAAGCTGATAGTACCGGGAAGAAGCTCCATACCGTTCATGCCCCCCGCCGGCGCCCATGTAAGGGGTCTCGGGCTTGCTTGCGGCGTCGTCAAAACGATGGGAAAGCATGCTATCAATAAGCGCGTCGATTAGGGCCTCCCGGTACGCGGCAAGATCGCCGGTTCGGGGCTTTGGAGTACGCTTATAAAAAAGATACACCCCGGTAAAAGAAAGCTCCGGATCGGTAAATATTTCTGAAATTAAACCTTTTTGAGGAGGCGGCAGGTCATACTTGGGGCGATTGAGAGGGGTTTCCGCCGGGGGTATGGTGAAATGGGAAGTCAAAGACGCTTCTAAGGCCGCCCCGTCGAAATCTCCCACCAAGATCAGCGCCATATTGTCCGCCCGATACCAGGTTTTATAGAAATTCCTGAGTTTCGAGGCCAGAGCGTTTTCAATGATTTCAGGCAGCCCGATAGGACTGCGATCCGCATAGGGGGAACCCCGAAAGAGAACCGGCAGCCATTGCCTGCGGATCCGGTCCATAGCGCCAAGCCGGGACCGGTATTCTTCCATAATAACAAGCCGTTCATCATCTATATCTTTAGGGTCAAAGGCGATCCCGTGAGTCCAGTCGTCAATCACCGCCAAGGCGGTATCCGGTATCCGTTTATGCCCCGGCTCATCGAGTTCGGTAGGAACCTCAATGCCGTACACGGTTTCATCATAACCGGTATACGCATTGACCTCCGGCCCGAACCGCATCCCCAGAGAGCGCAGATAGTTCACCAGCTCCGATTCAGGGAACCGCTCGGTGCCGTTAAAAGCCATGTGTTCGGTAAAGTGGGCCAATCCCCGTTCATCGTCGTTTTCCAGAACCGAACCGGCGTTCACCGCCAAAGTCAGATACGCTCTGTTTTCAGGCTTTGCGTTTTCCAGGATATAGTACCTAAGTCCGTTAGGCAAAATCCCGGTCCGGGCAGCGCCAATGAAAGGAACCGGATCGGCCGGGAGTCCTAATCCGCCATAAACGTTGTTTCCGGTTTTAGCCCCGGAAGCGCAAGAGAGAATCACCCCTACCGCCATAAGGGACAGGAGCATACCGCGATTTTTTTTAACATGAAAAGTATTAAACATACTTAAAGTATAGTATCTTTTTGATCTCCAGAAAAGTAAGATTGCAAGGGATAAAATGAGGCGGTTACTCACGGAAACGCCGGAACGCGCCCGGCGGACCGCGGCATCCGCTTTATTTGTAAGCTGCCGCAATAAGCATTTCCGCGCTGTGGTTGTAGGGGGAAGCATCCCAACCGCCGTAGATCTCCACTGAGGAAAAACCCGTATCCAGCAAAAGCCTCTTCAGTTCCGAAGCCGCGTAGAGGCGCTGGGTAAAAGTTCGCTCTATCCACTCCCCGTCTTTGATGAGGATCCACCGGTTTTTAAGGGATCCCCAGGAATCCACAGGCGTATACTCGGTAAGCACGGTAAAACCCGCTTTGGGAAACCATTCCCGTTCTACAAAATCACGGACCGCGATCTCTTTGCCCAGAGTTTCGATAATAAAGGTTCCCCCGGGTTTAAGAGAATCGAAAACGTTTTGAACCGCCGCTTGATCATCCTCGGGATTTTCGAAATAACCGAAGGAAATATAAAGATTGGTTGCCAGATCAAAAAAAAGGGGACGCTTAAACGAGCGGATATCCTCCCGGATCAATTCAACAACAAGATTTTCATGATCCGCATCTTTACGCGCGGCTTGAAGATAAGACTCGGTAATATCCACGCCGGTAACGAAAAATCCGCGCCGGGCCAACTCAAGGGTAATACGGCCTAATCCGCAGCAGAGATCCAGCGCCCGCGGCCCTGGAAAATCCGCAGCCTGGCGGATCAGGCCGTCATACTGTCTCAGGTTGGCAAACCTGATTACTCCGTCAACCACCCCGGGGACTTCCGCCCAGTGCTTATCATCGAACATGATGGGAGCGTACTGGTTCCAGAACCGTTCTTCATTAAACCATTCTGTTTTATAGGTTTTAAGCCCGTGACCGCCGGTATCTTCATTTCTCATACACGTCCAATTCTCCGGTAACAAAAAAAACAGGCTCGGTTTCGCCTTCCGGCACAATAAGCAGTTCCCCCCGGGGGCCTATACCGTGCAGGCGCCCTTCTATACGGACGGGGGAATCCGCTGCCCCGGGGATAAAACCCACCGTTCTATCCCGCATATAAAGCCGCTCCAGAAGACGGATCCGCCACCGGTCATCCTCCGGGTATGTAAGCTCCCGGAACAGCCCGGCAAGGATCCGCTCAAGCAGGAAAAAGCGGTTTTCTGAAACCGGATCCGCGGACCCGGCATTGCAGGCCAGGGCAATACTGACGGCTTTTCCCCGCAGGGGTTCGGGAAATTCCCTCTGGGCCAGGTTCACTCCAATACCGGCATACACGGTTTTCCCGTTTCCCTCGGTGAGGATACCCGCTACTTTCCGGGGGCCTATCATAATATCGTTAGGCCATTTAACCTGTATCGTGTCCCGGAGGGACAGTCCGGTATTTTCTATAAAATCCTCGATAGCCAGGGCAACCGCCAGCCCGGTTTTCAAAGTCAGCGCCTTGGGAATAGCCGCATAGCCTGCATAACGCAGCAAAATCGTAAAGAAAAGGCTTTCCCCCCTTTGAGAGTTCCAGGTACGGCCAAGCCGCCCCCGGCCTGCTTCCTGAAAATCCGCGGCGATCACTGTTCCGTGGGGTTCCCCCCGATCCGAGAGTTCGCGGGACACATCCATGGTGCTTGAAAGGGTTTCCTGATGAAATATAGGCCCGCCGAAAGGATTGGCTAGAGACAATTTCGTCATATAACTCACGGCCCGGTACTCCGGCAATTCGGGATTTCCGGGGCGCTTCCTGATTGAAACAGCATAAGCGCCTATGATAGTATCATAGGGAATAAAAATATGTCAATTTTACGGCAGGTGTATTATGCGTTTAGTGTGTCTTGATCTGGAAGGGGTTCTTATTCCCGAAATTTGGATTGCTTTTTCCGAAGCCGCCGGGGTAGGTGAATTGCGGCGAACCACCCGGGATGAACCGGATTATGATAAATTAATGCGGTTCCGTATCGGGCTGCTCAAAGAGCGGGGTTTTACATTGGCGGATATTAAACGAGTCATCGGGACTATGGAGCCTCTGGAAGGGGCCTTTGAATTTACCGGCGCCTTGCGTACGCAAACCCAGCTTATCATTCTTTCGGATACCTATCAGGAATTTGCCGGGCCCCTTATGGCCAAGCTGGATTACCCTACGCTTTTCTGCAACACCCTTGTTACCGGTCCTGACGGAACGATTACCGGGTACCGGCTCCGTCAAAAAGAAGGCAAGAAACACGCGGTTGCGGCTTTCAAGTCCCTCAATCTTGAAGTCTTTGCCGCAGGAGATTCCTTCAACGATTTGGCCATGATCCGGGAAGCCCACAGGGGATGCCTTTTTAGAGCGCCTCAGACCATCAGGGAGGCATGCCCGGATATCCCCTGTGTGGATACCTATGATGAACTGCTCCGGGAGATAGAGACCTTTCTAAGGTGAACGGATACCATAACCGGGCCTATCTGTCGATCAGCCGTTTCAACACCCCGTCGTTATGCCGCCAATCCGGGGACGACTTAACCCGGAGATCAAGCTCCACCTTCCAGTCCAAGATCCGGTTCAGGTCCTTTTGGGCCGCCTGGCGGATGGCTTTGATCATCTCGCCGCCTTTGCCTACCACTATGCCCTTTTGGGATTCCCGCTCGGTGATGATAAAAGCCCGCACCCAGAGCCGGGTATTATCTTCCCGCAGTTCCGCGTCGGCTACTTCCACATACAGGGAATGAGGCAGTTCTTGGTATAGACGATTAATGGCCTTTTCCCGGATAATCTCGGCAATGCGAAAGGCCGGTTCCTGGTCAGTGTAGTATTCTTCAGGATAAAAAGGCTCTCCTTCACCGGCCATAGCAAAAAGACAATCCAAAAGCGGCTCAAGGCCCTCTTTTTTCATGGCCGAAGTCTTAAAATACCGGTCTTCACCGAGCAGGGGAAGGCGGCTCTGTAAAAACATCCGGTATTGTTCATAATCAGCCCCGGGACTGTCCATCTTGTTCACCGCGGCCGCGGTCCGTTCCGCAAAGGGGGCCAGCCTGGCGGCAACCGCCTCTTCTTCGGTTCCAAAAGCACGGGAAGCGTCCAGTACATAGAGCAGGATTTCCGCGCCCGTTATAGCCCGATCCGAAACTTCCAGGAGATGTTTGTTGAGTTTCCGTTCGGAATCATGCCTTCCCGGAGTATCCACAAACACCAGTTGGCCCTGGGGCCTGTTCACGATGCCTCTGATGGCGTTCCGGGTGGTTTGAGGCGCAGCGCTCACAATAGCGACCTTTGCCCCGCAGAGACGGTTAACCAGGGTGGACTTTCCCACTGAGGGCCTGCCCACCACCGCCACAAAGGCGGCTTTTTTTTCACCTCTTATGCTCATTGCGATCCTTCCCGGCAATTTTTTTCTTGTATAATATTTCTTCCCGGGATATAATAAATTCCCTAAGAAGATGAAGAACCTTTCATCCTTCTGATCTATCCGGTGGTTTTTGTTCCCCATAAGGAACAGGAACATTGTCCGTTGGGCAATATATAAAGTCAAGTGGACTTTAAGCACGCAAAAATTTTTTGGAGGAAAAGATGTTTTTAAAAAAGAAGCCCCTGTTCCTGGGGCTGATGTTTGTTCTTGCCGGGGGAATCCTGTTTGCCGGCGGCGGCAATCAGAAAAAGGCTGCCGGCGGCGGCAAAACCTTGGAGTTGTGGCATATCCAAACAACGGATCCCTTCCCGAAAATCATTCAGGACTCGGTGAACCGTTTTATCGCTGCCAATCCCGATTACAAGGTCAATGTAACGGTTGTGGCGAACGACGCATATAAGCAGAAACTCGCGGTGGCTATGAATTCGGGCCAGGTGCCGGATGTGTTTATTTCCTGGTCCGGAGGGCCTATGATCGAATTTGTGAATGCCGGCGCGCTTGCGGATTTGACTTCCTACATGAACGCCGATGGATATAAGGGCAAATTCCTCGACGCGGCTATTGCTCAAGCCGCCTACAAAGACAAAATATGGGGAGTCCCTGTAGAAAACGTAGCCGTATGCAGTGTTTTCTATAATAAGGAGATCTTTGCCCGGTACAATCTACAGGTTCCCGGGACCATTGCGGAGCTTGAGGCCCTTGCGGATACGCTGCTGCAGAACAATATTAAACCTTTCAGCCTTGCCAATAAGACCCAGTGGACCGGTTCCATGTACTTCATGTTCTTTGCCACCCGCCGGGGGGGCGTAACTCCCTTTGCCAAGGCCCTTGAAGGGACCGGCAGCTTTACGGACCCGGTGTTCATCTATGCGGGGCAGAAGATTCAGGAATGGGTCAATAAAGGATATTTCAATACCGGATTTAACGGCCTTGACGAGGACTCAGGCCAATCCCGGCAGTTGCTCTATACCGGCGACGCGGCTATGACCATCATGGGAAGCTGGTTTATTTCTACGGTATTGGGGGAAAACCCTGAATTCGCTAAGAAAATCGGCCTTTTCAGCTTCCCTCAAGATACGAGCGGATCGGGGAATCCTAATACCGTAATCGGAACCATTGGGGACAATTTTTATCACGTATCAAGCGCGTGCAAAAGCCCTGACAAGGCTTTTGAACTGATACGCTGTCTTTTGGACGCCCAAGCCGTAACGGAACGGATAGCCGCGGGCCGTATTCCCCCGCTCAAGGACATTACTTTAAGCGACCCCCTGCTGGCGGAACTGTTTGCTAAAGTACGGGCGGCGCCGGATATGCAGCTCTGGTATGACCAGTCCCTGTCTCCCGAAGTCGCGGAAGTACATAAGACCACCTCCCAAGAAATATTCGGCGGAACTATGACCCCGGAAGCCGCCGCGGAACGCTTACAAGCGGCTCAGGCTTCGTATCTGAAGAAATAACCTTGCATCAAAACCGCCTTCAAACCCGAAGGGTTTGAAGGCGTTATTCTTTTAAGGAGGGCTTATATTATGAATGCAGCCGGTTCTCTGCGCGTTGCCCGCCAGCGTTCAGTACGGATAGCCGCGGCGGTATTTCTATTTCCCGCGTTATTTTTTCTTGCGGTCTATATTGCCTATCCGATTATTGATTCCTTTGTGGCCAGCACTATGGAATGGAAGGGCATGGGCCGGCAAAAGTCCTTTATCGGCTTTGCCAACTGGGTGCAGCTCGCAGGGGATAGGGATTTCAGGACCGCTTTCGGCAATAATGTGATCATCATGTTCATGTCTCTGCTCTTTCAGGTTCCCTTTGCTATGGCGCTGGCGACTTTTCTCGACATTGCCGAAAAAAAGGGAACCATCTTTAAAATCGTCTGGTTTTTGCCCTATCTTATCTCATCAGTAGCAATCGGGGTGCTGTTCAAGTTTGCCTTAGACGCAAATTACGGGCTTATAGCTTCGGTATCCAAACTCTTGGGCGGCGGCGCGGTGGACCTGCTGGGCCGCCCCGGGGCGGCGCTGTTTACGGTTATCGGGGTTGTCTGCTGGCAGTACATCCCCTTTTACATGGTCTTATACCTCGCCGCGTACGGTACGATTCCGGTTGAGCTTTACGAAGCCGCCAGTATTGACGGGGCCGGCAGGTTTCAATACTTTTGGAAGGTGTCTCTGCCGCTCCTTAAACCTACGGTTATCAGCGGCGCGACTATTTCCATCATCGGTTCTCTTAAATACTTTGATCTTATCTTTGTGATGACCGGCGGCGGCCCCGGGGTATCTACCGAACTTATGGCGACCCTCATGTATAAAACGTCTTTTGTCAAATTCAACATGGGTTACGGCGCAACCGTGGCGTGCGGTATGTTCCTGCTCATTACCCTTATGGCGATCCTTACCATTACCACGCTGAATAAAAAAGCCGAGGCCTGACATGAACGGTATATCCTCTCACAAAAAAGAAGCGCGTTTTTCCCTGTTCCGGGCTTCGGCGGTATTTTTCGCGGTGATATGGCTGTTGATCGCGGGAGGCCCTTTTTATTATCTGATCCTCACCTCCCTGAAAACCCAGGGCGAATTTTTAAGCGGCAGCCTGTTTAAGCCGCCGCAGGTTTTCAGCCTGCAAAACTATGTGAAAGTAATGGAAGGGGGGTTTTATTTCTATTTTATCAACAGCATCATCGTACTGGGAGTTTCCCTCACGGTTCTGCTGCTGGTAAGCGCCTGCGCCGCGTATCCCCTTTCGCGGATGCGGTTCAAGCTGAACCGCCCGATCTTCGCCCTGATTGTCGCGGCCATGTCCATACCGATTCACATTACCCTGATACCGGTGTTTATCATGTCTGTCAATCTGAATATTTACGATACTATTTTCGCGCTCCTAGGGCCTAATATCGCGTTTAACCTGCCTATTTCCGTATTTATCCTGACTTCGTTTATGCAGGGGATTTCACGGGAGATCGAGGAAGCCGCGGAAATCGACGGGTGCGGTAAATTCGCAGCCTTTTTCAAGGTTATCTTTCCCCTGTCCAAATCAGGGCTTGCGACTTTGGGCATCTATAACGGCGTGGTTATCTGGAATGAATTCAGTTTCGTCATGGTTTTGACCCAGACCAGGCAAAGCCGTACCCTGCCTCTGGCGGTCTGGGAATTTCAGGGCCAGTACACCATGAACATTCCGGTTATCATGGCCCTGCTGATTCTGTCGTCCCTTCCTATTGTGCTGCTCTATATTTTCGGGCAGGACAAACTGGTAAAAGGCATGATGGCCGGAGCGGTAAAAGGGTAATTCGGGAGTCCGGAGGTTTCCTGCAAATATCTGTCACGGCGGCGCGGATTCCGGTCTTTCAGCAGGCTTGAGGGCTGTTTTCCGGGTCTTGCTGAGAGGAATTTAAGGAAAGCGGTTGTCCGCATAGAGGGGCGGAGGGCGTACATAGACGGCGTGAAGGGGAACCGGAGGTTTCTTGAGATGTGGAATTACCTGTACCCGTATTTCATGAAGAACACCGGGGAAGGGGTATTGCCCCCTTTCACGGAATATCTTGAAACAAGTGCGCCAGCACTATACCTGCTGCCCTTCTTAGTAGAGATAGGGTATCTGGTACGTTCCCCGTACAGGTATTCGAGCGTATACGGGATATGCTACTACTACGAGATAAACAGCGTGAAGTTCATGTCATGGCAGCCCAAGTATGAACCGCCGGCGAAGCCTGCTTTGGCAACAGGTAAAGCGGGGGAACATCCAGTCTCAGGCCGTGAGAATAGCCGCAACCGAAGAGCGGGCGCAAGCAATCAGACCCTTTAAGAGGGAACACCCGGATATGAGTAATCGTATGATTGCCAAAGCTTTTGATTGTTCTCTTGATACCGTTTAATACCGTTTACCGGATGTGCAGGGCGGGGCCTTGCTTTCACGGCGGGCTTGGCAGGCTGCCCCCGGCGGTCGATTATTCCGGCCTTTGTTATGCTTATGCGCCCGGCTTCCATCTGTTCGGCAATGTAGAAGAGGGCCAGGTTTCCCGCCCTTGCAAGGGGCAGGCCCCGCGCCCCGAAAAGCCC
>JAITHW010000052.1 GCA_031279815.1 Treponema sp. | reverse complement strand
AAGTCCGAAAGGGACGCGATATTCCCGATTAAAAATTGATCCGTGTACCGGGAATGAAGAGGGCTTATATTTTCCAGCACAATCGGCGGAACTCCTAATTCTTCAATAAGCACGTCGTCTATATAGAACGACGCAGTCGGGCTGTTTGGGCTTTCAACGTATATGGTGATGAAGCCGCTTGAAAGATTCGTATACCGGCAGGCGCCCTGAAGCCGGACCCAGCCGTCGGCAAGCGCTACGGTCTTGGCGGTAATATTGCTGTACGTTGCGGCGGTTCCCTCGCCGGTTTGGGTGGAAACCTGAATCCGGGCCTCTTCGGGATCAATGAGTTTTACCCACAGGGTAAGGAGGTACTCTTTGCCCTGGGTAAGATACGCCTCGATCCGCAGGGACGGCCCGTGCCAGCCTGCGGTTCTGTTCTCGACTTTGAGGGCGTACGCGCCGCCGTGACGGGCTTCGCCGGTTTGGGTTAAGACCTCGTTTCCGCTTCGAGGCGAAAACCCGCCGTTGCCGTCTTCAAAGCCTGCGGAGAAAACCGTCTTGTTAGGGGGCGTTTTCACCGGCGCTTTTACTTCTACCGCGGGGCGGGTCCAGGCGGCGGCCGCGAATAGGAACAGATTGCATAAAAAAACTATGGTTCGATTGATTTTCATGGCGTGTCCTCTGCATATATTCACAAAAAATTATGAGGGGGCCTTAGAACAGGCCGCTCGCGGCCTATATCAAGACCCCCCGGGGGTTTTAGGGGTCTATGTATTTTTCACGGCGCTCGTCGATAACCGATTGAGCGCCCGAGGCAAGCCAATCCTGAACCGCCGCGTCGTACACGCTGTCGAACTGCTCAGGGGAAGCCTGTATGGTCTGGGTGTAGATAACAACCCCCTTGTCCGCAAGGGTTTGGGTTATGGGACCCGCCACGGTAAGGGGCGATGAGGTGGTAACCACAATCCCGGGCCGCGCATTGGTCATGGCCGTTTCATAGGCGTTTACAATCACCTCCGCGGGCCAGGGATACCCCGCGGCAAGAGCCTTGATGTTCTCTTCGTCGTTCCCGATGAAAAGACCGTTCATTATAAAGGTATAATCGAGGTTTTGAGCGCTGTTCTGGATCCACCCGTCCCCCGCGGCGGGGTTGAGCTTGGGAACGCCGGACTCCCGGTCTATAACATGGGTAACCCCTTCGGGTCCGATTTGCAGGAAGTTATAGTTTTCAAACCGCGCAAGCCAGTTGATATACCGCATGGCCGCGTCCGGGTTCTTCGCGGACTTGGGGATAAAATAGTATACTCCCGCCGCGTCGTAAGATGCTTTATGGGTAATGCCGTCGGAGCTGGTAAAGCAGTCCACCGGTACCAAGTCCGCGCCGGGAATGTTCTTGCGCAAGTCCGCCAACAGGGCCACATCCTGCCGGTAAATCTGATCCCAGTTCTGGATAAAGGATCCCACTACGCCGCTTTTGATCCGGTTGTTGACTTCAGTAGCGTCTTTGTAAAGGGGGAAATCCCGGTCCACGAGCCCTGAGTTATACATCCTGTTGAGGAACCGCAGCCCTTCCTTGTACCCGGGCAGTACGAAACTCCGCTCCACCGCGGTGTTGATCCACCGTTCTTTATTGCTGATCCCCGGATCGATGAACGAATCCAGGAGGTTTCCCGCGTCCCAGTCAACCCTCGCGCCGGTCATGGTGAAGGGGATCACCTTGTCCGCTCCGACTCCCCCGGGGTCTTGGGCTTTGAACGCGGCGAGCGCGTTAAAGTATTCCTCGGTTGTTTTGGGAAGCGGAAGCCCCAGTTTATCCAGCCAGTCTTTTCTGATAAAGGCGTTAAGCCTCGCGACGTTCATGCGCCGCGCGGGCATGGAGTAAATCGCGCCGGTTCTGTTGTCCCTCTGGCGTTCTATCATGCGCCTGCCCGGAAGGGCCGCGTCGGGACCCAGAAACCCGTTCAGGTCTTTCAAGACGGTGTCGATATGGGGGGCCACGTCGAATAAGCCGCCCTGTTCGGCCCAACTGGTGATGTTGCCGGTGTTGTAGGTGTAACACACATCCGGCGGGGTTCCCGCGGCCATCAGGTTGGTAAGGGCCTGCTCTTCCCCCGCGCGGTTGACCGCGACAAACTCAACTTCGAGGTTTTCGTCTTTGAGGGCTTTTTCTTTGATCCACTTGGTCCACTGGTTGTTTGTGGGATTGGTTTTCCCGCCGTCGGTGCCCCGGTCAAATACTTCGACCACCACTTTCTGCGTTTTCCCGGAACTCCCGGAACCCGCAGAACCTGCGGCCCCTCCGCCGCCCTGTTTGGAGCAGGCCGCCATGCACAGGGCCGCGGCAACCGCCGCCGCGGCGAATACAATTTTTTTCATAATTCCTCCTAAATGTGACGAATCGTGTGTTACGACTCATTTTTGAGCTTCATTACTCGAACTTTGAAGCTCGGGCTTGAACTAAACCGGCTCCTTTATAGAGAGCCGTAAGCCCCGGCCTTCGGCAAACTCGAAGGACGAAAGGCCGGGCCGCTTCGGGCTTCCCCCGCCTGCGGGCTAGAAGTTGTAGTTAAACATAACCGGCAGGAAGAGCTGGGGCTGCGCGCCTTTGTGGGCTTCCCCCCCGGGGAGCTTCATGGTAAGCGCAACCCTGATATCCCCGCCGGCTATGTTCCGCCGGTAGAAAACGCCGAATCCAAAGTCCGCGTAGTTGTTCTTCGCGTCCGGGTCGGGCAGAACCGTGGGATCCTTGTCCTGCGGGGCGGGACCCTCATCGCTGCCGGAACGCACGTCCAGGAACAGGTCGAGACCTACGATATTGTTCGGAGCCACCGTGTACATTGGGGTCAGGTGGATCGCCCAGACCGTACCCTTGTTTACGGTTGCAGAGCCGCCGCCGGCAGGGGTGGTTTCATTATACGCGCCCAGCTTGAGAGAGGTCAAACCCCAGAGCCTGAAGGGGGCGAACATGGTAAGGTCAAACCCAAGGCTCGCCACAATCTCTTCCTGGGTTTTCACGGTTTTGACCAGGTGGTTTTTTTCCAGATCGCTCCAATAATCCCGCTCATAGGCAAAGGGAACGCTCACGCCGAAATCAAGGTTGAACCCTTTTACCGCAGTCAGGTTAAAAGCCGCCTGGACTTTCACCGCGTCGCCGGTCTTATTCGGCGGCACGTCAAGAGCGGTGTTTTCCCAGCCGAATGTTTCGTCTCCGGTTTTCACCCATTTTTTGGTTATGGGGCCGAGGAACTGGGCCCGGATCAGCCCTATGTCCTTGATAGTATATCCCGCGCCGAACTGACTGGCTATAAGCGCGTTAATCCAGCCGTCCTCTTTAAACTCCCCGGCAAAGGACCGCGTGTCCCCTACGCTTCCAAGCTGCCAGCCGATCCACAGCCCCTCGATAGGCGCCCAGGCAAAGTGAGAGCCGAAACCTTTGCTGTGAAACCGCGCGAAGGTCGCATCTTCATCGGTCATGTCCCCCCGGGCGTACCAGATGTAGTTATGGAAACTTGAACCTGCGCCTGCAAATTTATACCGCAGGTTGTCAACCTGGAATATACCCAAGGTAAAGGTGAACGTCTCAAAGATGCCGCCGAAGGGCTTGATCCACAGATTGGCCGCGTTGTCGTCAACCCCCGGGAACCCTTCATTGACGCCGTGTTCCACGTTAAACGAGATTTTGAAGCCCATATTGCCTTCGGGACGCGAACCGGTTACCGAAAGCCCGAGCCTGACCCCGTTGCCGCTCCAGGGATTCTCAGACCCGAAATAGGTACACGCGTTCTGATCCTCTATATCGGGTTGGTAAAACCTATTACCGATGGGTCTAAGCACCGCACGCCCCCCCCCCCCCCAAGTAATCTCCGCAAAAGCCCCGGAACAGACCGCCGCCAAAACCACGAAAACCGCCAACAATTTTTTCATAATACTTCCTCCAAAAGATTTGTTTTATCTGCACGGCGTCTTTAACGCCCTGATGCACTTATTCTTTTACCGCGCCCACGGAAACCCCTGCTATGAAGTAGCGCTGGAGCCACGGGTACACCACCAGAATGGGGACCGTGGCGAACATAACCGCGGCCGCTTTCATCCCGTCGCTGGCCGCGGGGGCCGCCGAGGCGCCTTCCTGAGCGGCAATCTCTATGGACGAGAGGTTGTTGATAATATTATACAATTTGAGCTGAATCGGATGGAAAGTCGATTCGGTCAAATACAAAAGCGCGTCGGAAAACCCGTTCCAGCGCCCTACCGCGTAAAAGAGCGCCAAAGTCGCCATAACCGGCGCGGACAGGGGCAGGTACACGTTGACCAGCACCCGGAAAGGGTTTGCGCCGTCCAGTTCCGCAGACTCCCGAAGGCTGATAGGCACGCTGTAGAAGAAACTGCGGAGGATGATCATGTTGAACACCGAAATACACCCCGGCAGTATAAGCACCATAGGGTTGTTCAGCAAGCCCAGGTTCTTAATCAGTATGTAATTGGGAATCGTACCCGCGGAAAAATACATGGTCATAATGATTACCCCGTTGATTACCTTCTTTCCTTTCAGCCCTTCATAGGTTAAGGGGTACGCGCACAGCACCGTCATGACCAGGGAAAAGACAGTGCAGGCCGCGGTGAGGAACGCGGTCCAGAGCAGGGAGCGGCTGAACGACGGGTCCGCAAACACGAAACGGTACGAATCCAAGGTGGGATCAACCGGCAGGAAAGACACCCGGCGGTTCACAATCGCCATAGGATCGCTTGCGCTGCGGGCGAAGATGTTGAGCATGGGGAAAAGGCACAAGAGGATGATGATCAAGATAACCGCCGCGATGACCGTATCCCCTGTTTTTGTTTGTTTAGATTTTATATTTGCCATAGTTTTATAGAAAACTCCTTTTACAAAGGGCCGTTTATATCCCGGCGCTAGGGGCTTGGAATATAAAGCGCAACGAATTGACGGCTCACCATATCCCCCGTTCCCCGAATTTCTTCGACAGGGAGTTTGCCGCCAGCAGGAAGATAACGCAGACCGCCGATTGGAACAGCCCCACCGCCGAGGTAAGGCTGAACTGGCCCGAACGGATACCCACCCGGTAGACCATGGTGCCTATCACGTCGGCTACCTGCATGACGCTGGGATTCCCCATGGTGTAAGGCCGGTCGAATTCACTGCCCAGGATGCGCCCCAGGTTCATAATGAGCAGAACGATGATGGTGGAGCGGATCCCAGGCAGGGTTACGTGCCAGATTTTCCCCCACCGCCCCGCGCCGTCCACTTCCGCAGCCTCGTAGATCTCGGGGTTGATGCCGGTAATCGCCGCGAGATAGATGATTGTCCCCCAGCCCATCTCTTTCCAGACCCCAAGCCCGATATAGGTCCCCACCCACATGTTGGGTTTCATAAGGAACTCGACGGGTCCCAGCCCGATTTTCGCCAAAGCCACGTTGATGACCCCGCCGGAAGGCGCGAAAAGCTGGCTTGCAATGCCGCTGATGATGATCCACGACAGGAAGTGCGGGAGGTACATAACGGTCTGGGAAAACTTCTTAAACATTCTGAACGCGCACTCGTTCAAGAGTATCGCCAGAATAACCGGAGCGGGAAAACCGATGATCAGATCGAGCAGGTTCAGCAAGATGGTGTTCCGGAGGGCGTTAAGAAAATCCCGGGACTGAAAAGCCGCGGCGAACCATTTCATCCCCACCCAGGGGGACTCTCCCACACCTCTAAAGATGTTGTAATCTTTGAACGCGATCTGGATATTCCACATAGGTATGTAGCGGAATACCGCAAAGAACGCCATCGGCAGGAGCAGCATGAGATAGAGCATCCAACTGCGCTTGATGTAGATAATGCGATCAAGCCGTTTGCGCTCCGCCAAAGTATCAGGCGCTGCCATAAAAACCTCCTAATAGATTTGTTATAAAAACATGATACTCTTTGAGATAAAAGAATGTCAAGAAAAAAATACTACAATACTAGCATAAATTTTAAGATTTGGTTTTTTTTTACAAAAATCTTAGGGCAAACCCTTGCCGGTTGGCACGGGAGAAATCATAATTTAACCTTGCGTTTTTTAGTCAATAGATAAACTACAGGCAATAGGTACGATTTAAAGATGAATATGACCCGGAACATTCCGGCAGGGTATTGCGGGCTGCCGCGCCCGGGCTTGGAGACAGGGTAAAAGCCTTAAAAAATCCGCAGATTAACACGGGTTTTCACGGATTATACCGGTTCTGGGGAACTGAAATCCGTGTTAATCCATATAATCCGTGGACCTCATTTAGTTATTCTTAAAGGGAACAACTATAATCCGTGAAAACCCGTGTAATCTGCGGGCCATGTTTAATGCGGTTGCCCCGGGGGGAACAATTAGCGCAAAACCGCTGTATATTCCAAACGCCGCGGCAAAGGCGAGCGTGACGTGCGGTATAAGCCCGATAACGAATAATACTCCCTGCGGACGGGGAAATTAAATCCAGGCACATGGCAAACAGGCTTATGAAGCAGGCGGGTATTGCCCATAGCTTTTAGGAACCCGCCTGGGATTCAATTTCCCCGTCCGCCGCGGCAGGTCTTTGAATACCTGCCGGAAAAAGAAACCTCTGATCCCCGGATCCGGTTATGGAAGACAGTTTCTTAAACGCGGCCGAACCCGATACTCTTTCCCGGCTTATTATCAAGCCTTTCATCTTGACAGAAGGCGATGAGCGTATCGAGTGAATGGGCGCTTCCTGAAAGGACAAATTCTATCGTCCGCTTCCGGGCGATGTTCTCTATCTGGCCGCCGGAAAAATCAAAGCTTTCCGCCAGGATATGCGCCTCCGTGCAGGATAATTCCGGCAGCAACTCTTTCCATAAAAGAGCGCGGATAGGGGGCGCGGGTTTTTGAAATTCGATTTTATAGAGAAAGCGCCGTTCAAACGCCTTATCCATATTTTGTGTAAGGTTAGTGGTGGCTATGAGAATGCCTTTCAGGTTTTCCAATTCCTGTAAAATGATATTCTGTATGGCGTTTTCCGTTTGCGCCACATTCCCGGCGTCAACGTCTTTCCGTTTCCCGATAATCCCGTCGGCCTCATTGAATAATAATATGGGCGTGGTTTCGCACACTTCCACATAGGTCTTGTATTTGTCAAAGACCTGTTTTATCTTTTTCTCGCTTTCCCCAAACCAGCAGCTTTTGGTCTTAGATATATCCACCAGCATAATATCCCTGCCCGTAGACCGGGCCAGCATATTGACCGTTTCGGTTTTTCCCGTTCCCGGCCCCCCGTAAAAAAGGCAGGCAAAGCCGGAACGCATACCTTTTTCAGTAAGGCGCTTGAGGACGGCATTGAAATTACCGGGACTCAAGAGTTGGGTAAGCTGCCGGACTGCTTGTTCCTCCTTCGGGTTATAGAACATTTTCTTTTCAATAATAGTATCCGCAAGAATTAAGTCTTTTTTTAATTTGGCGGCATTTAAATGAATATTTAATTCGGCAAACAGCTCATTCCGTGCTTTTTCGGTCAACTTTAAGGATTCCGTATCCCCAAACCCGTCGTTGGTTATACTATTCTCTATTATGTCCTTGGAAAAAAGAACATTGCTTTTGTCTTTAAAAGTTCTTTTTATGCTCCTGAATGCTGAAGGGGATTCAAATAAATTTTCAAGCTGATAAATTCCAATAGTATCATCATCATTGTTTACCAGCCTTTCACAAAAATACATCAAAATCCCAGTTAAATCTCCCGGATGATAGGCTCTAAAAGCCTGTGAAAATAGTAAATGCATATTATTATCGATTAATGTATCGACCTCACAAATAAAATCATCGACGGATAATTCGTCATTGTTTCGGCCGTCAACCAAATATTCCACCGCATCAAAGAATTCAAATATACTGAGGTTTTTATTTTCACGTATTTTAGGCGCTTCACTATTTTTAAGAGATTCGATAATCTGCAAAGGAATATAATAATAGTTTTCACATTTATTTTTTTTGCAGGTCAGCAGCTTTTTTTTGACCAGAGCATCAAATTCATTAAGATATTGAAAAAGCATAACCGGCTTGCATCCTATGCTTTGGGCGATTTGATTTGGGCTTATATCCTTATCATATCCCTGACCCACAAAATGTGAAAACAGAACGCTTTGAACAGGAGTAATGCCATAGAAACCTGACACAAAATCAATGTGATCCTTTGCCCTTTCCATGAGATCATCGGTTAGCCCGTTCCCTTCCGTCATATTGAGAATTTCTGAAATGTGATACAGTATGGTACCGCTTTGCCCATTTCTGCTCATATTTTTCTTGCCTCCTTAATCTTTACTATTTTTTCAGTATAATACTGTTACTCCAGCACTGAATGATGGATCAATCAAGTTTTGAATAAAACTATACATCAAAACCTGCAAAATTACCAGCTATAGTGGTTTAAGTTAATTAATTGGTAAGTAAAAACAATCATAGACAGCCGAATCGACCGGTTGAAACTCCCGCGGGTTATTGCGAAGGAACCGTTTCATGTTTGCCCATGACTTCTCTATCGGGTTATAGTCCGGCGAATACGGCGGCAGAAAAAGCAGCCGCGCTTTGCCTCTGGTCAGTTTCTTCTTCCGGCGGAACGGCGCGTTGTCCATGATTACCGCCGGGTATTACCGGCAGCAAACCGCCGCTCAAAAAACTCGCCTCCGGCCTTCTGCCGGCAACATTCAATAGCGCAACGCGCTCCATCGCATAGAGCGCCCGCGGCATTTATCCGTTCAAATCTCTTTCTTCTTCTGAGGCCCTCATCTTCCCCCCTCGCAACGCACGGGCATATTCACGCCGCAAGCCGGTGTTTGCCCCGCTTTAATCCGCATACACCCGTTTGTCAGGGAGTTATCTTTGCCTTATATTCCGCCCGATGCTCCTCTGATTTTTCGTAACAGGTGAACGGCTTTTTTTGGGGGTTATGCCCGGTTTTCAAACGCGTAAAGCACCGCCCCTGCCGTACAGCCGAATTGTCCGGCGTATTCTTGCAGGAAAGCGTCCGGTTTATCCGCTGCCGCTTGCCTTACCTTCTGCGTTTCCGTTTCATTGCTGCTTCGTAATACCCGCTCTTAAGTTTTTACTTCCACTGATAATATGTTTCGGGAGGTATGCCGAAGGCTTCCCTCAACTGCTTAAAGGTATGTCCTTTCTGCTTTTATGCCGCCGCTCTTTTCTTATAATCCTACTATATCTTATGTATCGGCACTTTCTTCCGGTTTTTTAACTTGTTTCACTATATGTGTCAACATTTACAGCAATTTATGCATTTTTAATTTTGAATTTAATCAAGTTTAACAAAAAATTGAAGGAGGAGGGCTTGGAATGCCAGCAAAAACTACATCTCGGAAGGCTCATACTAGGACGATTAAAACAAGACCTCATAATTGCGCCAAAGCTATTCATGAAAAGAAAACAACTATAAAAAAACCGATAAAGGAAAAATAATGACGCCCACCATCCGGTGGCGGGCGTCATTTGCTGCGCAAAGCCCTTATCCGGGCCGACAAAACGTCGTAAACAGCCGGAACGTTATGTGCCATACCCCTAAATATTTTCAAATTATCCCTAAAAGGTATAGTCAAAGACAAATTTTTATACTATACTCCTTAATATGGAGGGTTGAATATGAAAAAAATACCGCATTTGGTACAGTATCAGGGGTCAAAACGGAATTTGGCCCCCCAAATATTACATTTCTTCCCCAATTCCTTTGGGCGGCTTATTGAACCTTTTGCCGGTTCTGCCGCAATTACCATAGTATGTGCGGCAGAAAACAAGGCGGAACATTTTCTTGTAAATGATTTAAACAAGCCTTTGGTTGAATTATTAAAATTTGTTATTGATGAACCTGAATATACCGCAAAAAAATATCGTGAGATTTGGACCGATCAAAAATATGACAGCATTGAACATTATTATCAAATCAGGGAGAAAT
>JAITHW010000010.1 GCA_031279815.1 Treponema sp. | reverse complement strand
AAATGTGCCGCAATGAGGCGTGGGAGGCGCAGCCGACCTAGCCGAATGGAGGCCAAGCCCGCTACCGCGGGCGCAGCGTAAACAGACCTGTTATGTGCAGTTTGCCCGTACTCCATTTTCTATCCAAATATCTTTATATGTTTTATTTGTACTATACCCCTTTTTATTTTCTTTATTATTTCTATACTATTATCTTCCATTAATTTTATATCCGATTTTTCCGATATTATGTTTGCAACTTCATTTATTTTTAATCTGTTTGTGTCAATATATATGCTTTTATCCATTAATTCCTTAAAACCGTTTATACATATATCTATCTGCTGTGCCGGCCATGATTCCTTTCCGTCATGTCTTTTTGATAATCTTTTTAATATTGTTTCTTTGCTTGCCCCTAATATATAATGATCTATTTTTATATTATCTGTTAATAATTTCCCTATAATTTCATCAAAATAATTTTTATTGCATACCGTCATTGGTATTATTATTGTTCCGCTGTATTTTTCATAAATATTTTTTATTATTTCATAATTAAATGTTCTCCATAATATTTGATCCTGAAAATTTCCTTGAATAATCTCTTTCGGCATATTTCTTCTGAAAAAGTATCCTATGTTTTACGGATCGTATACATAAGAATTTTCCAGCCTTCTGTTTATTTCAAATGCCATTTGTGTTTTCCCGCTGCCGAAGGCTCCATTTATCCATATTATCATACTATGTCCTTTATATATTCATATATTTACAGAATAATCTATACCATTTTCTTTATTTTGTCAACCAATTTTAGGGCAAATTGCACATAACAGGTCTGTTTACGCCACGCTGCCAGTAGGCGGCGTGGCATCCATTCTTCAGAAAGGTGCATCTAGGTTTAGCAAAAAAGAAAATGCAACATCCTACCATGACGCTGTTTTGAGAGGGTCCCTCGGATGTTCAGACTTTGAGGACCCTCAGAGACTCATTTTATTTCTTTCAAAGGTCTGATTTGGACTCCCGCGTTCTCAAGAGCCTTGCGGACTGCGGCGGACATCTCTACAGCTTCTATCGTGTCTCCGTGGAGGCATATCGTATCAGGACGGAACTGTATCTCTGAACCGTCGTCTGTAGTGACCGTTCCTACAGTAACCATCTGAACAACCCTGCGGGCTGCAAGTCCGGCATCATGGATCACCGCGCCCTGTCGGGAACGGGGCATCAAGGAACCGTCTTTAAGATACGCCCGATCCGCAAAGGCTTCGGCGGCAAACCTGATGCCCGCAGCATCAGCGGCGGGACCGAATTCAGACCCTGCAAGCCCCATCAATAACACTCCGCCTCCCGCGTCTTTAACTGCCGCGGCGATAGCATCGGCAAGTTTCCGGTCTACCGCCGCTTGATTGTACAGAGCACCGTGGGGTTTTACATGCTGTAAGGTAACGCCTTGAACCCGGCAGAATCCCTGAATCGCTCCTATCTGGTACAGACAGTAATCATAGACCTCCTGGGGCGTACAAGCCATGTTCCTTCTGCCGAATCCTAACAGATCCGGATATGAAACATGAGCGCCGACAGCGACCCCCTGTTCAGCACAGAGTTTGATAGTTTCCCGCATTATTGACGGGTCCCCCGCATGGTATCCGCAGGCTATATTTGCCGACGATACTGATGATAATACGGCTTTGTCGTCACCAATGCTCCATGCGCCGAACCCTTCGCCGAGATCGCTGTTCATATCGATTGTAATACTCATAAATACCTCCTTGCTTCTTGTTATTTTGAATAAGCCCTGCACAGCTCTTCTAAACGCCGCAGGTCCTTCTCAAACTGTATAAGATAGTCAACCGCTTCTTTTTCCGTGACTCTCTGAAAACGCACTGTTTCGCCCGGCATTTTTTGGGCAAGCCTCGCTACAGACCAGGTACTCACCACAGCTATTTTAGTATATCCTCCAGTTGTCGGACGATCAGCCATAAGCACAATAGGCTTGCCTTCTCCCGGAACTTGAACAGATCCCTGGGCAATGCCGTCGGAAACAATATCGGCGACTGTTTTGTGTTCAATTTTAGGTCCCTCAAGCCGATAACCAGTTCTGTCAATCTCATTGGTCACGGTATAGGGTTGACTGTAAAACGTATCTATTCCCGCCTGAGTGAAAGCATCGATTTGAGGTCCCTCAAGAGCGTAGATCGGCTCATCCGGGTTCTTCATCGGTCTAAGCTCAGGAGGGCAGACAAACCCGTCGGCTTTGAGGCTGCGCGGTTTTGGATCGAACAGATTTATCGTGTCTCCTGCTGCAAGATTCCGCCCCTTGCAGCCCCCGATCTTGCCTCTGGTGAAAGTCGAACGGCTCCCCATGACCAGAGGAACATCAATACCGCCGCTTATACAGAGATACGAGCGGAAGCCGCCGCCCGGGGCTGGAGGCAGCCCCAGTATGGCAAGCCGGCAGCCGGCTTTGATGTAATGAACAGTCCACGGCGCCGCCGGGACTCCGTCAATGTGCATTACCATCTCCGCGCCGGTTAGGACCGCATACCGTTCTTCTTGAAATACGATCTGGAGTCCGAAAAGGGTGATTTCAAGGGCCGCGTCGTTTTCATCATTGCCTACCATGACATTACCCATTCGCAGGGAAAACTGATCCATAGGGCTTGATACGGTGAGTCCCCGAGCCTGATGCCCCCATCGACCGAGGTCTTGTACCAGGGTAAATATCCCCGGTTGTTCAACGTAAAACGCCATTAGCATCCTCCCTTTTCTATGGTGCGCTCAGGTATATACGCGCCGTTGTTAACCCGGTCTTGTATGACTTCGAATTCATCGGTCGTGATAGCCCTGAACCTGATCCAATCGCCGGCATCGATCAGCGTAGGAGATGCGTCGTTCTCAGGGTCAAAGAGCTTGAGAGGCGTTCTGCCTACTAACTGCCACCCACCAGGACTGTCGATACTGTATGCGCCGGTTTGACTCCCAGCAATACCGACGCTTCCAGCGGGTATGAGGGTACGGGGTGTTTTAAGCCGCGGAGCGGCAAGGGTCTCGTCAAGTCCTCCAAGATAGCTGAAGCCCGGAGTAAAACCGAGCATATAACAATAATAATCCCGGGCGGTATGTCTTTTGATGATCTCAGCCTCGTCAAGTTTCGTATGTGCCGATACATTCGCCATGTCAGGACCATAGTTCCCGCCGTACGCAACAGGCATGATAAGGACGCGCTTATCCGCAGTTTCTGTCCCGCCGAGATCGGTTATCACATCCCCGATTGCTGTCTCCAGCTTTTCCCGAACCAGTTTTATCGGATCGTAATGTATCGAAAGGGAACGGTAGGTCGGCACCAATTCCCGTATGCCCTCAATGGATATATCCGCAAGACGGCGCCTCAGATTCTGGAGTCTGCTATTAGCCTCCATCTCTATGCGATCCGAGAATTCAACAACAAGGCAGCTGTCGCCGGATATCAATAATTTTGGTTGACTATACATAGCTCGATTCCTTTTTAAGAAGGTTTGAACAAATTCGCAATGCCGCTCAACGAGCGGATTCCCAGCCATGCGGTGAATCCTACCATGAGCCAGCCCAATAGGATCAGCCAGATCGGATGTTTGTATTCCCCTATGATATCCCGCCGCCGGCTTGCTAATAAAACACAGGTCAAGGAAAGGGGCAGGATAAGTCCGTTAAGGGAGCCTACAACTACCAGTATCTTTGCCGGACTGCCGATGGTAACGAATATGATTGTTGAAATGATAATAAACGCCATTATCACATACCGATATCGGTCGTCTATAGACTTGAACAAGGTACGCAGAAATGAAACCGATGTGTAAGACGCTCCTACCACCGAGGTTATCGCCGCAGACCAGAGGATAAAGCCGAAGGTTTTATAGCCTATTTCACCAGCGCCCTGCCGAAAAGCATCTGCCGCCGGGTTATTCGCAGCAAGGGTCGCTCCAGCAACCACAACCCCCAGTATTGCGAGAAAGAGCAGATACCGCATAAGCGCGGTTATGCTGATCGCTTGTATTGCGCCTCTGGTTATCTGTCCGGTTTTTTCAGGACCTGTAATGCCTGCGTCGATTATCCTGTGAGCTCCGGCAAAAGTTATATACCCGCCGACCGTACCGCCTACAAGGGTCAATATGGTGAACCAGTTGATCTGGGAAGGGATAAACGTCTCTTTCACGGCTATTCCCACCGGCGGAGCCGTTCTGACGACTACTATCAGTACGAGGGCTATCATAACAAAACCGAGAATCTTGGTGAATAGATCTATAGCCTTGCCTATTTCCTTATTAAGGAAGAGAACTATCGCAACCACCGCGCTTATCGGAGCGCCTATATGGTGGGGAATACCAATAATGACTTCCAAGCCAAGAGCCGCGCCTCCAACATTGCCTATATTGAAAAAGAGTCCTCCCAGACATACCGCGAAGGCGAGAAAATAGCCCAATCCCGGGAGCACTCGATTGGCAAGATCTTGGGCCCTGAGTCCTGAAACGCCTAAGATACGCCATACATTTACCTGTACCAAGATATCAATGATGACTGATATCAGAATAGCAAAACCAAAAGCCCCGGCTAACTGTCCGGTAAATGTTGCGGTCTGGGTAAGAAAACCAGGTCCTATCGCGGAAGTAGCCATCAAAAACGCCGCGCCTATCAGCACACTCGCCGTACCGCCGGCAAGGACCGGTTTCTTTTTATCAGAATCCGTCATTTTTTAAACCTCCTCATTTATTTTATAAAAATGAATACCTTTAAATATAAGTATATTTATACAGTATTAAGTATAAATATACATTATTATAAACTAAAACGTCAAGTATATATCCTGGTATTGTCAGAATTAATCGATAAAAATCTGAATAGAATTCAGTTGAAACAGCAGGATATCGACTATTCCCTAGTACCTTTTTCTTATCCGGTCCGCTGCAACACCTTATAGAAAAAACCTTTAGGTCTGGGGATATAAGGCGCACCGAAAACGTTTTGTAACAGCATCCTTGACCAGGCGGTTGCTTTGTTGTATACTGAAAATGTCAAATAGACCTACCCAGGCAGCCTGGGAACGCAACGTCTATGGATATGGCGGCTTGGTTCTCGGTAAGGGGAGTGAAACCGCCGTAGAAAAACCCGTTTAGAAAAAAAAAGAAAAGAGCGGGAAGGAAGTAGAAATCTTGGGGACCAAGCCGGACAACCGGACCAAGCCCCAATCCCCCGCTTAAAGGCGGGGGCAGCTGATGCTATACTCTATCCAGGAGTTCCTATGAAAAAGAAGATAATTCTCGCCTATTCAGGCGGATTGGATACAACGGTGATCATTCCGTGGCTCAAAGAAAACTATGACTGCGCTATTGTGGCGGTCTGTGTGGACGTGGGGCAGGAAGCGGATTGGGAAGCCGTTAAACGCCGGGCTTTGGATACCGGCGCGGCGGACTGTTATGTGGCGGACGTTAAAAAGGAATATGTGGAAAACTTTGTGTGGCCCGCCCTCAAAGCTAACGCCCGGTATGAAGACAAATACCTTCTGGGTACGGCTGCCGCCCGCCCCCTGATCGCCCAGGTGCTGGTAGCGTACGCCCGGAAAGAACAGGCTCAGGCGGTTGCTCACGGCGCTACGGGCAAAGGAAACGATCAGGTCCGCTTTGAATTGGGAATAATGGCTCTGGCTCCGGACCTGGAGATCATCGCTCCCTGGCGGACCTGGGAAATCAAGAGCAGAGAAGAAGAAATCGAGTATCTGGAAAAACGGGGCATACCGGTTCCGATGAAGAAAAGCGACTCCTACAGCCGGGACGATAATCTCTGGCATATTTCTCATGAAGGCTTGGAATTGGAAAACCCCGACCGTGAGCCCTCTCTGGGCAGTATGCTGAAAATGACGGTTCCCCCGGAACAAGCGCCGGACACGCCGGAATATGTGGAAATCGACTTTGAACAAGGAGTGCCGAAAGGGGTAAACGGGCAGCCCCTCGACGGGGTGGACCTTATCAAGACGCTGAACAAAATCGGCGGGGCTCACGGGGTGGGTTTGGCGGACCTGGTGGAAAACCGGGTGGTAGGCATGAAAAGCCGGGGAGTCTACGAAACCCCCGGAGGCAGCATCCTCTACTACGCCCATCAGGAACTGGAACATCTCTGCCTTGACCGCCAGACCTATTCGTTTAAACAGCAGATAGGCTTAAAAATGGCGGAAATAATCTACGGCGGCTTGTGGTTTACCCCCCTGCGGGAGAGTCTCTCGGCCTTTGTGGATGCCGCCCAAAAAACCATTACCGGTACGGTTCGGCTTAAACTCTACAAAGGGTCTATCAGCGCCGCCGGGGTTTCGTCCCCCTATTCGCTGTACAATCCCCGAATTTCCAGCTTTACCACCGGGGAACTCTACAACCACGGAGACGCTCAAGGGTTTATCAGGCTGTACGGACTTCCTGTGTTGGTCCGGTCTCTCATGGAACAGGGAGAACCCGGAACCCCCAGTCCCGAAGCCCAAAGCCGGGACCCAAAGTCCGCGGGAATCGCGGGCTGATGATTCTCTGGCACGGAAGGCTTGAAGAAAAGCCCGAAGCCGAGGCTTTTGCGTTCCAAGCCTCTATTGAGACGGATCAGCGCCTTGCCCTTGAGGACCTGCGGGGCAGCCGGGCCCACGCCGCCATGCTGGGGAAGCAGGGGATTCTTCCCCCGGATACCGCGGCTCGGCTGGACCGGGAACTTGCCGGGCTTGAAGAAGAACTGAAACAGGGAACCCTTGTTATTGACCGGAAGGCTGAAGATATTCACTCCTTTATAGAAGGAATTATAACTGAACGCCTGGGGGATCCGGGGCGCATGGTTCACGCGGGACGCAGCCGCAACGATCAGGTGGTCCTTGATTTCAGGCTCTACCTGAAACGGGCGGTTCCAGAGCTGCAGACCGAACTGGTTCAAACGATTACAGCCCTGCTGGATCAGGCGGAACAGCACGCCGAAACCCTCATGCCCGGATACACCCATCTGCAGCGGGCCCAGCCCGTTACCCTGGGGCATCATCTTACGGCTTGGGCAGCGGCTCTGGACCGGGATGTAGGGCGTTTTTCCGATGCCCTGGTCCGTTTGGACGAATGTCCCCTGGGGTCCGGCGCGTTAGCTGGGTCCGGGCTTCCGTTGGATCGGGATGCCGCCGCTCAGTCCCTGGGGTTCCGGGGTCCCACGCTTAACGCGATGGATTCCGTAGCGGACCGGGATTTCGCCCTTGAACTCGCCGGCGCCGCGGCTGTCGCCATGACTCATCTCTCCCGGTTTTGTGAAGACGTCGTTATATGGGCAAGTGAAGAGTTTCAGTTTATCCGTATAGCGGAACGCTGGAGCACCGGGTCGTCGATTATGCCCCAAAAGAAGAATCCTGATTTCGCGGAACTTATCCGGGGCAAGGCTGCCCGGACTTCCGGCAATCTTATGACCCTGCTGATGCTTCTCAAAGGGCTTCCCTACGCATACGCCAAGGATTTGCAGGAAGACAAGGAAGCCCTTTTCGACAGTCTTGACACCCTCCGGTCCTGCGCGCGGATGTTCCGGGGAATGATGAAGTCCGCGGAGTTCAACAAAGAGCGCATGGAAGCCTGCTGTACCGGCGGGTTTCTGGAAGCCACTGACGCGGCGGACTATTTGGTCCGCAAAGGAACGCCTTTTCGGAAAGCCCACGAAATCGCCGCCCAGGTGGTGCGGGACTGCATCGCCGCCGGGGAACGGAGCATCCGGGAACGGAGTCTGGAAAAACTGCGGGCCCGGTCTGACCAGTTTGAACCGGATATTTACGACGCCCTGTCCCCGATGGCCTGTGTATGCGCCCGGAATTTGCCCGGAGGACCCGCCCCCGAAGAGGTGCGCCGTCAGATTAAGGTCTTGCGGGACCGGTTAGTCTCGGGATTTTCCCAAAGAAGCCTCTGATTCCCTGCCTGAAAGGGAGAGGGGGTGCTTCCGAGGCAGGGAGGGGTACTTCAAACCAAGGAAATCCTCCAAACCGAAGTGGGGAGGGGTACTTCAAAACAGGGAAATCCTCCGAATCGAAGTGGGGAGGGGTACTTCAAACCAAGGAAATCCTCCGAATCGAAGTGGGGAGGGGTACTTCAAAACAGGGAACTCCTCGAATCGAAGTGGGGGAGGGTACTTCAAAGCAGGGAAAACGGAGAAAGAAGGGAGGAAATCCCTCAAACCGGCCCG
>JAITHW010000243.1 GCA_031279815.1 Treponema sp. | reverse complement strand
AATATACTGTTCCGCCATTTTTTGTTTCCTCCTCAAGGACGAACCTCCTGATATGCCTCTTGATACTTTTCATGCTATCTTATACTATAAAAAAATATCAGGAGGTTCTATGACCATTTCCGAAATGTTTGGGCAAAGTCTTATCGTTGCCGTGCTTGGTATGAGCGTTGTATTCGGGTTTCTCTGTATATTGATCATTACCATAACCTTCGTAGGCAAGGTTATACACGCTTTGGGTTGGGATAAGGATTTGCAGGCTCCGGTAAAGCCGAAGAGTCCCCCTCCCGGGCCGGTTCCGGCGGCGGCGTCTGGGGCTGGAACCGCACAAAACGTTGGGGTTACTGCGGCTATAGCGGCCGCGGTTGCTGAATATCGTAAAACCCATTCTTAATTAGGTACAAGGAGATAAAAATGCCTAAAGTTAAACTTACTGATCTGGTATTGCGGGATGCTCATCAATCCCTCTTTGCAACCCGTATGGTTACAGCGGATATGCTGCCGATTGCCGATAAATTGGATAAAATCGGCTTTTGGGCCCTGGAAGCCTGGGGCGGCGCGACCTTTGATTCCTGCATCCGGTTTCTGAATGAAGACCCCTGGGAACGGCTGCGGAAACTCAAGACCGCCCTGCCCGGGACGCCGATTATGATGCTCCTCCGGGGGCAGAACCTCCTGGGCTATCGGCACTACGCGGACGATATGGTTGACAAGTTTGTCGAAGCCTCGGCGAAAAACGGCGTCGGCGTCTTCCGCATCTTTGACGCCTGTAATGATCCCCGGAACCTCCAGCGGGCGGCTCAAGCGGCAAAGAAAACGGGCAAACACGTCCAGATGGCTATTTCCTATGCCACGACTCCCTATCACACCAAGGAAGTATACGCTGATCTGGCAAAGAAATACGCTGAGTTCGGGGCTGATTCAATTTGTATCAAAGATATGTCCGGACTCCTCAAGCCCTATGAGACCTACGAACTGGTGAAGGCAATCAAAGCCAAGACAGACATTCCTATTGAGATTCATTCCCATGCGACCACGGGGCTTTCGGTGGCCACTCTGGTAAAAGGCGCTGAAGCCGGGGCGGAAATCCTGGACACCGTGATTTCTTCCCTCGCGATGGGTACGAGCCACAGCCCCACGGAAACCATTGTGGAGTCCTTCCGGGGAACCGAATACGACACCGGCCTTGACACGGTGAAACTCCTTGAGATTGCCGCGTATTTCCGGGACGTGCGTAAAAAATACGCGAAGTTTGAGTCCAGTTTCCTCGGGGCGGACACCCGGATTTTGGTTTCCCAAGTTCCCGGAGGTATGCTCTCAAACCTCGAAAATCAGCTTAAAGAACAGGGCGCTTCAGACAAGATTGACGCGGTGCTTAAAGAAATCGCGGCGGTCCAGAAGGATTGCGGCTATATACCCCTCGTAACGCCGACAAGCCAGATCGTGGGAACCCAATCGGTGTTCAACGTGCTGTTCGGACGGTACGCGAAGATTACCGCCGAGACCGCGGACCTTGTAACCGGACGCTACGGCGCGACTCCCGCGGAAGTAAACCCGGATTTACGGAAAAAAGCCCTTGAACAGATGAAGTATACCGATGCCTTGACCTGCCGTCCGGCGGATAAGATTCCCAATGAATTCGATAAAATCGCTGAAGAAGCGAAAAAAGCCGGAGCGAATACCGACGAAGACGTGCTGACCTATGCGATGTTCCCCAAAGTCGCGCCGGAATTCTTCAAGAACCGCTCCAAAGGTCCGGTGGATTCAGGGTCTTTTGCGGTAAAGCCTCCGGCTCCCGCTCCTGCCGCCGCCGCGCCCGCTCCTGTGCCGGCAGCGCCTTCCAATCAGCCCGCAAAGTATGTCATCAATGTAAACGGCACGGATTACAACGTGGTAGTTCAGCCCGCCGGTTCTATCGCTTTCGCGCCCGCTCCCGCCGCCGCTCCAAGTCCCGCGCCCGCGTCGGCCGCGCCCGCTCCCGCCGGAGGGACCGTTATTCCCGCGCCGGTAGCAGGGACCCTGGTCAAATACGCGGTAAATGAAGGCGAACAGGTCAGCTCTGGAACAACCATCATCATTATCGAATCTATGAAGATGGAACTGGAAATCAAATCAACCGCGGCCGGAAAAGTTCACTTCTTAGTACCTACAGGTACTCAGGTGGCTTCCCAGCAGCCCATAGCTGAAATAGGATAATACTATGCTGCACCTTAAAAAGGATCCGGTAGGGGTTACAAAAATATGTTTGCTGCTGGTTATCGGAGCTTTTGTATATTCTTTTATGCCCCGGGCAGCCGCGCAGACTGGGCCTTCCGGAGCTGGTTCAGAGATTATCCCAGGGAGCGAGAACATTCCCCGGGTTTCTTTTGGAAGTTTCTTCCAAAACGTGGTGGAAACCACTGGGTTATTCGCCTTTATTACTGACAAGGTGGAAAAGGAAACTACTGAAATAGACGAGGCTACGGGAAAGAACAAAACGACTATTGTTTTGGGCTGGCAGGAACTGCTTATGGTGGCTGTCGGGTTTCTTATTGTGTACCTTGGGGTGGTAAAAGGCTTTGAACCCCTGCTTCTCATTCCCATTGGGTTCGGCACTATCTTTGTGAATATTCCTTTTGCCGGCATAGGCGAACCGGGGGTGTGGAACGACACCCTGAAGGTCTTCGAGCATCAGGGGTTTCTTGACATCATCTATAAGTCCGGCGTAGGCAACGAATTTTTCCCTCTCTTTATTTTCATGGGAATCGGGGCGATGACCGACTTTGGACCCCTGATTGCCAACCCCAAAACCGCGCTTCTCGGGGCGGCGGCTCAATTCGGCGTATTCGGCACGCTTTTCGGCGTTACCGCCATGAACCTTATTCCGGGAATGAGCTTTAACCTCAAGGAAGCCTGCGCGGTAGCGATTATCGGCGGCGCTGACGGTCCTACAACGATTTACATCGCCGCAAAGCTGGCGCCTAAACTTATGGCTACTGTGGCGGTGGCGGCATATTCCTACATGGCTCTGGTTCCGCTTATTCAGCCTCCGATAATGAAAGCCCTCACCACGAAGGAAGAGCGGCTTATCAAGATGAAACAGCTCAGGCCGGTTTCCAAAGTTGAGAAAACCTTGTTCCCTCTGGTGGTTTTTGTATTGGCGATTATGCTGCTTCCTTCCGCGGCACCTCTTTTAGGGTGCCTCATGTTCGGCAATTTCATCAAGGAATGCGGCATAGTAGACCGGATTTCCAAGACCTTACAGAATGAGCTGATGAACATCGTATCAATTCTGCTTTCTTTGGGCGTTGGGAGTCAGATGACTCCTGAAAAGTTTCTCAACCCCGCATCCCTTTCTATTATTGCCTTGGGGCTTCTCGCGTTTTGCATTGCCACCGGCATGGGTGTGTGTGTAGCTAAGGTTATGAACCTTTTCCTCAAGGAAAAGATCAACCCCCTCATTGGGTCCGCCGGAGTTTCCGCGGTGCCTATGGCTGCCCGGGTTTCCAACCGGGTGGGTCTGGAATATGACCCCGGCAACTTCCTGCTGATGCACGCTATGGGACCGAACGTGTCCGGCGTTATCGGCACCGCCATTGCCGC
>JAITHW010000241.1 GCA_031279815.1 Treponema sp. | reverse complement strand
GGAATTAGGCGGGACCATAGGGGTAGAGAGCGAGCCGGGGAAGGGCACGGTATTTACGATTATTATCCCCCCAGCAAACCAGGCCGCGGAAAATCAAGCCTCTTATGCTTAGGGCGGGCGCCTGAAGCCATAGGTCACGCAGCGGGGGTCAACCCTATTTCCACCGGGCTTTTCTTTAATATTTCTTTACCGTTTCTGGAATTTCACGCTCCTTAATCCCCCACTGTGCAAGTTGATTCAGTATAGGCAAAAGATCTCTGCAATTATTAGTTAGTGAATATTCAACCCGAACAGGCATTTCCATGAACTGCTCCCGCTTGATAAGACCCGCTTCTTCCAATTCTTTTAAAGAACTCGCCAGCATTGTGTTGGTGATGCCCCGAATTTTTCGTTTAAGCTCGTTGTATCGGGTAGCGCCGTCTTGATGCAGCGCACAAAGAATAGGAACTTTCCACTTTCCGCCGATAAGCCTCATCGCATGTTCCAAGGGACAAAAATCCATGCACGGGCATTTTATGCAAGGTTTATCATTGCACATAGTATTATTTTCCATACCTAATCAGAATAATAAGACTATATTTTGTTGTCAAGAAAGTATTTATTTAAAATTAGGTATATTTTTACTATTGACACGGTTTGGTTTATGGTAGTATATTCATATTAAATAGTAATCTAAGAGCTATATTACATATCAGCTTTTATGAAAAAGGAGCGTATTATGATTATCACCGAAGAAGTGAAGCAAATCGTCCAGGGAACCGCGTTTTTGTCCCTCGTAACCATTAATCCTGACGGAAGCCCTCACCCCATTATTGCCGGCAAGGGAGAAGCCGCCGGGGATACCGTTATTTTTGGTATTTACAAGATGGAGAAAACCCAAGCCAACCTGTTGAAAAACAAAAACGCTTGGGTTGTAGGCGCAACTATGACCGGCGGGAAACCGAAAGGGATAAGACTTACCGGGACTGCGGAAGCTCAAGATAAAAAACTTATCTTTACCGCAGCAAAAGCGGAAAGCCTTATATAAAGCCGAAAGCGCGGGGCGGGAGTGTGGAGCAACCCGCCCCTTTTCTGTCAATAATAACTTATCCGGTAATCATCCAGGGTTACAAAACCGATGCGCCGATACACCGATCTCGCTGCAAGATTCCGTTTCTTCACAAAGAGCGTTACGCCTTTTCCGGCGGTAATTATGTCCCGTACAAAAGCGGCGGTCAAACAAGAAGCAATGCCTACCCTTCGGTATTCGGGCAGAACATAAACCCCGCCTATTTGATACCGGGAAAAAGACGCGGCATTGGTGTTGATCTTCCCCAGAATACGTCCTTCCAGTTTGGCAATCAGGATTTGTTCGTGCGCTATGATATGTTCTAAGGTCATCCGGCATACCGCAGGATTGAATACCGCTTCTGTAGGCAGTACCTCTTCTTGTTCATACGCCGCCTGGAGTTGAAACAGCGCATCAATATCGGAGGGATTAGGACGATCTAGGATAAGCTTCCGGGGACCGGCGTTTAAACTCTTGGAATTTGGGTATCTATCCAATGCCATAAGATCATACTCAATCCGCTCAACCGGTATCAAGCCGAAGGGAGCCATACCGGCTTCAAGAAGCTCCGCTTCCCGGCGGATCCCCTGCACCGAATGAATCCTTGTTTTGCGCAAGAACCGCTCTATGAAATGAGGCATAGGGATATTCGGTCTTCCGTTAAATACCGGAAACAGGGAACCCTTACTGTGCAGAAGCAGCGCGGTAATCTTTCCCTGTTCATCTTGCAGCGACCAGGCATGTTCGTAACCTTTACGGTTCTTTACAAACCGCGCCGCCGCGGCAACGCAATAGGGTTCCCTGGTTTGCAGAAATCCTAGAAGACCCGGATCATTCCCGGTTTTATGCCATTTGCCGCGGGAGCCGAATCTGTTAATCATGGGGCGGCACCCATCGCGGCTCATCCAGGGGAAAAGGCAGGGTTCCCTCTGCGGGGATACGCCCCAAAAGCGCTGAAAACCCCGCTATGAATGAAGGGCTTGCAAAACTGTAGACCGCAATGGCCCCATCTACCCAAAGAACCTCATCGAGATACACGGGACTCAAGATGGAAAGCACGATAACCGGCTTCCGTAAACCCTTCAGCGCTTTCAGTACATTCAGATCGTCTCTTTTGGCAAGGCAAAAGATCACCGTATCCGCTTTCTGAGCCTGCCATGCCAAGTCTTCCCCCCTCGTAACGGCATACCGGTAGCTAACCGCTTCGGGATACGCGGCTTTTCCTATCTTGAAAAAATCTTCATACTGACCTGCTAAGAGGACCCTCCCGGCTTTTTCAGGACCGAGGGGCAAGATGCCTGTTTCAGGCTCATTTCCTTTGACTACCGTAACGCTTCGCGCGGCCATGTCAAGAAAAAAAGCGGTCCCTTCGGGGTCCGGCAGGCTCGCCTCCACTTTTTTGAGATCCGGTATCCGGGGTACCGCTTTTTCACCGCGAAGATATTTCAGTTTAACCAAAATAATCCGCCGGGCCGCGTCCCGAACCCGATCCCGGAAGGCCGGTTCCTGCTTCATAGCGGTAATAAGCCTGGTCCAAACCGGATCATACAGGTAGGGGGTTATGGAAAACATGATGATGTCGTTTCCCGCAAGGAGGGCTTGCTTTGCCGCAAAAGAAAGGCCCCCGGAGCTCAAGGAAGCGCCGTTCATCATCAGATCGTCGGTTATGATGACCCCTTGAAATCCCATCTTGCCTCGGAGCATATCTAAGAGAAACCAAGAGGAAAGGGACGCAGGGGTCTTACCTGCGGGAGTATTGGGGAATGCCAGATGACCGGTCATAATGGCGATAACCCCCTCTTTGATCATAAGCCTGTAGGGGATAAGTTCCCGTTCCCAAAGCATTTCAAAGGACGACCGCATCTGGGGCAGTACCCCGTGGGAATCCAAATCCGTATCCCCGTGTCCCGGGTAATGTTTTGCGGTGGCTATGATCCCGGCTTCATGCTGGCCTTTCATAAAGGCGGTACCTAAGAGTCCCACTTGAACGGGATCCGCTCCGAATGATCGGGGGCCAATAAGCACGGAATTTCGATTAGTATAGAGATCAACCACAGGAGCAAAATTCATGTTGATCCCCAGCAGCGCCAGTTCGCGGCCTATGTAATACCCAGACCAATAGGCGTCTCTGGCGTATCCCGAAGCTCCCAGAGCCATGTTACCGGGGGTTTGGCTGGTGGAACCTTTCACATGCCGGATCCAGCCGCCTTCCTGATCGGTGGCGACCAACAGGGGAATATGCATAGGGTCTTTCAATGCCTCGGTTTGAAAGACCCCCACGGTTTCCGCCAGTTGCAGGGTATTCCCCGTATTCCAGCCGAACACCTTAACCCCGCCGATGCGGCGTTCTTTAATCCAGTCTAGAATGAGAGGCGAAGGAGTGGTGCCGACCCAGCCAAGCATAAAGGTCTGGGCCAGCGCCTGCTCATCGGTCATACGCTCCGCGAGGGCGGCGGCTAGGGCTTCGGGATCTTCGGAATCATTAAAATCAAGGGGGAAAACCCGCTCCTGAAAACAGAGAAACAAGGCTCCCAACACAAGTCCACAGATTACATGAATATTCACGGATTATTCCTTATAAAGACAGGGTATAGAGTATAGGGTATGAGGATCAAGAGTTACCGGCTTGGAGCCGCCGCCGCGTACCTTTAAATGCTTTTTTCTCCGGTATACACCTTTATTCGCCTTGATAGCTGCATTTTTGGCGGTAATCTACAAGTGTGACAAAGTAAAATCCGTCCTGAAGCGAAAAGTATGATTCATTAACCTTAGAAAAGTGCGGGAGAGGTTAAAAGAGAAAGTTTTTTATGTCTATTTTCAATACTTTAGCTGTTTTTACGCATTGTTTTCTAAATTTTTTTCGGTTTCTTGCTCCATTACTTGACTCCAAATATAGAATCTTATATAATTTTTAAAAAGAATTATATGAAAAACAAGATTTGCTTAAGGGGATCACCGGCAATTATGCCGAATGGGTGTAATATCGGGGTTTTTGTCCGGCTGAAATCCTGAAAATTCCGGGCGGTAACACCGCCGATGTCTCCACATTCCTGTAAAATCTTTTCCGGAACTCGTCTTTTCACGGTCTTTCCTTCATATATAACGCTTTGCATTGCCGGCGGGCATTTAGAATAATTGTTCTCAATAATTGTTAAGGAGTATGTATGATCCAGTTCAAAAATATTGTAAAAAAATACAAGCATCAAGAAGTAATCAACGATGTATCCTTCGGCGTCGCCGAGAACGAGCTGGCGGTTTTGATAGGCCCTTCGGGCTGCGGGAAAACTACAATCCTCAAAATGATCAATCGTCTTCTACAGCCCACTTCCGGCGCTATTTATATCAAAGGCGAAGATATTAAACATAAAAACGTGTTTCAGCTTCGCCGCAATATTGGGTACGTTATCCAATCGGTCGGACTTTTTCCCCATTTGACCGTCCGGGAAAATATCGAGATTGTTCCGTCTTTAGGGAGCAAAGCAAAAATGGGAAAAGAGGGAAAAAAGCGGCTGCTCCAAAGAAGTATGGAACTGCTGGAAATGGTGAGTTTGCGTCCCGACAAATTCCTTGACCGCTATCCGGTTCAGCTTTCAGGAGGGCAGCAGCAGCGGGTTGGGGTAGCCCGGGCGTTTGCCTGCGATCCCGAGATTATTTTAATGGATGAGCCCTTTTCCGCGTTGGACCCGATTAACCGGGAACAACTACAGGATGAATTGGTACAGCTCCAGACGAAGCTGAAAAAAACTATCGTTTTTGTAACTCATGATATGGACGAGGCGATAAAACTGGCAAACAAAATCTGTATTATGAATAAGGGCCGGATTCTGCAATACGACACGCCGGAAATGGTTTTAAAAAATCCCGCCGATGATTTTGTGGCGAAATTTGTAGGAAAACACCGGATTTGGACCGCCCCCGATCTTATCCGGGCGGAAGACATTATGCTCGGTACGCCCATTGCGACCCGCAATGATCGTTCCCTCCTGCGCTGTATGGAAACCATGCACTCCCGCAACGTAGACAGCATTCTGATAGTCGATGCCGCAGGACGGCTTGAAGGGGTGATTTATGCGGAAGATATCAAGGATATCCCGGACTATCGTATCCCCGCAAGAGAGATGATGCACGGCAATAAATGCGTGGCCGGGATCCAGGACTCGATATTGGATATTATCCGGCAGATGAAAGAGGTAAAGGCTTCCGCAGCACCGGTGGTAGACGGCGACGGAAAGCTGGTGGGGATTATTACCAAGAGCAGTCTGGTTACCACCCTGAGCAGCAGATATTTTGAACAATAAGGAGGAATCCGTATGTCGCTCATTCGGTATATATTTCAAAACAGCGCGGACATTATCCGGTTTCTTATAGAGCATTGCCGACTCACTCTGCTTGCGGTTTTCTTGGCGGTACTTATCGGCGTACCTTTAGGTATTATCATCAGCTATCTAAAAAAACTCCGCGCTCCTGTGCTGGGGTCCGCCAATATTGTGCAGGCGATTCCCAGTCTTGCGCTGCTTGGGTTTTTGATCCCTTTCCTTGGCATCGGAGCCCGTCCTGCGGTTTTTATGGTGGTGGTCTATTCCCTGCTTCCCATTATCAAAAATACCGCTGCCGGCCTGGATAGTATTACTAATGATCTGGTTGAGGCCGCAACAGGAATCGGGATGACCCCCCGGCAGGTGCTGTTTAAGGTGAAACTTCCCTTGGCGCTGCCGGTTATTATGGCGGGGGTGCGGATTTCTGCGGTTACCGCGGTAGGCTTAGTAACCATCGCGGCTTTTATCGGCGCCGGAGGACTTGGGTATCTTGTATATTCGGGAATCCGCACAGTCAACAACGCGCAAATTCTCGCGGGCGCAATTCCGGCCTGTCTTTTGGCCCTGGGCATTGATTTCCTGGCCGCCCGGATTGAACGGATCGTTTCTCCCATACCGCTTCGGGGGGATATACAATCTCTGGATAAAGAGCGCATCAGGCGGATTCGGAGAAAACACCGCCTTGCCCTTGTCTTTAACGTCCTAATCCTCGGCGGGTTTATGGGGACCATGATCGTAACCGGGACCCGCAAAACCGGCGATACCATAGTTATCGGCGCCAAGGACTATACCGAACAAAACATGATGGGCCAACTCTACGCCGCACTCATTGAGGCGAAAACCGATCTCCAGGTTATCCGTCAATTCAATTTGGGAGGCACCCAGATTATATTCGGGGCGCTTAAAAAAGATGAGGTGAATATGTATGTCGAATACCTAGGTACCGCGTACAACAGTATTTTACAGCAGTCCGCATATTTGACTGCGCCTGAGATTTATGCCTTTGTGGAAAAAGAATTGCTGGAACAGCATGGACTCATCATGTTTCCCGCTTTGGGGTTCAACAATACCTACGCGCTGGCGGTGCGGCCCGAAACAGCCCGGAAGTATAATCTCCGCAGGATTTCCGATTTGGCAAAGGTCAGTCATCAATTAATCCTGTCCCCCACGCTTGAATTCGTGAACCGCTTTGACGGGCTTCAAGGGCTGATGAGCCGGTATGGTATGCGGTTTAAGGAGATAATCCCTCTTGACGGGATTCCCCGGTATACCGCGTTGATAAACTATCAGAGCGATGTCATCGACGCTTTCTCTACCGACGGCCTGCTTAAAGAATTCGATCTGGTTGTGCTGGAAGACGATCTACAGCATTTTCCGCCCTACGACGCGGTACCCCTGGTAAAACCGGAACTGATTGAAAGGTTTCCGGAATTAGACCGGGTTATTGAAATGCTCGCGGGACAAATCAATGACGACGCCATGCGGGAACTGAATTATCAGGTAGACGTACTCAAGAAAAAGCCCGAAGAAGTAGCCGAGGCGTTTCTCATAAGCCGGGGTTTTCTGTAACAGGGTTTGCGTGACAGGGACTCCGCAAAGCCCTGCATAGTTCCTGCCGCGCCTCCTTCCGGGTTTTTCCGCAGTTAAAAACCGCGGAAGCCGCGGAAACAGCGCGGAATTTATTTTGTTTAACTCTTTTATGCCTCTTTCTCCGCGTCCCTTTTCCGGGTTTTTCCGCGGTTAAAACCGCGGAAGCCGCGGAGAACACGGCGCGGCCGGAAACTCCGCCCGATTTAATTCCACCTTAATATGTGATGATCCTAAAGGATTTTATCAAGCATCGCCTTTAGGTATGGGGGTATAAGGCGCAAAATCCGCAAGGGTTTTTTAGTGAAGGGCTTGTATTATACAGCGGCTTGTGGTATATTCGTCATGTTGTATGGTGCCCAAAGTATCGGCGCAAGGTGATAATTGGTAACATTGAAAGAAGGCTGAAAGGGATAATAAATGGGGTATGCAGTGAAATGCGGGTGGAAGTAACGGCACAATGAATGGAAAAATGTTATAAGTTTAGAATATATCCAAATAACGAACAGCAAGTTCTCATGCAAAAAACATTCGGCTGTTGCCGGTATTTGTATAATCATTTTCTGGCGGAACGGATAGAAGCATATAAAAACGAACAAAAACCAGTATCACGGTTTGAGCAGGATAAAAAGATGCCTGTTATGAAACAGGAGTTTGAATGGCTGCGGGAAGTTGACAGCATGACATTGCAGGCTGTAGCGCATAATGCGTATCAAAACTTTTTTAGGCGTGTAAAGAATAATGAGAAGCCCGGATTTCCCTGTTTCAAGATGAAGCATGATAACCGGAAATCATATAAGAGCAAACAGGAACAAGGCGAGGCTGTATGAGCGTGCCGGTAATCAACGAAATGATACGTTTCATAAATTATCAACCGAACCGGTAAAGAATGAAGTAAGAGATTTGTCTGTGAGGAACTGGGTTTGTCCCGTTTGTAGAACCTGCCACGACCGGGACAAAAACGCGGCGCTGAATATCCTTGCCGAAGAACAGCGCATATTAAACGTAAACAAAGTTTGCGAACTATCGTGTGAAGAAAAAATACCCTGGGACACAGGGGAATCTACGCTTGGGGAGTTGTCAACGGCATAATAAGGACCAAAAGTGTATATAACGGATTCAGGGGAAATCTTACTGAGTATCCAGGAAGCGGCAAAGGAGATCGGGGTTGTACCGGCCACCATAAGGAATTGGGAAAAACAGGGCGTTTTTACCTCAAAACGGGCTGGAAACGGCTATCGGGTGTTTGATCATGAGGATATGATCAAGCTGCGGAGTTTACTGCGGTACTCAAAGGAAAACAAAATAAGCGTCAACGCGGCTCGTCAGGTACTGACCGGAGTCCAATCGGCCGGGGAATCCCGGAACGAGGAGGCCCCTAAGGCTCCGCAGGTATTGAGAAGTGAAAAATGGAAAAAATGCCGGCTTGAACGGGGGTTTGGATTGGAGGAGGTGGCGAAGGCGGTTGCTATTTCCCCTTCCTATCTTCATAAAATAGAGAACGAGCAGACTAATGTGTCCCTTGATATTTTGCAGCGGCTTGCGGACTTTTACGGCGAAAACCTGCTCTATTATATTGCGGACGTTCAGGAAGAACGGCACGTTGTGCGGAAAAACTCCGGGGAAATTATAGATATAGGGCTTGACGGCGTTTGGGTAGCCTCCCTTATCGGGATGAGCAGGTTTAAAGTTTCCGCTATGCTGTATACCGTGACGGCAAACAGCGGCAGAACCCATACCCACGCTCATCACGGGGAGGAATTTCTGTATGTTCTGTCTGGAAAGATCCATTTCATCTTAGCGAATACCGAGTATGTACTTTCCGCCGG
>JAITHW010000186.1 GCA_031279815.1 Treponema sp. | reverse complement strand
TTTGCGGGCATACGCAGCGCCCCGGTCATTGTACGCCAGCGCGTAATTCGGATCAATCTTAATCGCCTGATTGTAGTCCGCAAGGGCCCGGTCGCAGTCCCCTTTGCGGGCATACGCAGCGCCCCGCTTGTGGTAAACCGCCGCGTCATTCGGGTTCAGCCTGATAGCCTGGCTGAGGTCCGCAATAGCTTGATCATACTTTTTTTGCATAATATTCTCGTAACCTCTGTTTGACAAAGCCGAAAGATTGTTGTCGAAGGACAGCTCCTTTTTTCATGGCCATACCTCCTTCATAGCAAAGCCCGCAGCCCCTACGCGATAAGCCGCGGCACTATCGGGCAGTAAGGCCCTTCCTGGTTCCGGGGGGTCTGCCAGCACGCGGTTACATACACTTCCAGCCCGATGTCTGCCAGGCCGAACAGCAGTTCATGCCGCTTCAGGCTGGTGGAAAAGTGCATGGGCAGATCCGCGGCCTGCACGGGCGCGCGGGTTAAAAGCCGGGGGTCCCCGGCGGCTTCCTCCGCCGCAGCCCAGCGGCCAGCGGGTTTCAATCCCCATTTGCCGAAGAAGTGATCCGCGCTCCGCTTGTCCGAAGGAACCGCGTCCGTGAACAGCTTGACAAGGATCCCGTGGCCGTCGGTGTTATGCAGGGACAGGCCGGGAACTACCGTGCATGGCAGTATCGGGGTTGAACCGCCGTCGTGGACGGCCAAAAACAACGCGGCCAGCTCATCCGCGGTCCGGGGCGGCGAGTTGAAGAAGTTGGCCTTGAGGAACTGCATGGCCGACTCCAGCTCTTTGAACATGACCCGGCACTGTTCGGTGTTCACCGGATTGCGGCCCGCGGATTTGACTTCCGCGAACAGGGTCTTGGTTTCCGCGAGCCGGTCCTTGAAGCCGGTAATCTTGTCTTGGGGCACGTTCCAAGACTGGCCGTGCAGGTCAAGCCGGCTGTTCCACGCGTCGGCCATGTGAATAATGTCGTCCCTTTTTGAGGGAAACCATCCAGTTCTATGGGGCATTATGCAACCTCCTGGTGATACGCCCGGAACTGGTTGAATTCCGGGCAAAATAGGGTTATTTCCGGTTCAACGGCGGACGCCTTTGAACCGGAACTCTGTACCGGTGGGCTAAAACTCTGTACCGATGGCGTGGACGAAGGCCCTGGAGGAGAGATCGAAACAAAAATTGAAAAAAAGTAAAAAAAATATGATTTTGGGCGCTTAGGGTCTTGACAAGGTGAAGAGCGCCCATATAATTGGCGTACCGGCGTACCGGCGTACCGGCGTACCGGCGTACCGGCGTACCGGCGTACCGGCGTACCGGCGTACCGGCGTACCGGCGTACCGGCGTACCGGCGTTTAGGCGAAGTCCGCGCTAATGAGGATATCCCCGGTAATAACGAAAAATTATCATAACCTTTCATAAGAAAATCAAAATCCATTAGATGAAACTATATACACTAATGAATCATTGGTCAAGAGTCTATGAGAATATCCGGGAAAATTGCGGGATAACTGCCATAGCGCAAAGGGGCCGCAGGATCTTACGGAACCGCAGCAGCCGGAACAAAGCCCGAAAAATTTAAAAAAGCGATGCTTAAACGCTTGACTCTTTTCTCTAATATAGGTATGTTAAATATAATATCAACGCAGGGTAGAGCAGTTGGCAGCTCGTCGGGCTCATAACCCGGAGGTCAGAGGTTCGAGTCCTCTCCCTGCTATGTTTTGGGTTGTAGAATCGGTATGTTTCCAAACGGAAAAATGAAAGCCCTTACGCTTAGTTATGACGACGGGGTAGAGCAAGATCGCAATCTGGTAGAGATTATAAACCGCTTTGGGATCAAAGCAACCTTTAATTTAAACAGCGGTATTCAAAGCGGCAGCGCTCCGTTTTGCACAAAAGATCTGGTAGTCCGCCGGATGAATATACGGGAACTGCCCGCCCTCTATGCGGGACATGAAATTGCGGTTCATTCCCTTACCCATCCTCATCTTGAGAAGCTGAATGAGGAAACCATTCAAAACGAGCTTGAACAGGATAAACTCAATCTGGAACGGATATTTCATACCAAGGTTCGGGGCATGGCCTATCCTTTTGGGACATACAATGATCAGGTGATACAAACAGCTATGCGTTGTGGTTTGGGATATGCCAGAGGCGTTGCCGCTACCCGCCGGTTTTCGATTCCCCAAAACCCTTTGGAAAAAATGACCTGCCAGCCCACTTGTCATCATAATGATCCGGATTTAGTATCCCTAACGGAACAGTTTCTTGCGCTCAAGCCGGATACCCCCCAGCTTTTTTATCTGTGGGGACACAGCTACGAGTTTGAAGCGGATCATAACTGGCATATATTGGAAGATTTCTGCCGCTTGGCCGCCGGGCGGGATGATATTTTCTATGCCACCAACGCCCAGATTTTACTTGACGCTTATCAATAACCTGCGGATACTACTAGACGCGCCATAACCCCCTCTTGCAACCGGCTAGACAAGCAAACTATATACTGTTATCATATTGAACTATGAAAAAAACAAACGGGAAGTATCAACTGTGTACGGACTCTAGGGTATACCTGTTGCAGGCAGGACCCTTCATGCTATTTTTACTTTATTTTAATCGCCTTGAGAGGCGATTTTTTTTTTGCCCGAAACGGAGTAATGTATCGTACTATCTGGAGGAACTATGTTTAAAGGACGGCATCTTGTCGAGCCGGGGAACTTTAGTATTGAAGAAATGGACGATCTTTTCAGATTGGCCGAACGGATTGAAACGGAAGAGGGATACCTGCGGGAATCCTGCCGGGGGAAAGTGCTGGCCACCCTTTTTTTTGAACCCAGTACCCGGACCCGGCTTAGTTTTGAGGCGGCTATGCTGCGTCTGGGGGGAAACTGTCTCGGCTTTGCGGAACCCGGTTCCAGTTCAGCCAGCAAGGGTGAGAGTCTGGCGGATACGGTGCGGATGGTCTCCTGTTATGCCGACGCGATTGTTATGCGGAACCCCAAAGAAGGCGCGGCTCTGCTGGCATCCCGCTACGCAACCGTGCCGGTTATCAATGCCGGAGACGGCGGCCATCATCACCCCACCCAAACCTTAACGGATCTGCTCGCCATCAGGCGGTTCCGGGGATCCATCGCTCATCTCACCATAGGTTTCTGCGGGGATCTCAAGTTCGGACGAACGGTCCACTCCCTGGCAAAGGCCCTAGCCCGCTATCCCCATATCGGCATGAGGTTCATCTCTCCGCCGGAACTCAGAGTTCCCGATTACATCACTGAAGGGCCCCTCAAGAAAGAGGGGATTGACTACCGGGAAACCGATAGTCTTGAAAAGGTCATTGGAGATCTCGATGTGTTGTACATGACCAGGGTACAGCGGGAACGTTTCTTTAATGAGGAGGATTATATCCGCCTCAAGGACAGCTATATCCTGAATCTGGAAAAGATGAAGACGGCTAAACGAGACATGATCGTACTGCATCCCCTGCCGCGGGTGAATGAGATCGCCCAGGAAGTGGATGCGGATCCCCGGGCCGGTTACTTCAAACAGGCCCAATACGGTATGTATATCAGAATGGCGCTGCTGGCCTCAATGGTAGGGAGCGTTTCTTGACGGCCGATAGGGTCTTGAGCCGCATAACTATCGAAAGGTAAGGAGGTATATATGTTAAATATCGCAAAAATAAAGAACGGAATCGTCATCGATCATATCAGGGCAGGGCAGGGTATCAAGGTGTTTAACTGGCTCGGTTTAGATAAGACCCCCCATACAGTGGCTTTTGTAGTGAATGCTACCTCCAGCGTAATGGGGAGGAAGGATATTATCAAGATCGATAATACTATTGCCATCAATTTTGACGTTTTGGGGCTTATCGACCCCAATATCACAGTAAACATCATTGAAGAGGAGCGGATTTGTGAAAAGATCGCCCTCGAATTGCCGAAACGGGTGGAAAACGTGCTGATCTGTAAAAACCCCCGATGTATCACTTCCACCGAATCCTATATTCCCCAAGTTTTTCATATAGAAAACCCGGAACTGCGGACTTACCGCTGTGAGTATTGCGACGAAATCCAGTCCGTGGGGGATTTTTTCCGGTGAAACTCCTTTTACAAAACTTGCGGATTGTGGATGAGTCCACAGACATGACCGGTTCGGTGCTTGTTGAGGAAGGTACCGTTACCGAGGTAATCCCCGCAGGGACTCATCATTCTTATATCTCCGGCGGCGCAGCAGTGACTATCGACGGGGGCATGTTCGCTTTGGGGCATACTCCGGTTCTCATGCCCGCTTTCGTAGACCTCCACGCCCATTTTCGGGATCCCGGATATCCTGAAAAGGAGACCCTGGAATCGGCTTCCCTGGCAGCAGCAGCCGGGGGCTACGGCACAGTGGTCTGTATGGCGAACACCAACCCGGTGATTGATACCTTTAACGCGGCGTTATCCCTGAAAAAGCGTTCCGATGCGCTGGGACTCATCGACCTTTATCCGGCGATGTCTCTAACTCAAGGCATGGCAGGCAAAATCCTATCGGACATAACATATCTGTCCCCTCCCGGGACAGAATTCCCTGTTCGTATGCTTTCCGAGGACGGTAAAGATCTAACCGATGACGCTCTTTTGCGGGCGGCTTTTTCGGAGGCGTATCGGCTGGGAATCCCCGTATCCTGTCATTGCGATGCGGGAGGACTTGACGCCCAGACCGCCAAGCAAGCCGGAGCGCCGCGGGAGGTTTGGAGCCGTCTGGAGGAAAACCATGCAACCCAACGGGCTATTGCTTTGGGAAAGGAGGCGCGCTGCCATGTCCATATCGCCCATGTGTCAACCAGAGAGGCGGTAGAACTAATACGGCAAGCTAAGGCGGAAATCTCCGTAGATAGGGACAGCGCAGGTAATGACAAAGACGCCTTCACGCTCACCTGTGAGGCAACCCCTCATCACCTGGGTCTCACCCAAGAAAACGCCAACTTATTAGGGGCTGAATCCTGGGGCCGGGTGAATCCTCCCCTCAGAACCGAAGCCGATAGGCAGGCGCTTATGGCGGCGATTCTGGACGGAACTATCGACGCTATTGCTACGGATCACGCTCCTCATACCGAAGCGGATAAAGCCGGAGGCGCGCCGGGATTCACCGGGCTTGAAACCGGTTTCGGCGTGTGCCGGACAGAGCTCGTCCGGGAGGATAGGCTCGGTTTGTCCCGGCTTTCCGCGCTTATGAGCGCGGTCCCCGCCCGCATTCTAGGCCTTCGAGACCGGGGACGGATCGCGCCGGGGTTTCGTGCGGATCTGGCGCTGGTAGATACTGAAGCGGTTTGGCAGGCAGCGCCTGAATCCTTCAAGTCCAGAGGAAAGAACTCGCCCTTTACCGGGCGCTGTCTGACCGGCAAGGTACTGATGACCATGTACCGGGGACAGATTGTTTTCGGATGCCAGCTACCCCCATGCTTAAAGGCAGGGGCTTGAGGCTGTTCCGGTTGCCCGGCTTACTCCTCAAGCGTTCTGCTTCTTTCCCGCTTTTTTCTTTTTTAAGCGGGTTTTTCTGCAGCGGTTTCACTCCTGTTACCGAGAGCCAGAGCCGCCATATCCATAGACGTTACGTTCCCGCGCTGCGTGGGTAGGTCTATTTAACTTTTTTACCATACCACAAAACAGGGAGGGTGGTCAAGGATGTTGTTACAAAACTTTTTCGTTGCGCCTTATGCCTTTAGGCAGGGGTTTTACGGCGAACCGGATAAATAGGAGCCGAAGTGTATAATATTGACATACTGTATGAAGCGGTTGCCCTCAAGGGGCATGTCTGCGTGGGACTGGATACCGCCGCAGACTATCTCCCTCCCCGGATGAGGAGGGAAAGCCTATCCGATGCCGAAGGAGTGCTGGCTTATAACCGTAAGATCATTGATGCGGCTATTGATGTATCCGCCTGCTTCAAAGTCCAGATCGCCTATTATGAGGCCCTAGGATTGGCAGGGCTGAAGGCGTATGCCGAAACTTTGCGCTATATTCGGGACAGAGGGAGCCTGGTCATCGCGGACATCAAACGCGGGGATATTGCCGGCACCGCGTCTCGATATGCGGCGGCGCATTTTGAAGGGGACTTTGAGGCGGATTTCGTTACGCTGTCTCCCTACATGGGCATGGATTCCATAGAACCTTGGCTTGTGTACGCGGGCCGCAGGGGAAAGGGGGCTTTTGTGCTTATGAGGACTTCCAATAAGGGAATGAAGGATTTTGAATACCGGGAACTGAAAACCGGCGGCAGGCTTTACGATGCGGTGGGGGATAAACTTGCGGAATTGGCCGTCCGGTATACGGGCAAATACGGTTACGGGGCTTTCGGCGCGGTGGTGGGCTGTACCGAACAAGAGGAAGCCGTTGCTATCCGGGAAAAACAAAGAAACCTGTTCTTCCTCATACCCGGTTACGGCGCCCAAGGCGGGGCAGCGGCAGATGCGGCGCTGCTGTTGCGGGACGGCAATGGGGGAGTGGTGAATGCTTCCAGGTCGATCCTCAAAGCCTGGTCCAGTACCGAGGACCTGCCGGAAGACCCGGATAATGATTACCCCGCGGAGGCAGCCAGAAAAGCGGCCGTCGAGATGCGGGACGCTCTATGGGCCGCCGCGGGCAAAGCCGGAGCGTCCCGGTGATTCCGATCCCGTCTTCCAAACAATGCCTCCTCTGCGAACTTCTGCATAATACCGCGCTTAATGAAACAGTCTGCCGGCTTGAATTCCGCTGGGCCGGCTCAATTCCCAGGGCGGGGCAGTTTTTTATGATCAGGCCGGAAAGAACTTCGGTGTTTTTGGGCAGACCCATCAGCGCGGCGGGCTGGAATTCCGGTGCCTCCTCTCCGTCGGTGCATTTTCTCATTGCAAAACGAGGCAGAGGGACTGAGGAACTTACGAGAATCAACCCGGGGGAGCGGGCGGAACTAATCGGACCCCTTGGCAACGCTTGGGGGGATCTGCTGCCCAATGAAGGGCCTATTGCCCTTGTAGGGGGAGGCGCCGGTGTTGCGCCTATGACGGCCTTTGCCGGGGAACTTGGGGACAGAGCCTATGATTTTTATGGGGGCTTTAAGTCCGCTTCTTTCGGCTTGGAAAGCGTACATCCCTTATCCCTGATAATCGCCGGCGAAGACGGCAGCGCGGGCCGCCGGGGCCGGATTTCAGACTTCCTAGAACCGGCCAAGTACCGGGCGGTGTATGCTTGCGGGCCTGAACCTATGCTTAAAGCTGTGGCCGGGTCCTGCAACAAAGCGGGCGTTCCCTGCTTCGTCAGTCTGGAAAGACGCATGGCCTGCGGGGTTGGAGCCTGCTTGGGCTGCACTATAAAAACGGTCTGGGGCAGCCGGCGCTGCTGTGCCGACGGCCCTATTTTTAATGCCGCGGAGGTGATCTTTGATGAGTAATCCTGTGAAACCGGACCTTTCAGTTGCCATTGCAGGGGTCCGGTTTAAGAATCCCGTTATTGCCGCATCAGGAACCTTTGGCTATGGTCAAGAGTATCAAGGGTGTTTGGATGTGTCCGGCCTGGGGGGAATCTGTACTAAGGGACTAACCCTGGAGCCTCGGCAGGGGAACAGCGGGCGGAGACTCTACGAAACCCCTTCAGGGCTTATGAATTCCATAGGTCTTGAAAATCCCGGGATTCCTGTGTTTATTGAGAAGGAGCTTCCCCGTCTTAGGGAACTTGGACCTGTGGTGATTGCCAATCTTTCTGGTTCTACCGGGGAAGAATATACCGAAGGCGCAAAACTGCTGGCTTCTTCCCCGGTAGACATGATCGAACTCAACATTTCCTGTCCCAATGTCAAGGCCGGGGGCATGGCTTTCGGGCTTGATCCGAATGACGCAGCTTCGGTGGTTCGGTCTGTGCGCCGAGTTTGTTCCCATAAACCCCTCATGGTAAAGTTATCCCCTAACGCTCCGAATCTTACGGCAGTGGCCCGGTCCTGTGTCGAGGCCGGGGCGGACGCCCTCTCGCTGGTAAATACTTTTAAGGCAATGGCTATTGATATTTATAGAAGAAAACCGGTTTTTGAAAACCTAAGCGCAGGGTTATCCGGCCCGGCAATTCGGCCCATTGCCCTGCGTATGGTGTGGGAACTCTGGGACGCGGTGGAAGTTCCCCTGGTAGGGATGGGCGGGATTGCGGGTACCGAAGACGCTCTGGAATACCTCATGGCCGGCGCCGCCGCGGTTCAGGTAGGTTCCGCTACCTTTACCCATCCTCCCAGGATGAACGAGATCATCCTGGGCATCGCGGGCTATATGGAACAAAACAATTTTGTAGATTTGGAATCGCTGAATATTCGGGGGCTCCGTTGTCAAGGCGCATAATTATTTACCCTTTGCCTAAAGCGCGGAGGGAACAAAATCCATGGAACCTAATGACAGGAGTAATTCTGGGGATACTCAAAAGAGCGGAAATTCTATATATTAGAGAAAGAGAGCTATTGAAACTATAAGGGACTTTTGTGTCCCTGCCGAAATGAAGGGAGAATTGGTTATGTATGAATATTCAACTACCGGGACCTGTTCAAGCAAGATCCGTTTTAATGTAGAGGATAATAAGATCCATAATTTGGCTTTTGAAGGCGGCTGCAACGGGAATCTCAAAGCTATCGGCCTATTGGTGGAGGGGATGGAAACAGGGGAACTGGTCAAGCGTTTAAAGGGAGTACAGTGCGGCGGCCGGGACACTTCTTGCGCGGATCAACTGGCTGCGGCGGTAACGGAAGTTCTCCGCCTCCAGGAAAAAAAGCAATGAAATAAAGGGCGCCTTTCCCGCTCTTGTTTGATCCCGGACACGGCGCATATCTGGCGGTTACGGCAGGTATCCCCGGCTTTGCCGGGGTTTTTAATTGCCGAAGGCCGATTTCTCAAGGCTGTTTCCGAAAAATAAACAGGGGTATTTGGAAGTTGCTCGTGTACTATCGAGGGGTTGTACGGGAGACCGCTTTTACCAAACGCGGCGTAAAGCCCCTGCCTTTAGGCATGGGGAGTTGTCAAGGACAACCGGATAACTCATCATATTTTCCGGATCATACCCCGCTTTCATTTTTGTCCCTTTGTAGACCCTCCGGCAGGTAAAAATTGCTCCCGCCTATTGCCATGACTCCTCCTTCCCTCTATACTATACAAAATAATCATAACTATTTAAGCGAGGACTACATGATTCGAGGCGGAGATATCGCCAAAGGGACATGCCTATTGCAGAAGGGGCAGCCTTATATTGTGGTGGAGAGGGAATTCGTCAATCCAGGAAAGGGGGGGGCTTTTGCCCGGGTCAAAATGAAAAGCATCAAGGACGGTTCGGTGCTGACTCAGACTATTATGACCCAATCGGAAGTCGAGGACGCTCAGGTGGATACCCACACCTGTCAATACCAGTATGCGGATACGGATAATTATCACTTCATGGACAATGAAACCTTTGATCAGTATGAAGTGCCCATAGCCGGTATGGAAGATAAGAAATATTACCTTAAAGAAAACGATAACTATGAGATTACCATTTGGGAAGGGAAGGTTATTGATATAAAGATACCTTACAAGGTGATCTTTATAGTGGCTGAAAGTGAAAATTATGTGAAAGGAGACACCGTATCCGGCGCGACTAAGCCTATTGTTACCGAAACAGGGCTTACCGTCCGGGTGCCCCTCTTCATCAATCAGGGTGAGAAAATTCTGGTCAATACCGAAACCAACGAATATGTGGAAAGGGTGAATAAATAGGCGGACGGGCAGGTGAAAGACGGTTCCTGGGGGTCCGGTTCCGAGGCGCTTGCGGTTGAAGCGTATAAAACAAAAGAGGTGGATTTCAAGTTCCGTGGCAGGAATTTCAGGTTCGCCCTTTCCCACGGTCTTTTTAGCGCCGCAGATATTGACGGCGGCACCCGGTTCCTGCTCAAAGTATTGTCTAAAACCTGGGATGACGATATTCGGCAGGGGCGTCCTTTGCCGAAAACCATTCTTGACGCAGGCTGCGGCGTGGGCGTGCTGGGGATATGCGCGGGGGCGGTCTTAGGTTCAGGCGGGCCGCGCCGTGTCCGCTGTCAAGACCGGGACGAGCTTGCCCGGGCATTTACCCTATCCAATGCTTTCAAAAATAACGTCTCAACGGATATCCTTTCCGCCCATACCGAGCCTCTCCTGGGAGGGCCTTTCCTGGAGCCTTGGGATCTGATCCTTTCTAATGTTCCTGCCAAAGCAGGAAAGCCGGTGTTGGAAGATTTTGTCTCCCGTTCCGCCGGGTTGCTTACCCCTTCAGGCCGAGTGATCCTGGCGGCGGTGAATTCTTTGGCGGGTTTTTTCCGTTCCCGGATCCTCAAAACCGGGGCGGCTGTGCTGCATGATGAAACAGGCAAGGATCACACGGTGTTCGTGTACGGTTCCGCTGCGGTACGGGCAAAGCCGATCCAAACCGGGGAACAATTCTTCCTGGACCATCCTTTCTATCAACGAAACAGCGGAGGCTACGAACTTGAGGGAGTTTCCTATACCCTGGATGCCGTACAAGGGGTCGGAGATTTTGACAGTCCTGGCGGAACCGTCCGCTCTGCGGCTAAACTGATAACCCGCTTATATACACGAAAGCAATTTTTATCTTCAATCGGTTCTATGCTCATCCATGAACCGGCTCAGGGGCATTTCCCCGCATGGTTTATCCATTACCTTGCACGGGAACTTCCGGGAAAACCGTTCTTTCCTGACCTGTTAGTGCTTTCCTCAAGAAATATCCTGGCCTTGGAAGGGTCCCGGCATAATATCCGTAAAGTCCGGGAGATAACCCTTGAAACGGTTCCCTTGGCAGACCTGAACATAGGCCGGGAACGTCTGAGCAGAGCCACAGGCTATGATCTCATCGTTGCATTTCCTGAACCGGTGCCCCGGACCGACCGGATCATCCCTCTTTGGGAAGGGATCACGGCTCTTTTGACCCCAAAAGGCATAGCGGTCTTGGGGTTCCCCGCTTCCGAAGCGGAACGGTTCGACCGGAAGAAACCCCAATCCGTTACCCGTCTCTGCGATAGCAAGCATAAAGGCTTTCGGGCTTTGGCGTACCAAATAAGGTAAAAGAACCTGAATTCGCGCAAGCAACTTTCAACATTCAGCGGCAAATTCATAGCCTATTGTTTGTACAGTGTACAATATTAACCAAAATTATTTCTGATAACAAATTAGAAGCATGAGGTCCAATAAGCAAGCCGTGCGTTTCTTGATCTTTTAAGTTTCGCGTATAGAAATCTATTTGATTAAACCATTTGTTTTTATCTCTATTACTCTTGGCAACATCTTTTCCTGCCATGGAACAGGCGAATTCTTGAAAAAATTCACGGATTGTACGGATTTTCATGGATTATACCGGTTCTGGGGAACTGAAATCCGTGTTAATCCATGTAATCCGTGGACCTTATTTAGTTATTTTTAAGGGGATCAACTATAAATGTCAGCTACCCCATGCCTAAAGGCGGAGGGCTTGAGGCTTGTTCCGGTTGCCCGGCTTGCTCCCCATATAGTATTATACTATATTCTGCTACTACCGGTAGTGCTAGTACCCGTACTGCTACTACCGGTAGTAGTCATGCTCCCCGGTCTTACTGTATCTCCATAGACATTACGTTCCCACGCCGCGCGGGTAGGTCTATTTGACTTTTTTAGTATACAACAAGATAGACAGGATGTCAAGAATGTTGTTTCAAAACCTTTTCGTTGCGCCTTATGCCTAAAGGCTGGCTTGGGGGTGTTCTTCGTCCCGGGTCCGGGCGGGGAAATTTCCGCACCTCCCAGGCTCTTTGCAGCGGAAGCCAAAGTTTTTGGCTCATTGGACAGCCCGGCGCGGAGCTTGTTAAAA
>JAITHW010000159.1 GCA_031279815.1 Treponema sp. | reverse complement strand
GTTACAATCCTCCCGGGACACCCGGTTGAGCCTTTCATGGCTTGCCTCCGTAAAATGGTCTTGCTTTTTCCATTCTACCATGAGGCCGGGTGTCCTATTTGTTTATGAGATTAGACAGTTTGCAAAGCAACTTTTTTCAGCGTCTTGCAGGTGCTCGACAAGAATAATAATGAATCTCAAACGACGCCGTATATTGATGTAAAAGAATGTTATTAGAGAAAGTTTTCCGGTTTCTTCTGCTGCCTCCTCTTTTTTCGCAAATGAGTATTGCCGAACCCGGAAAAAGAATTTCTTGACTTTTCAAAGAGGAGGGTGTAAACTCTATGGTATGAACCTAAAGTCAGTACTTTCAAAAGAAACTATCAACCTTCATTTGAAGGGGACCACTAAAGAAGAAATAATTAGTGAGTTGCTTGATGTACTTGTTGCCGCCGATAAAATTCAGGACCGGGAAGCGGCTTTTACCGCTGTTATGGAACGGGAAGCCAAGATGTCAACAGGTATGAAACATGGTATTGCTATACCCCATGGAAAAAGCGCCACAATCCGTGATTTAGTGGCTTGTATCGGTATTTCCGATTCTCCGGTTGAATTTGACGCTCTGGATCATCAACCTTGTCGGATATTTATTATGACCCTCTCCCCTATTGAAAAAACCGGCCCGCACCTCCAATTCCTGGCAGAGATAAGTTTGCTCTTTAAAAGTTCCGAAAAACGCGGAGAAATTCTTACCGCTACAACCCCCGAGGCAGTATTACATGTGCTTGCCGAATAATCAGGGCGGCATTCATCTTTAAGGGGATTGCGGGTGGCTTTTAGGGGAGGAGTGAGAGTTGAGTAGCTCGTCACTCCTTCTTTATATAGCCAATGCGACTTATTCCCCTAAATTATCCAACGCCTCTTGAGCGATTTGATGGATCCCGTAACTCCAGTCCAGAGCTATGACATGCCGTAGAACCGGTTGTCCTTCTGAATTGCCGGTAGAACCCAGGGCAGGAATTAAGGCTCTCATATACCGCTCATCCTGGGGAGTCAGAATCCCCCGTTCCAGCTTATTGTTGATGAGGGCAATATAGGCGCTTAACAGCTTGGCGGCGTCTTCTGTAGCGATATTTTTTAGAGCGGCAATGGTCCCAAGGTGCTCTTCCTCATCCACCCCATACCGGTAAGAACGGTCCAGAAGACTATAGATTTGTTGTTCATCCTCTGCTCCCTCAATTCCATAGCGGCTGATCATATCAATAGCAAGTCTGCGCATCTTCACCAGTTCTTTCTTGAGCCGTGCATCATAGGAGGAACCTCTCCAGCCTTCATACAGGGCCGCCATCGCTACCTTTGCCTTAGAAGATTCATCAACTTCAGATTGTTCAATTGCCTTTAAAGCCATATACTTATCTTCAAAAGTATAACCGCCGCTATGGATGACCTCGATTAACGGCTCCGTAGGATCTTCAAGAATTTCGGAAAGGGATTCGGTAGCCTTTTCTTTAACCCATTGGGAGTACCATCCGTTGGCCGCGAAGAATACGGGCAGGTAACCGGAAGGATCCTTGTATTTTGCCAAGGCATCAATTGCTCCATAGGCAATCCGTTCCCCTGAAAGCCGGTTATCATAAGGGCTTGAATTGGTATCCTTGAGGATCTGTACCACCTGGGGGAGCAAATCCGTAGCCCCAACCTTACCCAAAGCTATAACCGCATCCGCTCTCACCAAAGGATTGGAAAAAGTCTGCACCACCCTCCACAGATCCTGCCCGGTATCGCTCTGCTCTTCGGTTAATTGATCCGTAATCAATCTGATGGATTCATTTGCGGCGTCAATGTCCTTGTTGCCCTTGAGATTGGGATATACCTGAAGGACCCGGCTTAATGCAGAGGCATAAAAAGTACCGGCACCCTCAATTTCGGCATCCCGTACAATTCGCAATACGCTCAACTGATCGACTGCGGTAAGGGCATTGTTAAATTGGTTGGTGTAAAATTCTAATTCGTCTTCGGCAAAAGCTGCCAAGGCAATCAGACCCAAAAGTATAACTAAAATAGCACGTTTCATAACCACCATCCTTAATGGTATAATATATTTATTATCTTATGCTATAATAGGGAAATTTTTCAACCGGTATTTTAATATATTTACAAATATTTATGCGGTTTTATATTATAGTTAAAAAAATTACTCACTTTGTGTTAAACAGTTTCGGTATGGTTTCCAAAAGAGCCTCATCTATCTTCCGATCTCCGGCAGTGATACCCAGTTTCCTGTCTGGCCTTGAGTCTCCGTGAAAATCGCTGCCTGCGGTGATACAAAGCCCTAAAGATTTTCCCAGAACATCAAGACGCTTGCAGGAGCGGACTTTAGCGGTAGGATGCCAGGCTTCAATGCCGTCCAAGCCCTGATCCCTGAAATCCTTCACCAATTCCGGGAGCCGGCCCCACGCAATATAGAGAGACATAGGGTGGGCCAATACGGTAATCCCGCCGGAGTCCTTGATCATATCCACTGCTCGGCGGAATTCCAGACCCTCTTTGGGAACATAGAAGGGTCTCCCCTTACCAAGATACCGGGTAAATGCCTGTTCCCGGTTTTTAACAATACCCCGGTTTATGAGGAGGGTGGCAAAATGAGGGCGTCCTATGAAATGTCCTCCTGAGAGGGGTAGGATATCTTCATAACACACTTCAATGTTGGCTTTCTGCATCCGCTCGATAATTTCCCGGTTGCGGGCTTCCCGCAGGCCGGCTAATTCCGAAATAGCCCTTAAAAAAGCCGGGCTTGGCCGGCGGATTCCCAGCCCTAAAAGATGGAATTCTCCCGGTTCCCAGTGTATTTCTATTTCAATGCCCGGAATAAACCGCAGGCCCTGTTTCTCCGCTTCTCTTTCCGCCTCTTCAATGCCTGCAATAGTATCATGATCGGTAAGAGCAATTGCTGTTAGGCCCCGCCGGCAAGCCTGTTCTATGAGTGCCGAGGGACTTAAACTGCCATCGGAAGCCTTTGAATGAGTATGCAAATCTATCATATCTTTTTTTACAGGATAAACCCATAGAATAAAAAAGTCCACCGGTTACACGGGTTTTCCAGGATAAATGTATAGAGAGAGTGGGTAGGGAAACAAAAAAGCGGTTCAGGAAGGCCGAATCGAGAAGTAAAGAGGGAAGGACAGCCGAACCGCAGATACGGATAGAGATTCCCTATTTCCTCATAATATGATATGATTTTGGAAGAAAGGAAGCCAATATGCCTGGAAACAGTTTCGGCACTATTTTTACGGTTACCACCTTTGGAGAATCCCACGGTCCGGCTTTGGGATGCGTGGTGGACGGGTGTCCTGCGGGAATACCCTTGAGTACGCAGGACATCGCCCGGGAGTTACGGCGGCGGCGGCCCGGCGGCGGCGGCCCGGCCACGTCCAGAGCCGAAGCCGATGAACCGGAACTGCTCTCCGGCGTGTTTGAAGCGCGGACTTTGGGAACGCCCATCGCCATTATAGTTCGCAATACCAATCAGCGTTCCACAGATTATGACGCCCTCAGAGATGTATACCGGCCCGGCCATGCGGACTGGGCTTGGGAAGCCAAGTACGGCGTCAGAGATCACCGGGGGGGGGGCAGGAGTTCCGGCAGAGAAACCCTGAGCCGGGTCGCGGCAGGCGCAGTGGCAAAACGGTTTCTTTCGGAATACGGCGTTACCGTCCGGGCATGGACTTCCGCCGCCGCGGGTATTCAGGTAATCAGGCCCGAAGATCCGGGTTTCAGCCTAGAAGAAGCGGAAGCAAATCCCCTTATGGTTCCCCATCGGGAGAGCGCGGAAAGAATAATGGAGCGCATCGAAACCCTTCGGGCACAGAACGACAGCGCCGGAGGTATTGTTTCCTGTTCGGTTATGGGTCTGCCCCCGGGACTGGGAGAGCCGGTATTTGGTAAGCTGGACGCCCGTTTAGCCGCCGCCATGCTCTCCCTGGGAGCCGCCAAGGGAATCGAATTCGGCGCGGGTTTCGCCGCGGCATCAGGGACCGGTTCAAGCCGGAACGATTGTCCTGTGCCGAAGGATGCCGCCCGGCTTTCACCGGCCGTACCGGCTTTACGCTATCAAACCAATAATGCAGGAGGAATCTTGGGGGGCATCTCCACCGGTATGCCTCTGGAATTCAAAGTGGCCTTTAAGCCGGTTCCTTCGATTTCAAAGCCCCAACAAACCACAGACCGGCAAGGCGCTATTCGGGAACTTATCATTCAAGGCCGCCATGATGTGTGTATTGTCCCACGGGCCGTTCCGGTGGTGGAAGCCATGACCGCGTTGGTATTGACGGATCTCCTGCTTTTACACCGTTGCGACACCCAAATTAGGATATCCACATAGCGCGAGGAACCCCTGTTTTCTCCTGTCCGGGGCATCCTGCTGTGAGCTGCCGAAGGCTTTAGCCTTCGAGCAAAACCCATATCAAATAACACCGAACCTGCTTTCTGTTCTTTGACAACATACAAAAAACAAGGAGAGTAGTCAAGAATGTTGTTACAGAACATGTTCGCTGCGCCTTATGCCTAAAGGCAGGGGCTTTACGGCGCGTTTGGTAATCTCCGGTTCCTCATTACTTCCATTTTGACAGATCGATCTGATTAAGCTTTTTCGCAACAATGGTGGTACAGGAAAGATCCCCGGTAACATTCAGGGCGGTCCGTCCCATATCGAGAAGAGCATCAATGCCGAGGATCAAAGCATAGGCTCCTGCTACCACGCTTCCTGCGGTAACAGGAAGCCCTACCGAATCAAGGACCAGCAAAAGCATGATGGCCCCTGCTCCGGGAACCCCGGCGGTACCGATTGAGGCCAGGGTTGCGGTTATCACAATGGTTCCCATCTGGGTAAGGCTGAAGTTATATCCCCAAGTTGAAAGGGCGATGAAAATTGCGCATACCCCTTGATAGATAGCGGTTCCATCCATATTTATAGTGGCCCCTAAGGGCAGGGAAAAGGAATAAATATCTTTGGGCACCCCCAGGTTATCCGCAGCTTCCATAGTTACCGGCAGGGTTCCGTTGGAACTTCTGGTAACAAAGGCGGTGATGAAGGCATCCTTGGCATCCCTGAAATACCGTCTGATGCTCAGTCTTCCATAGAATTTGACCATACCGCAATATACCACAAGGATATGCAGGGTATAACCGGTAAAACATGCGGCGGTTACCACTGCCAAAGCGCCCATCACCTTTGGCCCGTTAGTGGCAAAGACCACCGCCACAAGGGCAAGCACTCCGAAGGGCGCGTATTGCATAATCCCTTTTATTATCAGCATCATCACTTCCGCGATACCGTCAAAGAAGACGTAAAGGGTGTCTCCCGCTTTTTTGAGCCGCTCATCAGAGGAAACCCGCAGATAAGAAACCCCGATACCAAAAATCAGGGCAAAGAAAATAACCGCCAGAATCGTCTCATTGACAATGACTTGGGCGACACTGGTTGGAATCATGGCGAGGAGGGTTTGCGCCGGTGTGGGGGCCTTGGCTTCTCTTCCTACAGCATCGGCAAAACCGGTGAGTTCTGCGCTGGGATGAAAAATAGTGCCCATGAGCAAACCGATAATCACCGCAACCGCGGAAGTGAGGAGGTAAAAAACAATAACCCGGATACCTACTTTACCAAGATTAGCGGGGCTTACCGAGGAAGCTCCCACAATAAGGGTAGATAGAATGATCGGCATCATAATCATCTTGAGAAGCCTCACGAAGAGATCTCCGAAAGGCGATATCCAGAGGATCTTTTCCTTAAATACCAGCCCTACAATGATACCCGCCACAAGACCTATGAGAATTCGGTATAGCAGGTTACAATCGAAATACCAGCTATACCATTTCTTTTTTCCAGCCGTGTTCTGTATTGTCATACTATAACTCCTTTATTGGTGGTAAATGAATATATAATTATAAGCGCCTTTAGTGAAAATGTAAATGTTTTAAATGCAATTTTAAGGTAAGCGGAAAGGACGAGAAATGACCCGGCGGCGGAATAAAAAATCCGAAGAAGCGCCGGCCCCGGGGCCGGCGCTTCTGTTTTTCCATCAGAGGTATTACAATTCATCCACCGGTTTTCGTATTATGACCAGGTGCCGTTCTTCTTCCAGAAACGGTACCTGTAAAGGCATCGCTTCCCAACCTGCGGTGAGGTATTCCACGGCTCTCATCTCGGTTTCTATCCTGTTTTTCCGGCCTTTGTATGCGGCAAGAATGCCCTCGGATCCAAGCAGCCGGAAAAGGGATGTGAGTAAAACCGGATTTAAAGGACTCAAGGCTCGAAAGGTGATAAGGCTGAACCTTCCCGGGGCAGCCCGCTCCATTTCTAGTGCGTCAACCGCTACATGGCGAAGGCCCAGTACCGCCTGGGTATTTCTGAGAAACCCCGCCCGCTTTCCCATTCGTTCAATGAAGGTAAACGAATGACCGGTCAGGCATATTGCCAAGGGTATCCCCGGCAGCCCCGCTCCGGAACCCGCATCGGCTATGGCGGAGGAACCGCCCCGGTTCCGGTTTAGCAGACGGCGTATAATCCCTAAAGGGCCGAGGGAATCGAGAATGTGTTTTACCACCAGTTCCTGTCTATCCTTAACCTTCACCAATCCGTAAGCGGGATTAAACAATTCGATTTCTTCTATGTAAGTATTGAGGAGAGTCAATACCGCGGTTATGCCGCCGCCTAAACACGCGTCAATATCCGGATCGGATTTTCGCAGATACCGGATTCCCTCTTCCAGAATAGGATCATGCCGCCGGATATATCCCCTCCCTATGCGTTTCTACCCTGCCAGCAGACGATTGAGCCGCTTCACGAAGTCCGCGGGGTCTTTAATCTTAACCCCTTCCACCAGCAGAGCCTGATCCAGAAGCACCCCTGCAATATCCGCGATGCGCTGTTCATCATCGGTATCTTTGAGCTTTGCCACAATGGGATGTTCTCCGTTGACCTCCAAAATAGGTTTGATGTCGGGCATTTCGGTCTGACCCATAGCCCTGAGCATCTGAGCCATCTGGATGCTGGGATCGTTTTCATCCGCCACAATACAGGAGGGGGAATCATGGAGCCGCCGGGAGAGTTTCACTTCCTTGACCCGATCCCCCAGCGCCTTCTTTATCTTTTCAATAACCGGTTTGATCTCTTTTTCTGCATGTTTGTCCTGTTTTTCCCCAAGTTCCTCGTCGGCTCCCGCCCGATTCACGGCTTTGAGTTCCCAGTCCTTATACTTGCCCGCCGAAGGTATGATGATATCGTCGATCTCATCATCCATGACGAGAACCTCAATGCCCTTGGCGGTATAGGCTTCCAACAGGGGGGATGCTTTAAGGGTTTTTTCATCCCCGCCGGTGATGTAGTAGATATGCTTCTGATCCGGTTTCATCCGGGAGGCGTAATCCGCGAGGCTGGTCCACCCTTCCGCTGCGGTGCTTTTAAACCGGATCAGTTCCTGGATCTGTTCCCGGTTGGCAAAATCCTGATACAGCCCTTCTTTTAAGGGGCGGTTAAACTGGGAAATGAAGGTCTCCCATTTTTCCTTGTTGTTTTCCAAGAGATTCTTGAACTCTGAAAGCAGTTTTTTTACCGAAGCGTTTCTTATGTTGAGGAGTATCTTGTTTTGCTGCAGGATCTCCCGGCTCACGTTCAAAGGCAGATCTTCGGAATCAATGACCCCTCGGACAAAACGCAGCCACGTAGGCATCAGCTCCTTGTCATCATCGGTGATGAAAATCCGCTTGACATAGAGCTTTACTCCGGGTTTGTAGTCCGCATGGTACAGGTCGAAAGGCGCTTTCTGGGGGATGTAAAAAAGAGTGGTGTACTCCAGAGTTCCCTCAGCCTTGGTATGCACATAAAAAAGAGGATCCTCCCCGTCGTGTCCAAGCTGTTTATAGAATTCAGCGTAGTCCTTTTCTTTAAGTTCTGATTTTGCCTTGCGCCAAAGCGCGGTACCGGAATTGATCTGTTCGGTTTTCGTTTTAGAGCTTTTTTCCTTGCCCTTATTATCGTACTCCTTTTCATCATAGGTCAGATAAATGGGAAAAGCCACATGGTTGGAATATCGCTTGATAATGTCCTCAATAGACCAGCGATTGGTGTATTCGGCGCCTTCTTCCGTTAAATGGAGGATCACCGTCGTACCCTGGGTATCCCGTTCCGCAGCTTCAATGTCGTAGCTGTCTTTTCCATCGCTGGACCACTTCCAAGCCGCGGTTTCCCCGGCTTTACGGCTTATCACGTCGATCCGGTCCGCCACCATGAAAGCAGAGTAAAACCCTACCCCGAACCGGCCGATAAGATTAGAATCTTTCTTCACGTCTTCGGTAAGTTTTTCGAGAAACGCTTTGGTTCCCGACCGGGCAATGGTTCCCAGAGACTCAACCAGATCGGCCTCATTCATCCCGATACCATTATCCGCAATGGTGATGGTCTTGGCATCCTTGTTGAAAGACAGATCAATCCGGGGATTAAAACTGATGGATTTATAGAGGTCATCCGCCACGGTGAGGTACTTGAGTTTGTCCAGCGCATCAGAAGCATTGGATACCAGCTCCCTAAGAAAAATCTCCCGATTGGAATAGAGAGAATGAATAATAAGATGGAGAAGCTGACTTACCTCGGTTTGAAACCGGTGCTGTGCCATAGTAAAGTTCCTTTATTGTAAGATAATTCTGCTATTTAAAATACTAAGACTTTTTGCCGGAGGGCAAGAGAAAATCAAAGTAAGAAGCAGAATTTTTTAGGCGAATACCCTTTGCGGTACCGCAAAACCGCCGTATTCCTCACTCCCGCCTCTCGCCCGTTCCTCATCCCGGAGGCCAACCGAGAAACCGTCCTCCAAGGACATGAATATGGAGGTGATCTACGGTTTGTCCGCCATCGGATTTACAGTTGATCACAAAACGGGCGCCTTTTTCCGCGCAGCCGAGTTCAGCCGCCAGTTTCTGGGCTTGGTTAAGCAGGTTTCCCGCAAGGGAAATGTCCTCTTGTTCCAGTTCCATGATATTCCTAATATGCCGCTTAGGGATCACAAGAAAATGTACCGGCGCTTGAGGAGCTGCGTCGTGAAAAGCCAGGATATTCTCATCCTCATAGATCTTCCTGCTTGGTATCTCACTCTTTACAATCTTACAAAAAATACAATCATCCATAATGTATCAGTATACTATACTATGGGTCTTTAATAAAGTTAAATCATTGCCCTGTCTAATCTCATAAACAAATAGGACACCCGGCCTCATGGTAGAATGGAAAAAGCAAGACCATTTTACGGAGGCAAGCCATGAAAGGCTCAACCGGGTGTCCCGGGAGGATTGT
>JAITHW010000157.1 GCA_031279815.1 Treponema sp. | reverse complement strand
CACCCCCCCCCCCCCCCCCCCCCCCCCCCCCCCCCCCCCCCCCCCCCCCCCCCCCCCCCCCCCCCCCCCCCCCCCCCGCACACAGTTTTTATCATTATAGCGATATCTTTCCTCCCTACAAAAGTTTATAATTCAAGTATTTTCTCTTAATGTTTATATAAATATAAATGATATAAGAACTAATGTCAATAGAAATTTTGGAAATATTGCACAAAGTATGATTAGGATAAAAACCGGGCTTCTTCAGGTATGAAGCCGCGTCGGGACCTATGGGTTCCTTCGATAAAAAGATAGGTTCGCCACCACCCGCCCCGAACCCAAGGTTTCCCGTCCCGGGCAAGAACCGCCGTCAATGTCCGGCGGCTCCTATGATCCGCGCCGTGCAGCTTGCCGGCAATAGGACGGGCCGCCTGTAGAATATTCTCCATTAGTGCTGATAGCGAACCCGATCGCCCGCCTGATTCCAGGTGGGCACGAAAGTATCATTGATATGCCCCCCTGCCGAAAGAGACGGCGGATTTCTCGTGTACAAGGGAAAGAGGAATCTGCATCGCCTCAGCCCCAGAGATCAGGAGGGTACACACCGGAGGCTGCCAGTTCGGCGATACGGTTCACCGCGGCTTCCCGGTCTTCTTTGTAGGTTACGCCGAACCACTCTGAATTCGCCTTGAGTACCCTGATGGTGAGAAGCCCGTTTTTGATGAACCAATCGGCTGCTCTAGGAATGTAGCACTCATTTTTAGGCAGATTTTCAGGTTCCTGTAAGAAGTCCATGAAATATTTCCGCAGACCGGGCAGGATGCTTCGCGGGAAGCCCCAGAAATTCATGGACACCGGCGTATCCGGCGCAAGTTCCTCTTTAGAACCGTCTTCGGCGGTATTAAAAATCCCCTTTTCCTCCTGCGCTATGGCAGTCAGCTCGTTGACGGACATGAGACACATATCTTTGATTTCACAGACCCCTCTCGCCACGGTCCCTTGAGGGCTCAGGGTTTTTTCCAATCTGTACGGCACAATATAGCCGTTGGTAATGGCGGCGGTGGACAAATGCGCGCCCAGCACATCGAAGGCTTCATATCCGTAAAAGTCGTCGGCGTTGATGACCGCAAAGGCCGGGGATTTGATGTGATCCGCGGCGCAGAGCAGCGCATGGGCAGTACCCCAAGGCTTTTGTCTCTCGGATTTTTGAGCTTCTTCAAAAATCTCCGGCGGGATAAGATAATCCGGCTCCTGATACGCCAGCTCATAGTTGACGGATTTCATGCGGTTCAGCACGGTTTCTTTAAAATCCTTTTCCATATCGTGCCGAATAATAAAGATGATTTTTTCAAATCCCGATCTAAGGGCGTCATAGACCGAATAATCCAGCAAGGTCTCGCCATTCTGCCCAATCTGATCCATCTGTTTCAATCCGCCGTACCTGCTCCCCATGCCGGCGGCCAATACAACTAATAACGGTCCGTTCATTGATAACCCTCTTATAGAATAGTTTTGTATATCATTATATAGTATTTTACTATAGTATTTTACTATAGTATTTTAATTATCCCCTTTAATACATAAAAAACAAGAGCGCCGCGAATAATGTATGAAGCAGACATGGGGAGCCGGAAACCGCCGCGGTTTAACATAACCCTGTGCTTATCAGCTTTACAGCCGGGCATAAGAAGCATGAAAGACAGACTCCAACGGCGTTGATATAACAACTATACATCAGCCTTTAGGGGGTTAAAAAGCGAGGCGCTCGATAAAAACCTCTTCAAAATCCGCTCCCTTGGCAAGTTCAATCGGCTCGATCCTTTTTACTACGCGGCTCATCTTTTCCCGAAAACCGGTATTCAGAAGGAACGCAATCCCGCCCGACATGGAAGTATTTCCCGCAAACCTTACTTTGCCTTCAAAATCTCTGGGCAATAAGCCCAGATTGAGAAGGCTCTTTTCATTGAGATGATACCCAAAGGAACCGGCGATCTCCACCTGATCAACCTTTTGGGAAGGTATGCCGAAATGGGCTAAAAGCATATCTATACCTGCACGGATGGCGCCTTTGGCAAGCTGGATTTGCCGTATGTCCTGCTGGGCAAGACAGACATCGGGAGTTAGAAAGAAGGCCGGTTTTCCGTCTTTTTCACCTATGCGTCTTTTCAAGCTCTCTCCGTAATTCCCTGTTCCAGGAGGGGCAAACCTGCCGCTTGCCTCAATCACTCCGGTTCTTACCAACTCTCCTGCGATATCGATCAAACCGCTGCCGCAGATTCCTATTGCCGGACCGCCTCCTATTACCCTAAAAGAAGGTTTTTCTTCCGCATCAATGCAAAAGGCTTCGACCGCGCCCTTATTTGCCCGCATACCGCAGATTATGTTCATGCCCTCAAAGGCGGGCCCCGCGGCGGTAGAAGCCGCGGCCAGATTCCCCTCTTTGGCAAGCACGATTTCGCCGTTGGTGCCGACGTCGATAAAAAGGGTGATGCCTTTCACTTCGTCCAGCCGGGACGCCAGAATACCCGAAGTGATATCCGCGCCCACGAAAGCGGAGATGATCGGCGGCAGGTATATAAGACCGAATTCCGATATCTCCAGCGCAGCCGCGGGGATATGGTTTCCTCCCCATATCCTGGGGGTATAGGGGTATTGGCCAAGCGGAAAGGGATCTGTTTCGGTTGCCAAATGAAGCATAGCGGTATTTCCGCTATACACCGCTTCGTAAATGTGCCGGGGGTTGATTCCGGTCCGCCGCACCATTCCGGCGATCAGAGTATGCAGGCTCTCAATAAAAACCTGATACAGAGATGCAAGACCCCCATCTTGTCCGGCAAAATGGATCCGGGAAAGCACGTCCTGGGCGTAACGGGTCTGGGGATTGAGGATTGATCCGCAAGCGAGTTCCGCTCCGGTATGCAGATCCGCCAGAGAAGCTACGATGGTGGTAGTGCCGATGTCCACTGCCAGTCCATAGAGAGAGGCTTCCGTATCCCCTTCTTCGGTTCCCAAAAGCATAGGGCCTCCATAGACTTGGGTGTTTTTACCGGACACCTTCTTGGTAATAAACGGCGCTTTTGGGTATGAAAAACTCGCGCCCCTATCTACAATCTGTAGGGTCAGATTTTCTTCAGAGTAGTCTTTGACCGCCACTTCGATAGGGCCGAATACCCTGGCCCGGCAGGCAAACACGGTTCCTCCGGTTTCCAATTCCGGCTCCCCCTTGACGCGTATAAACCGCAGGTCTTCAGGATTAGGAAGCCGTACCCCGCACTTTCCGCAGGTGTTCATACCGTTACATGGAGACTCGATGATCACTCCGGCGGTACGGGCCGCTTCGAGGATCGTGGTTCCCTCTTCAATGGCAATGCCTTTGGAGACCGTTTTAGATTCATTGATAAAGGCGATATAGGGCATTAGGATGCTTTTTCTCCGAAAATAGTTGGATATATAATATCCCATAGATCCTATCGTTACAAGCGCCCGGTTCCAGGATACGGGCATGTTGTAAAAAACTTCCGCTCGGATTCATCCGGGTGTTCGTAACCTTTGTATTTTTTCAGCGATAATACATCGCCGCTGCCTAAACTCAGAAATAAACAGGACGCCCGCCGCATGGCAGAATGGAAAAACAAAGACTCATTTACTGGAGGGAATGGCATGAAAGGCAAAACCGGGTGTCCCGCAAAAACCGGCCCCCATATGAGGAAACCGGCAAGAAAGGGATTGGTATTTTTTCGATATTCGGGTACACTTTTTTCATGCTAAAGGAGAACGGCGTTACCATTCCGATTGTTTTTGCCGCAAACGAATACTTTATACCCTATACGTCGGCGATGATCCAGTCAATCATGGAAAACGCCTCGCCCGAAAATCAATACCGGTTCTTTATATTACATTCAGGCATTTCCGCCGTTGTTCTGAATATGCTTTCCTCGCAAACAAAAAACTATCCGTACTGTATTATTGAGGGCATCAACATAAGCGAGCGTATAAAGGGCTGTAATTTTTTTACCGCCAACCGCCCAGATATAACGGCGGAAACCTATTACCGCCTTTATATCCCTGAATTACTGTCTGATTACGATAAAGTCATTTATCTTGACGGCGATATGATTTGCCGTTCTGATATAAGCCGTTTATTCGCGTTTGATATAGGGGACAATTTTATCGGCGCGGCGCGTGATTGTACCGGTATAAGCGGGCTGATCCGTTACGGAGCATATAAAGATAAAACCTGTTTTGATTTTAAGGCAAATGCCCGAAATCTTATAGATTGCTACAATGCCGGAGTAATGATTTTTAATATCAGGCAGTTTCAAAAAACAATTTCTATCACAGAATTGCTTGATTTGGCGCTTTCCAGAAAATGGGCAAACCACGATCAGGATATACTTAATTTTGTGACCGAAAGCCGGACATTTTTTTTACCCTATTCCTGGAATTTTACTATTGAGGAAAACGCTTGCTATCTGCCTGAAACCCTTGCAAAAGAGTATGCCGAAGCGGAAAGACAGGTAAAAATATTTCATTTTGCAGGCCCTCAGAGGAAACCCTGGAAAAATTCTTGTTTTGTAGATTATGCGTATATACCCTATTTTACACTTTTTTGGAAATATGCCTTCAAAACGCCGTTTCTCGATACGATAATCGCCCGCATGGAAGAAGAGCATATCCTGGGCGGAAGCTACGAACCCTTTGTGATCAATCAAATAAAACAACGCAACGGAGGCATCTGTTTCATCCTGAAATGCCTTACAGCCTGGATGCGAAGAAACCGCGCGTGAAAGCGAAACCCGTGTTTAAACTCAGAAAGGGAGGTGATGCACAAAGTATGATAAACCTAAACGAAGCCATAATTGATGTAGAAGAAAGCCATGTTGGAAGCCTTCCAGTGGTTGTAAAGCTGCTGCATTTAAACATGGGTCCACGGATTTTCACGGGTTAAAAGGAGATAAGCAATCGAATAGCCCGGATAAGGAGAACATTTCAAGGGACCAACGATTACTATTTCCGGCGCTATGTACCGGAATCCGTGAAAATCCGGGTAATCCGCGGGCTTTTTATATCCTTCAAAATGCTTTTTGCCCTGCCCTGTCTAATCTCATAAACAAATAGGACACCCGGCCTCATGGTAGAATGGAAAAAGCAAGACCATTTTACGGAGGCAAGCCATGAAAGGCTCAACCGGGTGTCCCGGGAGGATTGT
>JAITHW010000113.1 GCA_031279815.1 Treponema sp. | reverse complement strand
TCCGGCAGCCCGAGTTTGGTCCGCCAGTCCTCCCGCAGCCACAGCACCGAAGTATCCGAGGTGGACCCCAGCCAGGACATGGCCATGAGCCGCCCGTTGATCTTGGCGATGTCAACCTGAGTAGGGTCCATGTTCATCATTTCTTTGTGCTGAGGGCTGGCGTAGGCATCGTAGATGTCCGTCAAATCCCAGATAAGGCCGCTCTGGGCCAGCATATCGAGCTGCTGGGCATTGACGATCATGATGTCCTGCAAATCCCCCGCGGCTATGCTGGCGGTCTGTTTCTGAATAAACTGACCGTTGGCATTGGGAGCGGTCCATGCCCATTTGATGTTGATCCCCAGGTCCTGTTTATTTTTGGCGATCCAGGGGTTTTTGTCAATGGTGTCCCCCGTCTCAAAACGGGTTTCTTCGATGTTCTTCGCGGAAATAACCGTAATCTCGGGATTGTATTTTCCCCAGGGATCCTGGGGCCCCTGGGGTTTCGCCGCGGCGGGATTCGAATTCGCCGCCTGGCCGCCGCCCGCGAAAACCGCCGGTACCATAACAGCTGAAATAACCAATACGGAAATCAAACGCTTTTTCATGCCTTCCTCCAAAACTAAAATATGGTACAGTATACGCCCGGTTCGCGGCGGGCCAGTATAGGGAAAATTCTACAAATAGTTTAGATTTTCAACGGAGCTATTGCGCCGTTTTTTAAACGGGGTTATTTTAAAAAATACGCAAGAAATTATACGGCATTTTTTGTTGACTTGTTGATAAAATAAAATATAGGAACGTTGCATAGAAATTTTTACTAAAGAACGGGATGTTTTACAGAAAAAGCTGACCGGGTAAGAAACAGCAAACAGCAAGCTCTCGCAATCGAGAGGGCTTATTTTGTCTTATAATTCGTATGTTTTGAATTCCGGTTCCCGCTTTTAGTTCGGGGTAAACCCTATTCATTGATGAACATAAGCTCCCCCAAGGCCCGGGCAAACGCGCTTATCTCCGCCTTGGACAAGACATTCAGGGGAATAGTGCGGCTAAACACCTTCTGCCCCCCATCCTCAAGTTCACAGGCGCCTATATGACCGATCCCTTGACCTGTGATGCTTATCTTGAGCCGGAAACGGCTCGGTCCGGTTTTATCCCCCTGTATAGGATCGATTCCCATAGTTTGGACCGCCCGGCGGAGGGCTTTTTCAACCCGGGAAACCTGTCCGGGTTTCAGCAAAGGGTCCTCCGAAGCGTCGATGATGAGTTCCGCGGGCAATCTAATCCCCTGCTGCCGCAGGCTTCCCCTGTTAAGCCTGTAAAGCTGTTCCGCAGCTTCCCTTGAGGTTTCTTTTCCGCGGCCCTCCTTCATCTTGGCAAGCTCGGTATAGATTTCCGCAATCATATCCCGCTCCCACAGAGGATCAAACGCGGCCAGGGTTTTATTCAGCAAATTCCAATCTTTCAGAATACGGCCTTCCTCATAATCATAAGAAGCCGCGGATTCGGGGATGAGAGGCGCCTCAAATTCCCTAGCCTTCCGAAGGTAGGTTAAAGCCCGCCGGGGATAAGCTTCAAAGGCGTTGTAATACTGCATAAGCGCGTCCAGGTTCGATTCTCCTCCCGCGGAATTGTCGGTTTTAAAAACATCCGCCGAGAGCAGACTGTATTTTCGAAAAAGCTGCTGATGAAACCGCTTCTTAAACCAGTATGAAATCCGCCGGAGCGCCCCCCAAATCCCTTCCCGCCATGTTCCATAAGGAACGTTGTACTCGGCTTGCTCAAATCCGGCATACACGCGATAGAGAATTTTATGAAGGTCCCGTTTATACCGTACCGGATCAATACCGTAATTGAGCATCCAGGAAAGATCCCCTCCCCGCAGGCAATCTTCCGCATACAGCCGGGACTCTTCCAAATGCCCGGCAATCTGATAGGATTGGGCAAGATTAACCTTGGAAAGCGGAGCGGGGTCTATCTCATACGCGGCTTGATAATCGGAAAAAGCCTGCTTAAATTCCAGACGCCTGAGAAACAGCTCTCCCCTGGCAAGCCGTCCTGAAGCACGGTTTTGGGATCTGAGGGAGGCATTGGTCCGCTCAAACGCGCGATCATAATGGTAAAACCGGGCCTCCAAAATGGATAGGTTATAGTGGCTGACCGCGGTAAAGTTCCGGTCTCCCGCGGCTTCCCCCAGAGCAATGGCCTCAAGATACCATTTTTTCGCCTCTTCATAATGAAACAGATCCGAAAAAATAGTCCCCAAAGTCATAGAAAAATCCGCGTTAGGGCCGAGACGTTCCAAAGCCGAGAGAAGGATATCCCGGCCTTCCCCCAAACGGTGCAGTTTAAAGTACATCCATCCCAGATTGCCGATGGCTTCCCTATTATCCGGTTCTAATGCCAGGAGCTGTTCCAGATACGCGGCGGATACCCCGTCGCGGTTAAGACGGGCCGCGGTACGGGAAAGCTGGTACAGTAGATCCGTATCATTCTGGAGGAGGCTCTCGGTTTTGCGGTACTGATCCCAGGCAAGGCCATAGAGTTTTCGCTGGTAATACAGATTTCCCAAGGCCCAAGGAAAACGGCGGTCCTCCGGGTACAGATCCGACCCTTTGATATACAGCTCAATGGCCCGTTCCCAATGTTCCGCGTGTTGGGATTCCAAAGCCCTGTTGTAAATGTTTTGAGCGTCCGCGTCCAAAAGCTCGGCGGCGGACCCGGAATTTTGAGCGTCCGCCCCGCCCCCGTGGAGAGCGAAAAACAGGATCAGCAGGACCCCCGCGGCCTTTCCTATGGGGCTTCCAGCTTTGCGGGGGTCCTTTTTTGAGGGGCCAAGGGCCATGGCCAGAAGCGGCAGAACCCATCCCAGAAGCCTCCTTTGGAAGGATACGGCTTGTGCATAGTGTTGAGAAAACACTCGGTACTGTTTTTCCAGCGCATCGAATTGTTCCGGGGTATAGGCCGGGGCATACCGAGCCGCAGCCGTCTGGTGATATAAGGCGTAGACCCCGCCAATGCAGAGTTCCAGGTTCTTGGCCCATTCCGCTTCGGCTTCCTGGGAACCGCGTTTATATCCCCCCAGCCTGAGCCGCAGCTTGGCATGAGACCAGAGGCGGTTGGCTTTTTTCCGGGGGTTCCGGCTCAAAACCGACGCGGCCAGGCAGCGGATACGGATGAACAGGAACGCGATGAAGAGGAATGCCATAAGCAGTACGGGCCAATGCTCCCGGAAGAAACGGACCGTACGGGCGCCTACAGAGGAGAGATCCCCCTCCGGGTCTTCATTACCGGGTCCTTCCTTGGGAATCAGCCGGGAATGGTTATCCAGAATTTCCTTCATAAGCCGCTCAAAAAGTTCCTGGGGCACTCCTGAAGAAAAGCGGAATTCCTCGCCTTCCGCAAGGATTTGGGTGGTGGGATCGTATTCTATCCAGCCGTAGCCCGGATACCAGACTTCAACCCAGGCATGGGCCATATCGGAACGAACCGGATAATAGTTGAACGTATTGGAGGCAGGATCAATGAAAAACCCCGCGGCAACCCGTGCGGGAATCCCCAGGGAACGGAGAAGCAGGGCCATGGAAAAAGCATAATAAGAACAATACCCTTTCTTTGACTGAAAGAGGAAATAGCCGAGCTGGTCCCCGTCGGGCGCTATGCCGGGCTTGAGACTGTACCGGTACTCCCCTTCTTTGAGGTAACTGCACACGGCCTCCACCTGGTCCTGGTAATAGCCCTTTCCTTCGGTTATATCCCGGGCAAAAGCGGCGATCCGTTCATCATTGCCGTAATCCGTATAAAAAGCATACTCTTCAGGACTCATGCCTAAGTCTTGGGAATTCGGACGCTCCAGTACCGAATCGAACAGTTCGTAGATCAGCGCCTCATTAACATGGCTTTGAACCGCATAAGCGGAACTGAATGATGAGGCATCCCAGTTTTCAAAAGGAGTAATCGTAACCGGTTCGTTCATACCTATAAACGCGGAAGCGTCGAAGTTCACCAGGTAATACTCTTGCTCCATAACCCGATAGATCCGGCTTGATTCGCGGCTTTCTAGGACGGTCTTCCTGCCGGGAAGACGCTGGGGGTGCGCTTTTTCATCTACGGCCTCATACCGGAAAAAACCCTGCTTGGTATTGTAGCCTGAAAGCACATAGCGGCGGAGCAGGATATGGCCGTCCCCGGGGTCTTTTTTAACGATAAACACCAGATCATCATTCATACTGATTTCGCTTTCCAGATGCAGAAACTGGGAAAAATCAAAACTGAACAGATTCGGCGCCAAGAGTCCGCCCCCCCGGCCTATTGCCTTTTCCTGAAAAGGCCCTAGAAACAGGAACCCGCCTATAAAGACCAAAATGCACAGGGCCAGGGCCGCCCCGAGGCGCTCCTTTGCCCGCACCCTGCATTCGGGAGGGGCGGAAAGGATCAGCGCAAGGACCTGGAGAAAGAGGATAGCCGCAAACACCAGGATCATCAGCACGGGCCAGCGGTAAATGCTGATGCCTGCCGCGGGGGCAATACTGAAAATCGTTACCAGCAGCGTATCCGCCATGATAATATCGGCCCGCAAAAACGACCGGTATCCCGCGGCAAAATACGTGGAAAAAGCGGCCCAATAAAAGGGGATAAGGGAGATAAAGTTATTGCGATCCAGATTGAGAAGCAGGGAATCCAGGATTACCGCGGTACCGGCAAAGAAAATCCTTGGAAACGCGATAAAAAACCGCGCAACCCAAGGTATGATCCCCAGGATAAGGGCCGCCTGAATAGGGCGCACCTTTTTTTGAAAGAGACCCCAGGACGCGGTAAAGGCAATACCCAGCGCGGCGGCAAAGACCGGAGTGTCCGCCAAATCCTGAACCAAAAGCCGAATCTGATAGAGGATCATAATCAGCGCTACGGAACGGAGGATCAGCGCGGACACGGGAGAAGGCCGCAGTCTATGATAGACATCCATAGGATACTATACTAGCACGAACCGAACCGCAAAAACAAGGCCGCGGACAGGGCAGGTCAGGGCAAAAGCATTTAAACATAGCCCGCAGATTACACGGATTTTCACGGGTTAATAAAGGAAACAGGCAATCGAATTATGCGGATGAAGAAAATATTTCAAGAAAACTGACGAAGTATTACGGATTTTTTCCAGCGCTATGTACCGAACCGGAGGCCCGCGCAGCCGCACGGGAATGAAACAAATCGCGAGGCTAAACCCTTGCAGTGATGCTCTAGTTACCCTTGGCCTGTTCCGGCCATTGCGCCTGCCACGCTTTTGGCGGACCATGGGGCGGCACAACAACAACGTCTTCACCGGAAGGTTCAATAAGGTACAAGCCCTGGTCAAGAACATAGTCTTT
>JAITHW010000093.1 GCA_031279815.1 Treponema sp. | reverse complement strand
ATGAAAGGGCGCTATATGGGCCCGGAGCTTGCTTTTCGGTCCTCCAAAAACCGCTGCTTTGAGTACGCCCTCTTCAGGGGTCAAGAACCAGGCTTCCCGGTTGGATTCGCCGACGGGACGCACCCGGAGAACCAAAGCGGAATAGGTAAAACTGCGAGCCATGAAGCATCATAACACATAACGCGGGAAGCGGTATTAGGGAAAAAGAAGTGGTGAATACCTTTGGCAAAAACTTGGCGGGGGGTTTCGCGGTTCATGCTGCTGCTTCGGCGGGGGCGGCTGGGGAGCTTAGGGCAATACTCCGTGAGGGCTTGTTCCTGTTCCTCGGATGCCCGGTTGGGGTGGGGATCCGAGGCCCCTCATCTTGTCTAAACTTGCTGCGCGGGACTCAACCGGCGTATTTTGTCTGTGAAACAGGAAGCCCGAACCTTTAAGGTTTAGGCAGTTCACGCCATTGCCATGCGGCGTTCCCGGACCATCCGCAGATTGTTCTCCAAGGCTTCCCGGTCTTCATCGGCAATAAGCCCCTTCAGTTTGTCTAAACTTTCCTGGAACCGGCATATTCGTTGCAGCAATTCCCGCCGGTTTTCCAGAAAAAGTTCGGTCCACATAGGCGCGTTAAGCATGGCAATCCGGGTCAAATCCTCAAAACTGCCGCCTCCAAAACGGGTGATTTCTCTGTCAGCCTCGCAGTCAACGAGAGCTGCGGCAATGACATGGGAAAGCTGGGACGTGAAGGCGATCTTCCGGTCATGTTCCTCGGCGGTGGTTTCTGTAATCCGGGAAAACCCCATCCGAGTAATCAGGTTCTTCAGAAATACCAGATGTTCCGGTTTATTCCGCCTGAGCGGTGTGAGGATATAATTCTTTCCGTTAAAATTGCAGCTTTTTGCATGAACATAGCCTCCTTTCTCACTCCCCGCCATAGGATGTCCGGGGATGAAGTCCAGATCATCCCGCAAGGTGCGCTCCATAGCGTCAACAATACCGGCCTTTACTCCGGCAATATCCGTGATGAGGGTCCCCGGCGTAAAGGCGGGCATCCGCCGATCCATGAAGCGCAGCAAAGCGGAAGGGTTGATGCAGAGAAACACCAAGTCGCATATCCCCAGCATCCCTTCCGGCGAAGTGAAACCCTCATCAATATCCCCTGCTGCTTTGGCCGCGGCAAGGGCCTGTTCATTCATATCGCAGGCGAGGATCCTGCCCCCGCGGCCCATAACATTCCGAAGGGCCATAGCAAAAGCCCCGCCCATAAGCCCCAAGCCCACAATACCTACCGTACAGGTTTCTATCGGTTTCATACACCTAACTCCTTGTATAAAAATATAACCCCTAGGGTACATAAAAAAGCCCGCGAATCCAAGGGATTAAAGTTTTTTTGTAGTTTATATTGAAATATGAAAAAATCTATGTTAATTTATAATTAGTTTATTTCCGAATAACATAGTAGGGGGATTAGAATACAACGGTACTATTTATCATCATGCTGGCTGCTATCATTATGGAGTTTTATTTTTATCACCTTGGGATGTGAAGAGACAGCCTCAAGAAAGAGTGCGGGATTTTTTAATCTTCCCGGACAACCCCGGGATCAAACAATCTATCCTTATTACATAACCGGTTCTAAGACAGATCAAGAGGCTTTCAAGCGGTTGTTTGCGCTTTTGGCACTGGAAACCGAACCGGGGGAGACTAGATTTGCGGTGGTTCGGGAGATTGCAAGCCGTTATGTCCGTTTAAAGGAATATGGTAAATTAATTAACTTTCTCACCGCCCAGGTTAATAAAAATTCCGGTGATCCCTATAATGCTTACTATCTGCACATGACGGCGTATGCCTATAAAGAGCAAAAAGCTTACCAAGTGGCGGCCTTATATTTTGATATAATTATCAAGAATTATCCTGATGTGGCGGTTCAGGGCCAATCAATCCATCTGGACTGTTTGAATCACCTTATCACCCTGCTGGATAACCCGGAACAGAAAGTCAGGTATTACCAGGAATTGATTGCCCGTTTTTCTGAGCAAATAGATCTGGGAACGGCCTACTTCATGCTGGCTCAGGCTTACGAACAAATCGGCGAATGGGACGCGGCCATCCAGTCCTATACCAAATATCTTCCCTATATAGGAAAAATCATCATACCCGGATTTCCGGAGGCGGATTATCATGCAAAACAACTGGTTGATTTCAACAACTCTCCCAGGGATTGGACCTTTGAAAGCCTCAATGCTCTGGTCAATGCGGTTAAAGAAGCCCTTGATGCAGGGAGCAACGCCCAGTTACGGCGGTATCAAGCGAAGGTCAATTTTTTTGCCCGTTCCTGGGCGCAGGATACCGATGATTCGGGCATGGCGGAATTCAGCCTTTCCGCTTTTATGAACAAAAACCAGATTCAGTATGCCGATACTCTGGATGCCGGTTCCAATGCCAATGAAGCGTATTTACGGACCACCGGCTGGGACCAATATATTACTACCTGGTATCTTTATTTCAGGAAAATTTATTTCCCCTCAGACCCGGAAATCCATGGCCGTTGGGAATGGGCGGGAATTTATTATGGAGAAAAATTTTGATCCCCCTTAATATGACCCTATTGTTAGCCGCGCCCCGGGATTTGATCCGGTTGGCGGCGCGTTTTTTGAAGAAAAAGATGGTTTTCATTTCCTTGGGTATGATAAACCTATGGGCCTGCGTGTCATTATCCGCGGAATCGAATGAACCGGATCTGTTAATAACCCTGCCGGTTCCGGAGCTTTCGATTGAATTGCTGGCGGAATTGTCGGCCGTAATGCTCGATGAAACCATACCGGATGAAATAATGGAGGAAGAACCTACTCCCGCGGCAGAGCTGTTATATCCTGAATTGAACCTTACGGAAGTACCGCAAAAAGAAGAACCTTCGGTATCGCTTTCCCGTCCTCTGCGAACGACCCCATACGGTCAGATTGAGAGCGTACGGAATACCCGGGCAAGACCTCAGAATCCTTCCATAAGGCAGGGAAGGATACCGGGACTTGAGCAGGGCCTAACCCAGGATTATATTACCCGGTATTCAAGCCCCAAGGGGATCGAACTGCTCAACGCAATCATGCGCCGGGGAAATCTCTATTTCACCTTTATTCGCAAGGAGGTGGAAGCCCGGAATCTCCCGCCTGAATTGATGTACCTTCCGGTGATTGAATCGGGGTTTCTTCCCACCGCGGTAAGCAGATCCGGCGCTACAGGGCTGTGGCAGTTTATGAAAAACAGCATAGGCCCTTACGATATGAGAATAACCGATTGGATGGATGAACGAATAGATTTCTGGAAGTCCACTATGGGAGCCCTCAGCAAACTACAGGAAAATTACCGGCAGTTCGATGATTGGGCGCTTGCGCTGGCGGCTTATAATAACGGGCTTGGCGCGGTAAGCCGGATCGTCCGGCGGACCGGGATTAAAGATTACTGGGTCCTTTCGGAAAAGAAACATCTTGTAACCGAAACCGCTCATTTTGTGCCGAAACTGCTGGCAATTTCCTATATTATGTCTAATCCCCGGTACTTCGGCATTGAACCGCTATGGCATGAGGATCCTGAATGGACCAGGGTTAAAGTCGGCCGGATGGTAGACTTGGAATTATTGGCAACCGAGGCGGGGATAGATACGCGGGAGCTTAAAAGTGCAAATCGAGAGCTCCGTTATAATGTTACCCCACCGGACCCGAATTATTATCTCAAGGTACGGACTGCGGATGCTCCGGCGGTCATGGCGGTATTGGAACGAAAGGATCTTTCCCTGATCAAATACTATTTTCATACCATTGCATCTGGGGACACCCTTTCAGAGATAGCCCAATATTACGGCGTATCGGTAGATAATATCCTCAAGAACAACCCCGGAGTGCAAGCTAAGTATCTCAAGATCGGGTCCCGCCTCCTGATCCCGGCCTATAAAGATGTGGCCCCTTACCGGGCGTCCCAGCGGAATGCCGCCGCCACGGTTGCCCAAGGAGAAAAAATCCATCTGGTAAAACGGGGAGACACCCTCTGGTCCATAGCCAAAACCTACCATACAACCCCGGAGGCATTGGCCCGAGTTAATAATATGAGATTGAACGACGTACTTCGTGAGGGAAAACAGTTAAAACTCCGATAAGGAAATGAGGGGTATGTGTATGAAACGCGGTATGCTGTATGGGTTTCTTGTTTTCCTTGTAGGGTCGGTTTTTAGTCAAACTAAGGCTGTTGATATAACGGGATCCGTTGAATGGGGCCGGATGGAAATTAATGCCGCGGTAAAAGTCAACCTGACGTCTGTGGGAATCCGCTTGCCTACGGGCAGAATCCATGCGGAGGAAATCATCTCCGATGAATATCCCCACTTGATGCGGCCTTATCTCCTATCTATACCGGTGGATTCCTCCGCCACCTTGGGGGATCTGCTCAATCGGGGGGAATTTTCCATGCTGGGCACAGATACCATTAGTTTGGCCGCCAGAAAGATTCCTCCTACCTTGTCCATAGATTTAGCGGTCATGTCCGCCCGTTATACGCTCAGCCTGAACCAACTCAGCGCCTCTCTGATACGGCACAGCAGGCCTAAGGATACGATGCGGGTTCTGATCCCCAGGCCGGTAGCCTCATATACGGGGATCATTATTATTGCCGATGAATCCCTGCCCATCCATGGGAGGAGTACCGCAGCTTTGGCGCTTCCCTGTATTTTTCCTAAGATTTGGGATACCAATATGAACCTGATATATGAACACAATATGATGGATCCTGAAATCGTGCATACTATGATTCGCTATGTAGGGCCGGACAGCATATTTCGTCCTACCCCATCAGGGCTTGATGAAGACCTTACGAAGCTGGTGGGGACCAATCCCCTACGGATCATCGCCAGAGGGGTTTTCGGTATCCGCCCCACAGACCCCATCATAGACCGGGAAGACGCTCTCTTGATTGTCTCGTCTGAGGATAACCGCAGGCTCCTCCGGGAAGGTAAAGTCGCTATAGTCCTAAATAGCGAGGTTTTGAGCAACCGGTTTTAATACGCAGATAAAGAAGTAAAAGACATGTTTATATACTATTGACATAACGAAATTATTTTAGTATATTATTAATAATATAAGATTCCTTAGCCGGGCAATAGCGCAGTTGGTTTAGCGTACAAGTCTGGGGGACTTGGGGTCCCCGGTTCAAATCCGGGTTGCCCGACTAAAGAATCTCAAGTTTTCTTCGGTGCCGTAGTTTGAAATTCCCGCGTATAGGGCCTTGCCCTGATGTATAAGATCCGCAAGGGTGCCCATAGTTTCTTCAATCGGAGGCTTGGGATCGGGGCGGTGGTGATAAAAAATATCAATATACTCAAAGCCCATCCTTTTTAAACCCGCATCCAAACTTGCCACAAGATATTTTCTGCTGCCCCAGTCGCCGTAAGGTCCGGATCACATATCGTAACCCGCTTTGGTGAAAATAATCATTTCATCTTGAAAGGCAGAAGATCGTTTTTCAAAATGCGGCCAAAGGTGATCTCCGCCGAACTGGGAGGCGGCCCGTAGTTATTTGCGAGATCAAAGTGGGTTATCCCCGCGTTAAAGGCACAGAGCGCCGTCTTACGGCATTGTTCTTCGAATCAGCCGTAAAACCCTTGCCTTAGGTATGGAGATATAAGGCGGCAGAGCGGCAGCGGATAGGTTGAAAACTTATTTGCTATTGAGTCAAAGAGTTGATAATCTGGGAAACACCCCCGCAGTACCGGCGGGTGTATAAAGAAAGCGAAAAGGCTTTTGCGAAAAACAAGCGCTGCGGAGATGCGGCGCTTGCCCCCAAACGGATATTCTCCAAATTGGACGCCTGCCAAGCTACGCCCCGACGACAAGATAAGCCGGATAATGAATACTAGTACCGGTACTAGCACTACCAGTTTTAGTACCAGGGCTAATGGTTATTCAGGCTTTGGCTTCTTGGGGCGGCCCTCGCCGGTCTATGCGCTTTTGGATTCTATCTTGAGCCGCAGGCCCAGGAGATCAAGCAGATTAAACACAGTCTTAAATGAAGGGTTTCCTTCGGGCGCGAATGACTTATACAAACCGGCACGGTCGAGGTTAAGTTCTTTGGCAAGCTGGGCCATGCCATTTGAACGGGCAATGTCTCTGATAACGGAAAGTAGAAGTTCGGGATCACCTTCCTCGTCGGCTACTTTGAGAGTTAAAAACACGTCTTCCGGAGTTTCTATATATTCAGCCGGATCGAAATCAGCTACGGTTATCTGTTCCATATTGACGGCATTGGCTGCCTGGTTAAAGCCGCGGAAGACCGGGAAAAAGTTGAAGTAGAACACTTGAGGAGTAAGCCGGGCAACCGGAACAAGCCTCAAGCCCCATGCATTTAGGCATGGGGGTAGCTGACATCGCCTCCTCCCCATCAAGCCGGAACGCCAAAGCCGCGCCGGAAAAAGCGGCCGCCTATTTCGGGAAAACCATGAAAGCCGTCAACGGCAGCGGGAACATGAAGGACGCGCAGGGCTGTCTTGCCTCACTGGGCATTGCTGGACACGGCCCAAATTCCCTCAAGGAAAAGCCCTTCGTTGAGGGTTTATTGGTACGCTCCAGAGGGAATGCCTTGACTATCATTACAAGCCGATGAACGCCGGCGAATTCGTGGATTCATTGCCGGACAAATACCATGTTTTCCGCCACTCTGGGACTGCCCATTCCCAGAGCCTGCGTGTCCTAAAGGCAGTGAGTACGGACAGGCGGCTTGACAAGCAGCGCAGTAATGATGTATACTTAATAAATTCAATCGATAGAGGATATAATCTGTGGTTATAAATATTTTTTAGAAAAAGGAAGAATTTTTTCTTGACGAAGAACAAGCTATGATGTATAATACCCCCCCCCCCCCCCCGTATTAATTTTTTTCCTTATAGAGGTTTTCCCTTTAAACGTACCCGGCGGCCCTTGGCATGGACCGGTTTGTCCGGCGATGGTATGCGGGAAGCGTATCCGCCTTATTATTTGATAAAAATTTGCTGATCCATTATGTTTACTATAACTAATAAAGGAGAAACCAATGAATGGAAACCAGTCATGGAAACGTTTGTTGTTCTATACCGCGGTATCTCCGGTTTCTGATGTTCGGGAATCGAAAAACCCCGGCGGTTTATTGATAAAAATGGTGGGACTCTCGTCCGCGTTTATGCTTTTGGTGATCCTTGTTTTTTCCATTATGAGTATTATGAATATGCAGTCTTTAAGTCAAGAAACGGCTATCGTTATGGGAAAAAAGAAACTGCAAGGCGATATGGCTTCTTTTGAATTTATGCTTGCCCAAGAACACGGACAATTGCGGCTTGAAAACAGGCAGATGGTGGATGAACAGAACAGAATCCTTAATGAGCGGTATGTTGTGGTGGATCAGGTGTCTAAGACCATGGGCATAGCGGCTACGATTTTTGTTAAAGAACAGAATGATTACCGCAGAATCAGCACCAATATTATCGACGGATCGGGGAAACGGGCGGTGAATACCTTTCTTGGGTCCGGCAGCGCGGCTTTCGGCGCGGTGAACAGCGGCCGGGCCTATATGGGAACCGCGGTTATTCTTGACAAAGATTATCTTACCGAGTATCAGCCGATTTTTGATCAAACCAAACAAAACGTCATCGGAATTCTCTTTATCGGTATAGAAATGTCTTCAATTAAAGAAACTATAACCGAAAGCAGCGCGTCTCATATTAAACAAAGCATTATTATCGCGGCGCTTATTCTGATTCTCTCCATATTGGTAAACGTTATTATGTGTATGCGGGTACTGGTACGGCCTATCCATGTGGCGGTGGATATGCTCAAAGATATTTCCAAAGGAGAAGGAGACTTAACCAAGCGGCTTATAGTCAACAGCCATGATGAAATAGGCGTTATGGCTTATTATTTTAATCTGACCCTGGAAAAAATTAAAAATCTTATACAGATAATAAAAAAGCAGTCTCTGGCGCTGGCCAATACGGGTACGGAACTTGCGTCCAATATGAACGAAACCGCCGCGGCTATTCATCACATTATTACCAGTATACAAGCCATCAAAAATCAGGTTACGAATCAGTCCGCAAGCGTAACCCAGACGAACGCCACTATGGATGATATTATCGTCAATATTAATCAGCTCAATGACTACATTGATCAGCAAGCGGTAAGCGTTTCCATGTCTTCCGCAGGGATTGAGGAAATGGTCGCCAATATTCAATCGGTAA
>JAITHW010000071.1 GCA_031279815.1 Treponema sp. | reverse complement strand
TATACAATTAACTAGGACATTAAATGTTTTCTCAGGAACCTCATACAGCATATTGCCTTTAATGACACGCAGATAAAACAGAATTTCATCGCCTATCATTTTCCACTGAACCGCCAATGGAAATTCCTGTCTCATTTTTTCTTTGCAAAACCGGAAAAAACCATCAAATATCTCGCCCCATTTTTTATTTTTATTCTTAAAAGATGTTGAGTTTACCAGGTCAAACGAAAAAAACAAATATGTCCCGTCATAATTGGGTGGCGGCGGCAGAGGATATTCACAGGCATCTTTTAATGATTCTTTGACTTTTTCAACCGGGCTGTCATCTGTTTCTACCATGTAAATATCCCCAGCCATTTGCCGCGGTTGATTGCGGCGCTCTCGGAAACCTTGAAATAGCCGGCTATTGGCTTTATTGTATATTGATTATTTGAAAGATGCTGTTTAGCGAATTCGATAAATTCTGCCTTCGGCATGAGAAACGATGCCGCAAATTCATTTGCCTCATTTTCTTCTTGTGAATAATTATCAGACATTCTAAAATATGCCGAATCTTGAAATCCGTCATCCGGTATTGAATTCCATTTTTCGTTATCGATAAGATAGCCCATGTGTAAAAATAAATGTCCCAATTCATGTGCAACTGTAAATCTTTTTCTTAAATATGGTTCATGAGTATTCAAATAAATTATAAAACTGTCCTCTCCATTCTTTTTTATTGCGGCATCAATCTTATGATCTATACTGATAGGCTGGATTGTTCCGTTTAAAAGACTTACCGCCTTTTCCGGATCATAGGGACACGTTAAACCCAGGGGCTTCCTGATAGAATCCGCAATATTTCCTATTTGTTCTCTGGCAATCATACTATTCTCCAACTAAAATAATCCGCAATACCCCGCCCGGCAATTCCAGTGCAGGCTGCCCCGCGGAAACCGTCCGCAAAAGCTGCAAAAACGCGGGTTTCACCAAATCGCCCAGGGAATTTCTCCCCGCAGCATGGTTTATCCGCCTGAATTTAACTATACCAGCCATTTAGGAACTTGGCAAGAGTCAAAGAGCGGTGCTGCTGGGAAAATGTATATAAACCTTGCCCGCAGATTACACGGATTTTCACGGATTAAAAAAGAGCTGTACTTGTCTAAACTCAGAAACAAATAGAACGCCCGGCCTCATGGTAGAAATGAAAAAAGCAAGGCCAATTTTAAGGAGGCAAGCCATGAAAGGCTCAACCGGGTGTCTCACAAGAGTTGTAACACCGGTACCCTTATGCAGCGAGTACGGTCAAGACCCTTGATTGTCTGTTTTTTTTGAGATACCCTGGATAACATGACATCGGCAAGCGACAATGTAGCGTTATTAGGGGATGAGGCGGTAGCCCTCGGCAGCCTTCATGCGGGGGTAAGCGCCTCCTACGGGTATCCTGGAACCCCTTCCACGGAGATTCTGGAATATCTCATCGCCGAATATGAGAGGGGCGGCCCGGCGGCCAGGTGGTGCGCCAATGAAAAAACCGCCCTGGAAGCGGCTTTGGGTGTAAGTTTTGCAGGGCGGCGGGCGCTTGTTACCATGAAACACGTGGGCCTCAATGTGGCCTCGGACCCTTTCATCAATAGCGGGCTTCTGGGCATTAAGGGAGGGTTGGTTGTGGCTGTGGCAGACGATCCTGGAATGCATAGTTCCCAGAATGAACAGGACTCCCGGTTCTACGGCTCCTATGCTATGGTTCCCTGCCTGGAACCCCGGAATCAGCAAGAGGCTTATGATATGGCCAGAGAGGCTTTTGAGGTGTCCGAGCGGTTCCATGTTCCGGCGCTGCTCCGGCTCACCACCAGGCTCTCCCATGCCCGCGCTGCGGTTTCTCCGGGAAATACACGGGATCAGAACGCGCTCTCCAAAGCGGAGGATACAAGCTGCTGGACCCTCCTTCCCCTCTTTGCCAGGCGTAATTATAGGTTTCTCATTGAAAAACAAAGGGATATACTCGCCTGGTCCACAGCTCACCGGGCAAATACACTGGAATTGAACGATAGGGATGGGAGTTTTGCGGTGATTACCGCCGGGCTTGGGGGTAACTACTACGAGGAAAACCTGGAGGACCTGGCGTGCGTCCGCGGGGGCCTCATGCCGGCCAGGCTGCACATCGGTACCTATCCCATACCGGTTGGGCTTGTACAGCGGGCCTGTGAAAAGGCTGAACGGGTCCTGGTTATTGAGGAAGGGCAGCCCTTTATCGAGGAACGGCTTCGGGGGATCCTGCCCCAGAGGGTTTCTATTTCAGGAAAACTCGACGGCGCGCTCGCCCGTACCGGGGAACTGGACCCTGACAATGTGCGGAAAGGCCTGGGACTGTCTCCCCGGCCCAGCATACTGGCTCAAGGCGCCCTGAAGATCCCCCCTCTACCGGGCCGCCCCCCCCAACTCTGTCAAGGCTGCCCCCACAGCGACAGTTACGAAACTATCAAGAAGGCGATCTCCGGTCTGGAACCTGTCACCGTTACCGCGGATATAGGCTGTTATTCCCTGGGCGCCCTACCTCCTTACGCCGCGATTGAGTCAATTGTTTGTATGGGCGCTTCGGTGGGCATGGCCAAAGGCGCCGCGGACGCCGGAATTAGGTATCCCCTGGCGGTTATCGGGGATTCCACTTTTATTCATTCAGGCATCACCGGCCTCATTGATGCGGCGGCTGCGGATACCCCTATGACCGTCGTCATTCTGGACAATTCCAGCGTGGCCATGACCGGCTGTCAAGAGCCTATATTCTCCTCAGCCAAACTGCGCAGCCTTATTCTGAGCCTTGGAGTGCCGCCGGAACATCTCTTGGAACTGGAAGCAAAGAAGCAGCTTATGGAGGAAAACGCCGCCCGGCTTAGGGGGGAAATTACGCACCAGGGGCTATCGGTGGTGATTTTCAGGCGGGAATGTCTTGAGGCGGCGAGAAAACGGCGCAAATAGATATACACGGAAAGAGGGGGAACGCCGCTTTTTTCCATGCTTTACGATAGGAGCATCGGCATTGCAAAGGGTATGAACATTAAATATCTAATCGCTTTGGGAATGATATGGACCGCCCCGGTCATGGCGAGCGGTCAGGATTTTGATTTCAATCTTGATAAGGGCATAACCGTAGAAGAATCGTACCTGCAAGAATCGGTAGAACTCATGCTTATCCGGGAACAGAGCAGGGCCGACAGCCGGGAACTGAAGTTAAGCGCCTTGTCGAATATTGGAGAGGCCATCAAGAGGGGCGTTACAGGAGGAGAGGTACTGAGCTCCTTGGAATATCTGGCTCTGGAGGGAACCGTGAACAAGAGGGCATATCGGAACGGCAGGGCTTATCCCGATATCAGGGGTAAAGCCGCGGCTTATCTTGGGGAATTAGGCGGCCCGGAGGCAAAAGACGTTTTGATACGAATGGCCGGCGCGGAACATGACTCTACGGTACTCACCCAAATGATCACCGCTCTGAAAAAGATAGGGCTTAACGAAAATCAAGAAACGGTGAATGTCATAACCGTCATCCTCTCCCATTTCAATATGTTTTCTCCGGATAATCTGCTGGCCCTTTCCGGGCTGGAGGCGTATGAAACCTTTGCCGCCCAGAACGGGTGGAAATTGGACCCCGCATCAATGCTGGTCATCTCCCGCATTGCAGACGGACGCTATCACGGAAGTATCCGGCAGCGGGCTAAACAGTTATTGACCCTGTTGCGCACCTATCAGAGGGGCAATGCCGCCACTCGCTAATCCGTCCCCGCGCTTTAGGCGTATCCCCGCCAGGGCAAAAGCATTTAACTTTTGAAGGGTATAAAAAGCCCGCAGATCAACAGGGATTTGGGTACATAGCGCCGGAAAAGGTCTATAGTAATCGTCGGTTCCTTGAAATATTCTCCTT
>JAITHW010000067.1 GCA_031279815.1 Treponema sp. | reverse complement strand
ATTTCCCGTGAACTGGACACGCCGGCGGCAATTCTGCTTGATACCAAAGGCCCGGAGATCCGCACGGGCATGGTAGCGGACGACGGCAAAGCGGCGTTCAACACCGGCGACGCGGTGGTGGTAACCACCGACGATTGCCTTACCAGCGCCGCGTCGGGGACGGTTCCGGCGCGGATCTCGATTTCCTGGAAAGAGGCCCCGGCGAAACTGCAAAGCGGGCACCGCATTCTTGTGGCCGACGGGCTGCTCGAACTTGAAGTGCTTTCCGTAGCGGGGGGTGAAATCCGCTGCCGGGCAAACAACGGCGCGGTAATAGGCAGCAAGAAAAACGTCAACCTCCTCGGTATTCACGCGGGACTTCCCATTATGAGCGAGCAGGACAAAAAAGATATTGCTTTCGGCGCGGAAATGGGGCTTGATTTTGTGGCCGCGAGTTTTTTAAGTTATCCCCAGGAAATCACGGAAATCAAAAAATATCTTGAAAGCCTGAATTCGGGTATGAAAATCATCGCCAAAATTGAAAGCGGCGAAGGGCTTGAAAACATCAAGGAGATTGCGCGGCTTGCGGACGGCGTGATGGTTGCCCGGGGCGACCTCGGCGTGCAGCTTCCCACCGAACAGATTCCCCTGGCCCAGAAACACATCATCGGAGTGTGCCGCCGGGTAGGTAAACCGGTCATCACCGCGACCCAGATGCTCGAGTCGATGATTGTGAACCCCCGCCCGACGCGGGCCGAACTTACCGACGTGGCAAACGCTATTTTCGACGGCACAGACGCGGTGATGCTTTCAGGGGAAACCGCTTCCGGCGCGTATCCTGTGGAGGCGGTGAAAACTATGGACAAAATCGCCCGTACCGTAGAGCTGTCAAGAGAATTCCGGGTCCGCATGAAAAGTTTCCACAGCGAATGTCTTTCCGAAGCCCACAATCCCGCGGAAAACCTGAGCATCATCATGTCGCGGTCCGGGGTGGAAACCGCTGCGGCGGTAGGAGCGAAGGCGATTGTTACGCCCACTCTCACCGGCAACACAGCGCGGGTTTTAAGCGTATTCCGCCCCGACGAACCGATTCTCGCGGTAAGCCCCGACGAACAGGCATTGCGGTGGATGAATCTGTATTGGGGCGTTCACGGCTGCCGCACCGAGCGGGTTGACGAGTCCGAAAGCATGATACAAAACGCCATGAAAGTGGCCTCCGATTCGGGAACCGCAGGCATTTCCGATAAAATCGTGCTTGTCGCGGGCCTGCCTCTCAAAAGCCCGCACATGGTAAACACCGTGCGGGTCATCATTTTAGGCACGGTCCTTGCGCGGGCAAGCGCGGGGGGCAGCGTGAATCCCGCTATTTTCCGGGCCCGGGGCAGAATCATACACGCGGCAACGCCTCTCGACGCGCGGGACAAAATCCGATCCTTCGGGGGCGGCGATATTCTTGTGTGCCGGGTGCTCACCGAAGACTACACGCCGATTATCCGCATCGTAAACGGCGTTATCTGCGAAGGGGTCTCGGAAATCAGCGAACAAAAACTGCGCTATATCAACCCCCGCCTCGTGTGGCTCACCCACATCCGCAGGGCAACGCAAAAACTCGAATCAGGCTTAACCGTCACGGTGGACGCAAAACAACTGCTTGTGTACGAGGGGTCGATTTAATTCTGGAAGAGGGTAAAACCTCTCCTGAAACTTCGCAGGCTTTGCGTGTTCCCTAGCCCTCAGACTTCTTCCTCAAAGGGGGAAGTCTCCCCTCTTAACTTCAAAAGGCATGATCCTTTCCGTTATTACTGCTTTCTTATATAGTTGTTCCTCTTAAAAATAACTAAATAAGGTCCACGGATTACATGGATTAACACGGATTTCAGTTCCCCAGAACCGGCATAATCCATAAAAATCCGTACAATCCGTGGATTTTTTCAAGAATTCGCCTGTTCCATGTCAGGAAGCTAAAATTGAGCTTCGCCCTTCTTAAGTGGATTGACTATATTTTGTCCGGCATACTATATGATACACTATTATTCTCACATCCCTTGATTTATGTATAATAAAATGAGGGCGATCTAAAAAGTATGATTGGACTATATGCGGTCCCTTCTTGAACACGCGGTATTGCCGTTTGGGCAGAGTTATCCCTTAAAAATAAGATCAGGCGAGATATATAGAGAAGACAAATACCCTGCTGAATCAGACTGTACTACAGAAAAACCTTCCGCCGCGGTCTCAAAGGTTTTTCATTGCTTGTAAGAATCACAGGGAAAATTCCTGCTTATGGACAGCTTTATTTAAGGAAAGGGCTTTGAAATTTTCAATACGGATTATATATATTATCTTGCGGGATTTGCAAAACCGACGCAATATCAAAACCCCGGAGCGTATACCCCTTTGCTTGAAGGATGATGATAATTTCCTCTACTGTATCAGGAATCCAAGACCGGTTAAACATGCCGCCGGGGTCCTTGGCAAGGCGGGTTTCCATCCTGGTATGGGAGTCCCTGGCATCATGGAGCAGGATAATCCCGCCGTTTTGGGCATCCACGGCCTTGACTATCCTGTCAATGACCTTTTCCCTGTCTCTTCCCGTTAATACCGCGTCGTACGCTCTGGCGGTTCCCGGAATCATCGCATAATGGCGTTCCTCCCAGATCCGCCAGTGCTGTTTGCGGTAAAAACCTCCATGAGGACGGTACAACAGAGGCGCGTCATGGCCCAGCGCGGCGGTAATAGCGGTTTGTCCTTGGACTAAATTGGTATAGAACCTGCGGGGGTCCATGTGAACCGCATGGCGTTCGCTGTACCCGTGGTTAATAATATAATGACCCTCATTATGAATCCGCCGGGCCAATTCGGGATTGTACGCGATATTCTCACCCAAAAGGGCAAACATAGCCCGGATATCATACTTCTTTAATACCTCCAAAACCCGGGCCGTGGTGTCGCCGTGGGCATTGGGACCGTCGTCAAAGGTAAAGATAACGATACCTGCGGGGATCCGCGCCTGAGCTGCGGTACGGTTGATGCTATGACACCCGGTAAAGACCAGCGCAATCAAGAAAACCGCCCCTATCCTAACGGCCCTGCTGGGAGGACTGCTGAACATACTATACCTCTTTCCGGTAAATGGTAAATAGACTGGGAGGAGAAAAGCAGACCCTAAGATGTTGACAAGCCCTTTCCGCATTTTATACCTTTATTTCCCCGTCAATCCGCGCCTGCAGCTCGATGGTTGTTTGCAGGACGGCGATTATCTTTTGGTAATGCGCTATATCCTCAAAGGACAAGACGCGGCCCCTGCGGTCTTTGAGCCATTTCTGGGCCGGCTGGTAGCCGCCGATATA
>JAITHW010000043.1 GCA_031279815.1 Treponema sp. | reverse complement strand
TCGTTCTTGGGGGAGCGGTAGGCCCATTCGGGGTGGGCCGCATGGACGGATTCGTGGATCTTGCTGAAATCAAAGCGCGCCATGAAACGGATGCCCTGGTCGTGGCAGAGTTTTACCATGTCCCCGGTAAGGTCCCCCTCCCCGAGCCAGGGGCTCCGGTAGTGGAAGTCCAGCGCGGTGGGATAAAACGCCACGAGGCCCCCGGTGTTGAGGAGGAGGACGTTGCAGGAAAGCTCCCGCAGCTTTTCCAGCAGGCTCCGCCGGTCCAGGGCGGCGTCCTTTGCCCGCAGGTTGGTCTGGATCAGCCGCAGATTGTTTTTGTCCCACCAGGGCATAGGTACCACCTTGCTAAAAATCTAGCGTTTTGTATAAAGATCCCTCTTGTCCAACACATTAACCAGAGGTTCCCCCGCCTTGTAATGCCCGATGTTTTCCAGAATATACCGCATGGAAGCGGCAACCTTGTCCTGAACCGCCGGAGTATTATGGGGGGTAATATAAATATTGGGAATATCCCAGAGGGGACTATCCGGCGGCAGGGGCTCTCTTTCAAAGACATCGCTTCCGCAGCCGGCGATGGTTTTATTAACCAGGGCTTTGTGGAGCGCCTGTTCATCGACCACCGCTCCCCGGGCCATATTGATAAGATAAGCGGCCGGCTTCATCAGACCGAAAGCCCGTTCATCGATCATGTGCTTTGTATTATCCGAAAGGCTCATGGAAAGGGTTATAATATCGCTCTCCTTCAAAAGTTCGTCAATGGTGTCTCCCTTTTCCTGACTGTAAAATTTTGCAACCCCTTCGGGGGCGGGCCGCGCCGAACGGCTATACACAAGAATTTTCATGCCAAAGGCCCGGGCCAGTTTTACCAGATGCTTTCCCGTATTACCGTATCCAATAATGCCAAGGGTCCTGGTAATAAGCCCCCGTTTTTCCGCAATGGCCCCGGGGTTCCACGCATGGGCATGCTGATCCCGTTCCAGGGAGTGGGCATCGTAAATCAAGGAAAGCATAAAATAAAACGCATGCTCCGCCAGAACTTCCGCAGAACGGCCCGCAGAAGAAGAAAGGATAATATCCCGCTCAAAAATTTCAGGATGGGCGGAGTTGTTCAACCCCGCAAAATCGCCGTGTATCCATTTGATATTTTTCGCGGCATTAAGCATCTCCAGAGTTACATCCCCGCCGACGATGGCCACATCCACATCCTTGATGGCCTCGAGCATGGCGGCGGTTTCCGAGTGTTTCACCCTGACAATTTCCGCCGGAGCGAGTGCCTTGGCGAGGGTATCCCAATGTTCTCCGGTATAGGCAACCGTCGCAAGAACCTTCTTGATTGTCCGTTTTTCTCCCATCATGTTCCTCCTCATCTATCCACTCCCCCGCCGGTTTCCGGCGGGGTTTCGACCAATCCATCTTCCTGCTTACGATTTTCTTTTGGCGTAAAGCTCGTTCATCTCATCGGTGACCTTTTGTCCTCCCAGATCCCGGTACCACTTGGCCACATAGTCGTTCCAGATCGCGTCCACATTGGTCCCCGGAGAAGCGGTCATTATTTTGATAAAAGTTTCAGTCTCAAGCTGCTGCTGCAAAGTACGGAACTCCAACATGGACGGGGTCGTTGCCCAGAAGGGAGAACTCGGCACCATGGTGGCATTCATCATGGCCATAGCCTCAGTGGTAACGCTGTCAAGCATACGGTCAAAAAATTCCCGGCGGACGAAGTTGTTATACTGGATACTCATCCCTTCCTGGGTCCGCTTGTTAATGTCATCCCAGCCGTTAATAAACTTCATCCGTCCGTTTTCCACCACGTAATGGGTTCCTTCAATGCCATAGCGGATTCGGAGATAGCCTTCTTCGGAAGCCACATAATTCATCAGCATAATAGCCCGCTGAGGACTCACACAGGTTTTTGAAAGAGCCATAAAGTTGTATGACCTGTTATCCCCATAAAACAGTTTGCCGGGATTACCGTTTTTATCTTTGACCGGCGGGAAAGAGACAAAAAGGGACCCCGGTACCCGTTTGTAAAGGGCCGCGAGGCCTATATCGAAGGCAGGATCAAGACGCTGCAGCTGCCAGGCATAAGAACCGAAGGTCCCCGTACCAATAACCTCCTGGAATTTATCCCGGGAATAAAGGGGGAATTCAGGGTCCACCCAACCGGCGTTGTACCATTTATTGATATGCTTCATAGCGTCAAGCATTTCCGGTAATACCGAACCGTTCACCAGCTTCCCGTCCCTGACCTGCCAGCTTCCCGTCCCGGTACCGCCGGAAGGAGTTACTCCATAATAGGCCATAATCTGGGCAAATACCTCGGTGGAAAGATTATTGGTGCCGGAGATGCCGTAAGTATCCTTTTTGCCGTTTCCATCGGGGTCCCGTTCAGTAAAAGCCCGGAGACAATTTTCGTATTCTTCCATGGTTGTGGGGAGAGGCAGCCCCAATTTTTCGAGCCAGTCCTTCCTGATTATCGGTATGCCGGTCTGGGTATTGTCGGTTATGGGAATAGCCATCTTCTTCCCGTCAAAGGTGGAGTTTTCAAACATCTCATCAGTCCGTATGGCGAGAATTTCCGGGCCATAGTTCTTCAACAGATCATCCAAGGGAAGCAGAACCCCTTCTTCGACGTACTTGTTGACCATAGCGATCTGCTCAAACTGAATCACATCAGGATAATCCTGGGAAGCCAATATCATGTTAAGATTATTGATGAGATCCTGGGTTGCCCGGGAAACCAGCCGAAATTCGATATCCGCGTTGATCTTGTCTCCCAAAAGTTTTTCGATGCTGTTCCCCGGAGGAACATCGAACTGTTTGCCCATCATAATAACCATTTTAATCCGCTGGCTTAGATCGTCCTCTTTTCCACCGGCGGTGGTTTGTACGGCGCTCTGTTTTCCACACCCAGCTAAAACGGACAGAAGCACCGCCAGCACAGGGATAAAAAATTTCTTCATTTTCAAATTCCTCCAACTACAAAAAATATTATCCGCACCGCGGATTTCTACCTCAAAAAATTCAAAGCGCCATAATTGAAAACATCTTAAGATTTTATGGCTCCAATCATAACACCCTTGACGAAATACTTTTGCAAAAATGGATAGACACACATGATGGGGAGTATAGCGACGATGATAGTTGCCATCCGTACTGACTGCATGGTCAAGTTAGTCATGGTAAGATCATTCCCGCCCCCGCCCACGTAACTCAGGTCCACGTTCTGTACGATGTTTCTGAGTACAAGCTGCAGAGGATAAAGAATTGACCGGGAAAGATACAAAACCGCATCAAACCAGGAATTCCAGTAATTAACCGCATAAAAGAGCGTCATGGTGGCGAAAATAGGCTGAGACACGGGAAATATGATCCTGATCAAAATAAGAATATCGTTGGCGCCGTCCAGAGCCGCGGATTCTTCAAGGCTGTCTGGAATCGACTTAAAAAAAGATATCATTAATAAAAGGTTGTACACCAATACCACCTTCGGCCAGATCAAGGCCCAAAGGGTATTGTAAAGATGAAGACCGCGGACTACCAGAAATGTAGGCACCAACCCGCCGCTAAAAAGCATGGTAAAATAAAACAATCCGGTGAGAACCTTAGCGCCGTGAAGCCGCCGCTTAGAAAGAGGGTAAGCGGTCAGGGCGGTAATAATAAGGCTTAGGAAAGTACCGATCACCGTAACAAATATCGTGTTTTTGTAGGTAGTAACGATGCTGTTGGTGGAAAATACCATTCGATACGCCGAAAGAGAGGGGCGCATCGGCCAGAGATAATATACGAGCTGAGAAGCCCGGTCATCGGAGGTGAGGGACGCCGTTATAACATACCAAAAAGGGTAAACCGTCATCAAAGAGATAAGGGCAAGCAAAATAATGTTAAAAGTGTTGAAGGCTGAAAAACGGTATCGCCGCATGACTACCCCTCCCACTTTTTCGCAAGAAAATTCACAAACAATACCATGATGAGACCTACCACGGATTTGAAAAGATTCACCGCTGTGGAATAACTGTATTCAGCCTGGAGCATCCCCATTTTGTATACATAGGTGTCGATGATTTCCGCCACACTGTTGACCAGAGGATTGGATATGATGAGTACCTGTTCAAAACCGGCATCCAAAATACGGCCCACCCGGAGGATAAGCATGATCAATATGACGTTTGTTATAGAAGGGAGGGTGATACTCCACATTTTTCTGCCCCGTGAAGCCCCGTCGATGTCGGCGGCTTCGTAAAGGGTAGGATCAACCCCGGCCAAGGCCGCAAGGTAGACGATGGCGCTCCAGCCCATCTCTTTCCATATATCGGATACCACCAGGACGCCCCGGAAATATTTGGGGTCCATGAGAAGGTTCACCTGGATTCCCGATACCGCCGTAATCATGGAAGAAATAAGACCGGTTTTTGGGGAAAGCAGTATTAGGACCAGGTTGCCGATAACAACCCAGGAAATAAAATGAGGCAGATAGGCGATAGTCTGAACGGTCCTCTTGAAATAGATGCTGCGAATTTCATTCAGCAGGATGGCAAAAAGTATAGGGATGGGAAAACCTATCAACAGTTTGTAAAGGCTGATAATAGTGGTATTGATCATCACCTGCGAAAAATCGGGAGAAGAAAAAAATCTTTGAAAATGTTTAAGACCAACCCAGGGACTTGCAAACACACCCCGGCTGATTCGGAAATCCTTAAACGCGATGATAATACCATACATGGGAACGTATTTGAAAATAACAAAAAACAACAGGCCGGGTATTATCATAAAATACAAGAATTTGTCACGGCTGATATGACGCAGATACATCCCGGTATTTAGCATCCCCTTTCTCCCCAGCGTTTGTTTTTTACAGAGATCCAGCGTAGGCTAAATCTTCTTTTAATAAATCCAACAACCGGTTTTGATCGGTATATTCGTGGGCTAAACACATAGGACCACAATACCCCGAAGCGGAAAGGCAGGAAAAAATTTCCGGCCATCTGGCCATGCCTTGGCGGCCGGAACAGATGACCCGGTCGTATTTCCCGTCCGGGTTATCGTAGGTGCTGGACCGGACATAGTAGGCATTTTTCAGGTTTACCATTACCAGCCTGTCGGCTATCATGCTCAATGCCTGTTCGGGTTCTTCCCCCGCCAAACAGCTTGAAGCACTGTCCCAAATAGCGCCCACCAGATTTTTAGGATAACCTTCAAGAAAATACCGGAGTTCCATGGAATTATTTATCATAGGGCCGAAATGGTTTTGGATACCAATGGTTACCCCGTATTTCTCCGCGAGACGTACCATCGGATCAAGATTTTTCCTGGCCTCATCCACCGCGCCTATAAACCCAAGTTTCAAATTCAGATTTATCAGGGTTCGTATATGGGGTATACCGGCGGCCCGGCAGCCCGCAAAGACGGCTTCTTCCAGGGGACCGGCGACTCCGATCACCTTAATGCCGTAATTTTTCATTTGCTCAACGAAAAGGGGCAGTTTCTTTTCCGCTTCTCCCGGTATAACCTGATAGCCGTCTCTCAAGCAGAATTCCATCCCATCTAAACCCAGACCGGCAAATAACTTTCCCAATTCCTCAGGGCTTTCTTTTGTAAATGGTTTGGTAAAAGTGGCAAAAGTAAAAGACATATCTATCTCCTTTAGCATGTTGGCACGGTCATGAGGACGTATAAGAGGCTGACCTTCGCGGATTGGCGGAACACCTCGTCCCGCAGGATCTGCTGGAAATTCTCAAGCCCGATAAAGATAGGCGAAGAAATAATATTGTACTGGGTAAAGGACAGGTACAGCGACATGAGCAGGGGAAAGGCCTTAAAGGCCAAAAACCCGAAAAGCCAGGGCAGAATGAAAAGGAAGCCTATATACTGCTGCAGCCTATCCCGATGGGGGGGGGGGGGGGGGGGGTATGGGTAAACGCTTTTTTCATGCGGCCCCCTTTCCCCGGTCCGTTTTTTTCACAACTGGTATACTGGTCATACCAGTAGTATAAGTCTGGCCTTTTCCTCTGTCAATCCCTTTTTTGTCTTTTTGGCGAATTTTTCGGCCCCAAGCGGAGCGGCGTTTGTCCGCGCCCTGGTGATCCGCTTGCTTTCTTACCACAACTATACTATGATTATCTTATGGCCATTACGCAGACGGTCGAGATACCCCCCAACCGACGGCTGACGATTGAAGTGCCCTGGGAAGTGCCGGCGGGGATGGTGATGCTTACCTTCACACCCAGGCCGGTAGACGAAACGGAATTCCTGCTCAACTCCCCCATCAACCGTGAACGGCTTCTGCGGGCCGCCGCCAATGTCGAAAGGGGGGAACATCTGGTAAACTTTGAAACCCTGGAAGACGCCATACAAGCGGCGGAGCGCCCCGCGGAAACGGGCCCCGCTTGATCAGTTTTGAAGAATCCGCTTTTCACGCATATCTCCAATGGGCCGCGGAGGATCGGAAGATTTTTTCCAAGATCAATTCCCTTGTCAAGGCGATACTGCGGGAACCGTTCCGGGGTGAAGGGAAACCGGAACCGTTGAAAGGCAATCTGGCGGGGTACTGGTCCCGGCGCATTAACCAGGAACACCGGCTGGTGTACCGGGTTTTCCCTGATCGTATAGTAATTACTTCCTGCAAAAATCATTACTGAACTCCCTTTATCCGCCCCCCCTGCCCGGCCTTTCGGCGGTCAAGTCCGGGGGTTTCTACCGGTAATCCTCCCAGGCCATGATCTCAAGGTCCTTTTCCCGGTGATAGGCCAGGGCGTCGATGAATTCCCGGGCGACCTTGATGTTGGTGAACAGGGGGATGTCGAAGTCTATGGCCAT
>JAITHW010000033.1 GCA_031279815.1 Treponema sp. | reverse complement strand
TCCGCAGCCCGCACATTGAACCCAATATCACTATCGTCAGCGCCTCCCCTACGCTGCAAAAGTACCCGTGGTGTTCCTTGGTCGTCTCTAATTCGGAAAAATACTCTTGTATCTGTTCCTTTCCCATCCCTCCATCTTACCATATATTTCTGAAAATTGATTTCCGTGGGTCCCGCCTATGGCAGAATAAAGGCAGGGCGGTCACTGCCGGCGTTACACAGGCGGTGTTTCCTTAGAACCGGCGGTTCACTAGGCTGACTTTAGGTTTGGGTTTGCGGGCTTTAGGTTTTACCCGCTCAAGACTTCGAGCGGAATCCATTCCAAGATATGATAGATAAAGAAATGTTATCGCCGCGGTGTTTTTCAAGTAACCTTACGCCGGCAGATCTTAATTTTCCGGGCCTTGTTAGATATCCCGGCTTAGGGTATGCTGGCAGTATTCTCTATTTTCAGAGGTAGCATAATGAACTTATTTATGGATAAGGATTTTCTTCTTACCACAAAGACAGCCCGGCGGCTCTACCATGAAGCGGCGGCAGAGGAACCTGTTTTAGATTACCACTGCCATCTCATCCCTCAAAAGATTACGTGATAACCGCCGTTTCCCGGACCTCGCCTATATGTGGCTGGGAGGGGATCATTATAAATGGCGGGCAATGCGGAGCCTTACGACAAGTTCCTCGCATGGGCGGAAACCGTGCCGCATCTCATCGGGAATCCTCTGTATCACTGGACCTATTTGGAACTACAGCGGTATTTCGGTATTGATGAACCGCTGAACAAGGCCAGTGCGCCGGAGATATGGAAAGCGGCGAATGAAAAACTGCGGTATGATGGGAGTCTTTCGGTGTACGGAATTTTCAAAGGGTTTAAGGTTTATGCGGTGGGGACCACCGATGATCCTGCGGATACCCTGGAATGGCATGAAAAAGCCGCCGCGGCCAAGGGAACCGGTACCAAAGCGGCGAAAATTGTGTATATTATAATGAGCATTTTATACAAGGAGATTTACCATGAGCAATCAAAATGGAAAAGCCGCCGGGCCCGCCCCGAAAGTCGTTACAGAAGACTGTACCGTTTATTGCAGCATCTGCAACAAAACCATTGAGTTAAAAGCCGGAGACTCGATACCCCTGTGCTGCGGTAAACCGATGGTCAACATCGACGCATAACACGCCAGACTCAAGTTTTTGAGGGGGCGGCTCAACTGTTGCGCGATTGAGCCGCCCCCTCGCTCCAGCCCGCCTGCGGCGGTCTTCCGCTGCCCCTTCTCCGGCACTCCGGGGCTATCCATTCCCAGTGCCGGAGTTTCCTGTTTGTAGTGAGTACGGACACGGGTCTTGTTAGATATCCCGGCTTAGGGTATGCTGGCAGTATTCTCTATTTTCAGAGGTAGCATAATGAACTTATTTATGGATAAGGATTTTCTTCTTACCACAAAGACTGCCCGGCGGCTCTACCATGAAGCGGCGGCAGAGGAACCTATTTTAGATTACCACTGCCATCTCATCCCCCAAGAGATTGCGGATAACCGCCGTTTCCCGGACCTCGCCTATATGTGGCTGGGAGGGGATCATTATAAATGGCGGGCAATGCGGAGTAACGGCGTTGATGAACGGTTTATCACGGGCAATGCGGAGCCTTACGACAAGTTCCTTGCATGGGCGGAAACCGTGCCGTATCTTATCGGGAACCCTCTGTATCACTGGACCCATTTGGAACTGCAGAGGTATTTCGGCATTGATGAGCCGCTGAACAAGGCCAGCGCGCCGGAGATATGGAAAGCGGCGAATGAAAAACTGCGGCATGATGAGAGTCTTTCGGTATACGGGATTTTCAAAAGGTTTAAGGTTTATGCGGTGGGGACCACCGATGATCCTGCGGATACCCTGGAATGGCATGAAAAAGCCGCCGCGGCCAAGGGAACCGATACCAAGGTGCTGCCCTCTTTCAGGCCCGATCGGGTCATCAATATTGACAAACCGGACTTTGCCGGCTATATTGCCAAGCTCGGCGCGGCCGCGGGGAAGGCCATTACTACCCTGGAGGATCTGCTTGAAGCGCTTAGGGCTAGGCTCGACTTGTTTGATGCCCGGGGATGCCAAGCATCGGATCACGGCTTGGAGTATATCCCCTTTGAATTGGCAAAGGACGGGAGCGCCGGTTCGAACTGGGAAAAAGAAGCGGGGGAAACCTTTGCCAAAGCACTCCGCGGCGCCCCCGGGGACCCTGTTTCCCTTGAGTCCTATAAGACCTTTATGCTGAGTTTCTTAGGTTCCGAATACCATGATCGGGGCTGGGTCATGCAGCTTCATCTGGCGGCGATTAGAAGCGCCAATTCCCGGATGTTTAAAGCCCTCGGACCCGATACGGGGTATGATGCGGTCCACGATCACAGGATAGCGGCAAATCTCGCCTGTTTCCTGGATCTGCTGGAAACCAAAGGGAAACTTCCCAAGACCATACTGTACAGCCTCAATCCCAAAGATTTTTATGTTCTGAGTACCATCATGGGAGCCTTTCAGGGAGACGGAATCCCCGGCAAGATGCAGCTTGGTTCTGCGTGGTGGTTCTTGGATCACCGGGACGGCATGGAAGAACAGATGAAAATACTGGGGAGTACCGGACTCCTCTCTCGTTTTGTAGGGATGCTCACCGATTCCCGCAGTTTCCTTTCCTATCCCAGGCATGAATATTTCCGGCGGATCCTCTGTAATATGCTGGGGGCCTGGGCCGAAGCGGGAGAGGTTCCCGCGGATTTCGGCCTATTAAGCGGCGCGGTCAAAGATATTTCCTTCAGAAACGCCGCCCGCTACTTTCAAAAGACGCGCTAGGCTAGGGTAGACCCATGGTGTTATACGATCCGGATATGGTAACGGTATATCAAGACTACGGCATTATGCTGCCTATTTCTCCTTCCCGGGCCGAGAGGGTCATGGATTTTCTGGATCGGAAAGGGGCGCTTCGGCTTGATCCTGTGAAACCGGTTTTTGACCGAGCCGGAGCCGCGCGCTTTTTGGGGCCGGGAAAAGCGGATGCGCCGGTCATAAACCGGGCGGATCTGGAACGGGTTCATAAACGGGAGTTTGTCGCGGACCTCTATGAAGACGGACCCGAAGGTTCCGAGGGACTTGAAAAGGCGCTGCTTAATGCCTGGGAGCTTATCGATTCTCAGGGGAGACCCAATCGCTATGAGCCGGATAAGGCTGTAAAGCCCTTGGGAGAGTTGTTTCGCCGGATATTGGTTCAAGTTGAGGGCACGTATCTGGCTTCACGGCTTGCCCTTTCGGAAAAGGGAGCGGGATTCTGTTATTATCTGGGAGGGGGTATGCATCATGCCCGGTATGATCACGGCGCAGGGTTCTGTTTGATCAACGATATCGTCATTGCGGCCCGAAAACTCCAAGCTGAAAACAGGGCCGCTCTTATCTGGGTGGTAGACGCGGATGCCCATAAGGGCTGCGGAACTGCGGAACTGGTCCGCTTCGCCAGAGCCGGAAACGAATTGGGAGGCGGCCCCGGGGCGCCGGATATCTGCAACCTCTCAATTCACATGGCTTCGGGCTGGCCCTTGGATGAAGAAACCTTGAAGACCGCCTTGCCGAACCGGGCGCCCCGGTTAAGCGCGGATGTGGAGCTTTCTATTGACCGGGGAGCGGAAGATACCTATAACGAGGAATTAACAAAAGGCTTAACCCTCTTAGAAGCACGGTCTGAAAACCGTACCCCTGATCTGGTTATGGTGGTTGACGGAGCCGACCCATACAAACATGACGGTTTGCCCTCCAGCAGCCTGCTCAATCTGACCCTACGGCAATGTATTGAGCGGGATTGGGTCATTTATGCGTATCTCCAAAAACGGCGTTTGCCTTCGGTCTGGATCATGGCCGGCGGTTATGGAGAACGGGCCTGGGAACCTGCGGCTCACTTCTTGGGTTCCCTGGCCGGCACCGGGTCTTAGTTTGTGGGCTTTTGTAAGGCCCGGGCCGCCCGGATTATATCCCGCGCAGCACCTGCTTCATCATGCCCCGTACGGTTTCCAGGTTCACCGGCACACGGTCCGTATGGGCCGCAACAATCGTGTGTTCCAAACCGGCGTTCATTAAAAGACAGGTAAGTTTCAATGCGTCCTGCATCATCTTAACCCCCCGCGGATCAGAGGATCCAAAAGCGGCGAGAAAGAGGGCGGGTTTATGTTTTTCAATAGGCTTGTGAATCCCCAAAGAGAACTTCGCTTCAAAATACTGCTGGGTGCGATCCAAGATGGCTTTCAAGGGAGCGGGAAACCCCAAACCGTATACCGGAGAGGCAATCACCAGGAAATCCGCTTCTTTTAAAGCCCGGTCAATGATTTTGAAATCGTCATCGTACCGGCAGTCCGGGGTCTGTTTACAATACCCGCAATGGATACAAGGCTTAACGGCTGCTTTGTACGCCTCAATCACCACAACCCCGTCCCGGGGGTTTACGCTGGCCTTCCATTGTTCAATAAAGCATTGCACCAGTTTCGCTGTGGCCCCCTCATGGCGGGGGGAACCCATCAGCACCAACGCCTTTTTCCCTTCCCCGCAGAGGCCCGATGCTTCCGCCGCGGATTCTTTGAATTCCCTTTGTGATCCCATGTTTCCCTCTCCTTGAATGTATCACGGCCTTATTTCCCTGTCTATCTTTCCGGTTTTATAAAAACCCGCGGTATGGTATAGTGAATCTAGGAGAGATATATGGAAACCTTATTCAAACTTCAGGAACATGGGGTTACGGTGCGTAACGAACTGGTCGCCGGGATTACGACTTTTTTGACTATGGCGTATATTCTGGCGGTTAATCCCATCATGCTGGGCGCAGTCGGCAACGGGATGACTCCAGAGGCGGTGTTTACCGCTACGGCGCTATCCGCGGGTATTGCGACTGTGGTGATGGCTTTTGCCGCGAATCTGCCGATTGCCCTTGCGCCTGGCATGGGGCTTAACGCCTTTTTCACCTACACGGTGGTTTTCAACCTGGGATATCCCTGGCAGACGGCCCTTACCGCGGTATTTCTTGAAGGGATTCTTTTTCTCTTGTTATCTTTTTTCAATGTACGGGAAACCATAGTCAAGGCAATTCCGGAAAATCTGAAAAAAGCCGTAGCCGCGGGCGTCGGGCTGTTTATCGCCCTGATCGGTTTTGAGAACGCGGGTTTGGTGGTGGGCGATCCTGTAACGTTGGTAAAGCTGGGAAATGTGATGTCCGGCGGCGCCGTGGCAGCCATCATCAGTATGGTTATAGTTTTTGTACTCTACGCCTACCGGATTCCCGGAGCGATTCTTATCGGGATTCTTGTCGGTACCCTCATAGGGATACCCTTTGGAGTAACCTTGATACCGGTGAATTTTTCACCTATAAGCCTGCCCGCGGCGCCGCTTTTCTGTAAATTTGATTTTTCTTCAATATTAACCTTCCGGTTCTTTACCGTATTCTTTACTTTTCTCTTTGTGGATATTTTCGATACCGTAGGGGCTCTGGTGGGCCTAACAAGCCAAGCGGGATTGATCAAGAAAAACGGCGATATTCCCCATCTGAAACAAGCCTTCCTGGCCGACGCGGCAGGAACAGTTGCCGGCGCCGCGCTGGGTACGTCAACGGTCACCAGTTATATGGAAAGCGCCGCGGGTATCGCCGCGGGAGGACGCACAGGACTGACCGCATTATCGAGCGCGGTATTATTTTTCATGGCCCTGTTTCTTTCGCCTTTATTCCTCATTATTCCCGCCGCGGCCACCGCGCCCGCCTTGGTGCTGATAGGTTTTCTTATGATCCGCAGCGTAGCGGACATTGATTTTAAGGACCCTACCGAAGGGATTCCCGCGTTTTTGACTATGGTGATCATGCCCTTTGCGTACAGTATCGCAGAAGGGATTGTGTACGGCATACTGTCCTATGTGGCGCTTAAAGCGTTTACCCAAAAATTCAAAGATATAACAGCGGTAACTTGGATAATTTTCGGGGTCTTTATATTGCGGTTTATGCTCCAATGGGAGCAATAGACCTTTATCAAAACCGCCGTAAAACCCCGCCCTAAAGGGCTGGGTTTTACGGCGGCACGGCGGCAAAAGATAGGTTGAAACCCCCCAAGGTTTTTCCCGGATGACGGCGGTTCCGGTATAGACAATTCGGTTCGGTATATAAGACTTGCCGGCAAATCGAAATGTTCATATAGTTATCTCAATCGGTACTAAAATTTTTTAAAAATTATTGAAAATATTAAACTTTATATGATAAAATAACGTAAATAAAAATAATGCTTAATATGGACAAAAGATTATAAGCGGAGAGTGAACGGTGTTGAAGTATGCAGGCATACAGAGAGAAGAAAGGTTGAAAGCGCAGTTTTTTCTGGAAAAATTAAAATGTATTGTTTTAATGATATTGATCATTCAGTTCTTGGATAAAGGGTATTTAATATTTGCCCAAGATTTATCCTATGAATCTGATATAGAATATATTTTGACAGAATATATTCTAGGAGATTATGAAGAAGTTATCAGACTGTTAAATAAGCACTATTTCAATTATCAAAATGAATTATCATATCTATATGGATTATGTTATTTGAAATTAAATATGAACAAAATAGCAATAGGCTATTTTGATGTTACTTTAGCAAAATATAAAAATAATTATGAAGTATTGAATAATATTGGCGTTGCTTATTTTCAAGAAAATGATTATATCAAGGCAATGAAATATTTTCATCTATCATTTATTTCAAATATAGATTATGAAATTGCGCGAGAGAATTATAATGTAGTATATGAAAGGTGGATTTCCAAAAGAGAGAATGAATCAATATGCCCGGTAATTCCATTTACGGAAAAACCAACAATGTATAATTCTTTAGGGTGGTTTTATTATTATTCCGGTGATTTTCATAATGCAATTTATTATTTTAGAAAATCTATTGATGAAGATGAAAAATATCAATTCGCTTATATCGCTTTAGCTTATATATACGATGAAGGAAATAATTTTGAAGAGGCATTGAATTATTTAAAGAAAGCGAAAAAGATAGATGAAAACAATCCGGATCTTTATAATAATCTGGGTATTGTCTATTATCATTTATTTGATTATGAAAATTCAGAGAATGCCTTTAGGAAAGCAATATTATTAAATTATAGGTTTGCCGAACCCTATAATAATCTTGGTTTTTTATATCTTGAGAAGGGTGAATACGGTCTTTCAGAAAAATATTTAAAAAACAGCATAGAGATAAATCTTGACAATCAAAGCCTAAGAGCAGAAAGCATGGCGGGGTTGGCTATTATAAATATGAAAAATAAAAACATTGATCAATCAAAGGCTTATAAAGAATCGTCGATGAGATTAGACTATAGAATGAATAATATAAAATACTTAACAAATAAGTTGAAATGGAGTAATGAACTAATTGAGATTTGGAGTAATATATAATTCTCTATAAAAAAGCGGGTTTCACTTTGCATAACAGGTTGTATGTGCCTCCCGGAGATTCTATTAAATAATTCAAAATTTGTACTTTACCAAAAGCGCCGTAAAGCCCCTGCCTTTAGGCATAAGGCGCAAAAAATCCGCAAGGATTTTTTAGTGATGGACTTGCATTATACAGCGGCTTGTGGTATGCTATTAAAGCAGTATATAGAAAATCAAAAGAATATGTGAAGGTTGATTAAATGGAGAAATGCTATAAGTTCAGAATATATCCGAATAATAAACAGCACGTTCTCATGCA
>JAITHW010000012.1 GCA_031279815.1 Treponema sp. | reverse complement strand
CCCTCCGCGAGGGTGTTTATGCTGCGGACATACACCTGATCTCCCACGACAATGCCCATAGGATGGGCTGCAAAATCCCCGGGCGTGAGGGCATCCACTTTGGATGCGCCTATGAGTTTAGCGTAGTAGGGCGCCGCGCTCTGGCCGTCTATTTCCAAGACCGTTCGGGTCAGGGTATCGGCTTTCGTTATAGTAACCGCCATATTCGTGGGGATGCAATGCGTGTAATGATCGCAGAAAAAGGGTATCTTTAACTTCATAACCATTACCGCAAGCCCCTCGGGGGATAGTTTCTCGTCTATCCCCACCAAGGTTTTGGTAAAGCTCATTTCGTCCCCTGCCACTCCGCCTACAAAGGGGAAATTAAGGTCTTTTTCTGTGGTAAAAGTCTTCATTATATCTTCTCCCCGGCAGGAAAAAGCAAAGAGGATGATCCCCAGATATTTATTGGGATGGATAATCCCATGCCCCAGTTTGCGCTTCAACTCGGTTATCACGGTCTTGGCTGAGGACACAGGATCCTCCGAGGACTTTTCTTTTAAGGAAACAAAAACTTCTTCCACTTCGTCTTCGGAAAAGGACATAGCCACCATGCCTTTTTCCACCACCCCGGGGGTACACCAGCCTCCGCGCATAGACATCCCGATACAGGAAGCCCGGGGAAACGCCTGTTTTAAGGCTTTATGCGGTTCACACCGCTCAAATTCAATGGAAAAGAAATATATCACCGCCTTAATACGGGGCTGATCAATTTCTCTGATAAGCTCCTTCACGTCCGTTGTATGACAGGCGGAAACTTTTATAGCCATACATCCGCCCTTTTCCCAGCCTTAAAGAAAAAACACCCGGAAGAAATCAGAAACCGGCGCTTGAGAAGGGCTTCAACTCTTGGGTTCGCCGCATTAGGTAATTCCATAAAAATCATACTCCTTTTTAGTATAGAAATACCGGCAGTTCCAATCCTATAGAATGGAACCTGCCGGGGAAAAGAAAAACAGAGAAAAAAGGTTCTAAGGGGCTTGACAAAGCCGATCCCGCCCATATAATTTTTTGGCGTTTGGCCGAAGTCCGCGCCGGTGAGAAGGGCGATTGTAGATGGTGTCCAAGAAAAAGTTCATATTGTTATCACAAAATAACAATATATTTGTCCGTTGATTTTTTGTCAAGAGAACCGTGCGGTACCGTGAAGGCTGCGCCGCTTTGTTTTGTGGCAGGGAGCGAGGAATAGAAAGCGGATTGTTGCTCCTAATCATCCCGTTATTTGTGTTCATTCGCGGCTTTTCTCCTGTTCTCCGCCATATCATTGACCGTGCGAAAATTCAGCGGTATAAAATAAGGCTAAGGCAATACGGTTCCATACATTTCCTACTGTAAAATAGTATATCCTAAGATAATAATAATTCATGGGGTTTTGATCAACGGGTTTTTGATCAATAGGAGCGGAAGCGTGGGGACAGAGTTATTCATCGGCGGCTTAAAAGACTTCTCCAGACTTTCTCTGTCCCCATCTCACATCTCACGATGCGGCCCGGTTTATCCGCTCGGACATGAAAAACATGGCTACTCCATAACACACTAAAAAAAGGGGAACTACCGACATAGTGGTACGGGCCGCAATGACCCCTACCAAGGGAGGCATGAAGGTGCTGCCGGAATAGGCGCAGGCCATTTGCAGGCCGATAACCTTCGGGGAGTTCTCCGCGCCGAAACGTTCCGGGGTGAGATGGATCATACTGGGGTATACCGGAGCGCAACCCAAACCAATCAGGAGCAGCGCCGGCAGGGCAACCGGACCGGGCAGGGGCAGGAATAGCAATACCGCGCCTCCGGTGATGATGCAGATGCCGGTTCGGATAAGCTTGACGCCGGTAAACCGGATGGTAAGAAAACCCGTAACGAACCGGCCAATGGTGATACCCGCAAAGTACATGGATATGGCGCCGGCCGCGGCGGCTTTGGCAAAACCGCGTATCTCGGTAAGGAAGCTGGCCCCCCAAAGGCCAAGAGTGTATTCGGTGGCGCAATAGATGAAAAAGGTGATCAGCGCCTGAATTACACCAGGTATGCGCAATACGCCCAACTTTTTTATAGGAATAGACGTGTGTTCACTTTGATCGCCTTGATTGCTTTGGGGAGGTTCGGGCTTATGTTCCTCTTTATTTTGTAGGGCTTTGCCTTTGTTTTGGGTGTTCCACAGGGACAGAGAAATAATTAACAATAGGCTGATGGCGGCTTGTATGATGCCTAACGTGAGGTATGCGCTTCGCCAATTATCCCCTTGGCGAAGATAAGCGCTGATAATAAGAGGGCCGGTGAAAGCCCCGACACCCCAAAAGCAATGAAGCCAACTCATGTGCCGGGATGCATAATGCAGGGCGACATAGTTATTCAATGCCGCGTCTACCGCGCCTCCCCCAAGTCCCAGGGGAATCGCGGTAAGCACAAGCCACCATACCGAAGGACTGAAGGATGCGCCTACCAAAGCCGAGGCCGTGAGGAGTACGCTTATAGCTGTAACTTTGCCGGCGCCAAAACGCCCGACCACCCACCCGCAGCTCAGGCTGCTGATTATCGTACAGCCGGAAATGATGAAGAATATAATCCCGGCGGTGTCTAAAGATGCTCCAAGGTCCATGCGCATAACAGGCCAGACCGTACCTAACAGCGAATCCGGTAAACCAAGACTGATGAAAGTAAGGTAAATGAGCCCCAGAAAGAATGTTGCTACCATGTAGTCCCTCTTTAACTTAGTACTATACTCTTATTTAACTTATTATTTCAATAGATTTGAATGAGATCGGGTCGAGAGGGACAGAGTAATCGAATTAAAGCAAATTTCCGGGACAAACCCATAGTAAAGGTATGAGAAAACAGCGAGTATTGAAAGATGACGCCATTTATCACGTTACCGCCCGTGCCAATCGGGGGAAATGATCTTCCATTGTCCGGCCATGCGCCAGATTTTCCTCAACACCCTGAAAAGGGCTAAACAGAAATACGGCTTTTCGGTGCATAATTTCTGCATCATGGGCAACCATATCCGCCTGGTCATCCGGCCAAGCCGCAAGGGATCCCTGTCAAAAACCATGCAGCGGGTTCCCGGCCTATTCGCTCGGGCGTGGGACAAAGCGCGCTTTGTCAAAGGCCATGTCTGGGGAGACCGGTTCTTTTCCAAAATTATCGATCGCTTCATTGAGGGGTTTTGATTATGTGTACCAAAATCCGGTACAGGCCCAATTAGTAAACAGCGCCGGGGAATAGGAATTCGGCGGGATCCGGCGTTTTATAACGCGGAAACAGGTGATTCTCAATATGCCTGTCTGCCTGGAGATACTATACCGCACGTATTGCCGGTATTTTTGCCTTGCATTCCTATACAGGCAATCTAGGTGTGAGGGAAAAGGCTTTACTCCTGGTTAAACATCGCTATACCTTTATATTATCTATAAATTATCAGTATGCATCAGCTTCTGCTTCAGGATCCGTTCCAGAAGTACTTCGTTTACTGAACGGGATACGATTAGTTCCGATGTAATAAAAGAAGTAAGACAAACCGGTACAAGACTTCCTAAATGGTTAACCGTGCCGCTCATTTCCAAAATCAGGATTATTCCGGTAAGTGGAGCCTTGATGACCGCGGTAAAGAAAGCGGCAATCCCCAGAATCATAAAATTGAGAGCCTGCGGCTCCGTAGCAATACCGATTATATAGAGTATTTTTCCCAGCCCGTTTCCTGCTAAGGCTCCGCAGGCTAAGAGGGGAAAGAAAATGCCTCCAGGAGTTCCTGAACCCACACAAAGGGCAGTAAACAAGATTTTCCCTACCAATAATACGCAAATCAATCCCACAGTCCGCTCCTTCAGGGTCAGAGACATAATAAGTTCATAGCCACCGCCTGTAGTGTCAAAACAGAGCAGTCCGAATATAACGGATACTACCAAGGGGATTATTGGACGGAACAGGGGATGAATCCGGCATTGATCATATAAATTGAGGGACAGATAAAGGGATCGCTTAAACAAATCCCCTATCAAGGCGCATATTACTCCTAATACAATAACCCAGGGGATAAGCTGTATCGTTAAGGGGTTGATATGAGTAAAATCAAAGAGGGGGCCGGATTTCAAATAATAAGCCGCCGTCAAATCCGCTACAGTGGCCGCACTCATAGCGCAGACTAAAAACAGCGGGGACAGAGGCATCCGCAGTTCTTCCACAACAAAGAGGATCCCCGATACGGGAGCATTAAAGATCGCCGCAAATCCCGCGGCAGCGGATCCGGTGATGAGAGCGTCCCTCTCCGAATCGGATCTCGGAAATATCGAGAGAATCCCTTTTCCAATATATGCGCCGATCTGAACGCCCGGACCGCACTTCCCCAGGGAAAGCCCGGCGCCTAAACCGAGCATTGTGCTAAGGAACTTCAAGGGCATATCTATCAGCCAATCTAAGGAGGGATTTCGAAATTGAGGCATCTTTATCTGGGGTATACCGCCCCCTTTGATCATAGGCCGTGCTTTTCCGGCCCATCCGAGAAAAAGCCCTATCAGCGCTACGGCCACAACCCATACTATTGTCCAGTTTGTGGAAACTTCCAGCAGGGTCTCATAGAGTTGCCGTCTCAGCACATCCAGTTTGCTTAAGATATACCTGAAGCCGGCGATTACCAAACCGGTAATATAACCGATAAGGCCGCTTTCAAAGATTAAGGCTAAACGAAAATAATACCAGGTACGGATCCTCAGCATATAGTTATCCTTGAGGCGTATGTATTATTCTAGTGTATCCTCCTAAGGGAATCTCCTCAATAGGTGATTGCGGTGGATTTGTACGAAGGAATGGCGGTGAAAATCCATTTGATTCTTAGACCTATTGGATGTATCCCGAATTGCCGTATAATACCTCTTATAAACCGGAGAGGGAAACCGCAAACAATTAAACGGTAATGGTAAAAATGCTGCGGTTTCTTGCCTTTTCAGGTTATAAAATTACTTTAAGAAGAAATATGAGGAATACCATGCAATCTGAAACGCTGCTGGAAAAACTGCATACCATAGACCGCGAATACCGGCATTTGGAAAAAGCCATTGCGTTGCTGCAATGGGATCAGGAGACGTATCTTCCCGCCAAAGGAGTGGAGGAGCGATCCGAACAGCTTGCCCTTCTTGAGGGGATTGCCCATGAACGGCTCACCGGTTCTGAAACCAAAGGGCTTCTTGAAGCCTTGGGTTCCGGTTCCCAAAATCCAAAGGGAGATGAAAATCTGCCTCCTATTGAGAGGGATTTTCTCAAGGTTATGCGCCGTAATTACGACCGGGCGGTACAATTACCTGCGGATTTTGTACGTGATGCGGCCCGTGCGGAAGGGCTTTCCCAAGCGGCCTGGGCGGATGCCCGGCGGAACAATGATTTCTCCACCTTTCTGCCTCATCTTACCGTCATGCTTGATTATGCGAAAAAAAAGGCCGAATACCGTGGTTTTAGGAGCGGCGCAGGCGGCGATGTATACGATAGTCTGTTGGATATATACGAACCGGGTATGACCGCCCATGATATAAGCGCGGTTTTCGATCCTCTGCGAGATAGACTGGCGGCATTATTACGGAAGATCGCCTCCTGCCCTCAACCGGACGATTCATTTCTGAACCAAGACTATGCTATTGATGAGCAAGCGCGGTTTAATCGGGAACTTATAGATCGCTTAGGCTTCGATACTACCCGGGGCAGACTGGATATTAGCGCCCACCCCTTTACCAACTCCTTGGGTTCTGATGATGTCCGGATCACCACTCGATATTGTAAGAACAATCTGCTTTCCAGCATATTCTCGGTTATCCATGAATCGGGACATGCTTTCTATGACATGGGCTTTCCTCATGAAATCCGCTCGACCTGCCTCGCCAATGGGTCGTCTATGGCTATCCACGAATCTCAGTCGAGATTTTGGGAGAATGTGATAGGCCGCAGCAGTCCCTTCTGGAAACATTTGTTCCCTCTCCTCTTGTCCCATTTCCCCGGCCAGTTACGCCGGATCCATACCGCGGACTTTTACCGGGCCGTCAATTCCGTGAGACCTTCGCTCATTCGGGTGGATGCCGATGAGGTAAGTTATAGCCTTCACATCATCCTCCGTTTTGAACTGGAAAAACAGCTCTTTTCCGGATCTCTGTCCCCCGAAGACTTGCCTTCGGTATGGCGGCAACAGATGAAAACGGTATTGGGGATCGAGCCTGAAACCGATGCCGACGGGGTGCTACAGGATATACACTGGTCCATGGGAGCTTTCGGCTATTTTCCCAGTTACGCCTTGGGAAACCTCTACGGCCTTCATATCTGGAAACGCCTCCGGGCCGAGCTGCCGAATTTGGAAGACGCCATTTCCCAAGGCCGTTTTGAGGCCCTCCATACCTGGCTTAGGGAAAATATCTATACTTGGGGCTGCCGTCTGGACCCTGCGGAACTTCTGACGCGTCTTACGGGAGAAAAACTCTCGGCCCTGCCCTTTGTGGAGTACCTTGAAGAAAAATACACAAGTCTCTATGGATTAGAAACAGGGACGGAGTAGAACAGGTTGGTCTTATTTTTTAAGAACCACCTCGGTCCGCCCGAAACCTCCCATTTCGGGCCGGGAAAAGTAATAGTCCGCTACTTGAGGCTGAGTTTTCAGGAATTCGTGGACTCCCCTTTGCAGTATGCCGTCTCCCTTGCCGTGGATTACTGAAAATTCCTGAAGTCCTGACACGATCGCCGCATCCAGTTGCCGTTGTAAGGTGTTCAGGGCTTCTTCAAGATGTATGCCCCGAAGACTGATCTCAAAACAGGGCGTTGTATTTGAGGCCAGATCAGGTACGGCTATGATGGGCTTTTTCTCGGTTTTAGGCTCAAGGGGACAGAGTTCTTTTTCAGGAAAACTCATCCGCAGAGAACCGATTTCCACAATCCAGCGCCCTTTCTTGTCCGGCCTAAGCGCCGTGCCGGGACGTTTGTATGCTCCGGCCAAGACCTCGGTTCCCGGCTCAATAGCCCTTTTTTGGGCGATCCTTTGCCGGGATTCGGTTTCGGCGTATTCAGATTCAAATCCCCGGGTATCTTGTTCAAGAATACGGCGTTCTTCCTCCAACACAGCGTCATGTATAGCGGCGGTTTCTTCCAGTTCATGCAGGAATTCCTTAACCCCGAGAGTTTTTTCTCTGGTTAATTCTCCTTCTCTCACTTCTCGAACCAGATGTTCCAGGGTTTTCCGGCTTTCTTCCAGAAGCCTCCGAAGATTTCCCGCCGCGCCGGCTTTGAGTTCCGCTTCTTTTTGCCTGAGCCGAAGCTCCTTGAGATCCGCTTTCCGCCGTTCCTCCCGCAGCAGGGTTTCTTCATGTTTCCGCCGTTCTTCCGCAGTATGCAGTTCCTGATGTTTCATCTTCAGGCCGGTGATGAGCGCGGAAACATCGGAGCGTTCTTCATCGAGGTAGGATCGCGCCCGGACGATGATGTCCTGTTGCAGCCCATTCCTGGCGGCAATGTCCACCGCCCGGCTCTCTCCGGGAATTCCCATGAGGATTCGGTATGTGGGAGCAAGGGTTCGGTTGTCGAATTCTACGGAGGCGTTTTCCACCTTTTCTCTGGTATAGCCGTAATTTTTCAATATACCGTGATGGGTGGTCGTGATAAGCCTAACCTGTTTCTCGATAAGATAATCTAAGATGGCCATCGCAATGGCGCTTCCCTCTTCAGGGTCGGTGCCGGAACCAAGTTCATCCAAAAGAACCAGGGAATTTTCCGTTACGGCTTGAGTGATGGCGGCGATATTGGTCATGTGAGCGGAAAACGTTGAGAGCGACTGGCTTATAGACTGATCGTCTCCAATGTCCGCGTAAACCCCGTCAAACACCGGAAGGGCCGTGCCCTCTTCCGCGGGCAGGGCAAGTCCGAACTGATTCATCAGGGCAAAGAGTCCCACGGTTTTTAGGGCGACCGTTTTCCCTCCCGTATTAGGCCCCGTGATTATCACGATTCTGGTATCCCCGGGCATGGAAAAATCAATGGGAACCGCCTGAGAACCAAGCAAGGGATGCCGGGCTTGCTTGAGACAGATACCCCGCGCTTGAGTAGAAGGCGGGCGGGCAAAGCGTCCTTTGGTTTCAAGGGAATAACGCGCCCTGGCGCGGATAGTTTCCAAATGTATGATTCCTTTATGAAATTGCCTCAAGGATTCACGATACGCGCTAATCCGTCCGGTCATTTCTCTGATTACCCTGAGAATCTCCGCATCGAGTCTCCGCCGTTCAATGAGGATATCGTTGTTCTTTTCCACCGCGTCGCCGGGTTCCACAAACAGGGTTTGACCGGTAGAGGATATCTCATGGACAATCCCCTTGATTCTGCCCCGGAAATTAGCCTTGACCGCCAGCACTATGCGCCCGTCCCGTTGAGAGGGAATCGTTGATTGGAGTATATGCCGGGCGTCTTCATTGAGCGTATACCGGGCCATAAGCGCCTCCAAGTCTCTGCTCAGATTCCGGATCCGCCGGTTTATCTCCCGGAATTCCGGGAGGTCCCGGAGATTACCGTCCTTATCCAGCACCCGGAACACTTCCCGGGAAACTCCGGTACAATCCGGTATCCCTGCCGCCAAGCCGCGCAGAGGCCCATGTGCGTCCCCTCCCTTGAGCAGCAGGTTTTTCAGGGTTTCGCCCCGGTCAACGAAAAGGCCCAGCGCATAGGCTTCGTCAATTTCGAGGCTTGTCCCTTCAACATCGAGTTTAGGGAGCAGAAAACCTATATCCGGCAGACGCTCCTGTTTTTCCGGATCTCCCGAATTAATACATTCCAGCGCATCGGAGACCAAAACTTTCAATGCCTCCGCGTTTTGCGGATCCTGTTGAGGAAGTTCCCCAAAGATCTGCCGAGCCGCTTCTTCACTCATTGCTGCTTCGGCTACCCTGGTACGGATAACATCAAATTCCAGCAACCGCAAGGTTTTTTCATTCATTACATGTTTACCTTAAACCAAAAGAAACGCACATGGCAATCCATGAAAGCCGGAGGCCGGAAAGGGTACAGGTGGAAATATCCGATTTTAAACGCCTTTATGGTTCCTTTTTCTTTCGCAGTTCGGCCAGCGCCTCAAGTCCGAACATATCTTTTGTCTTGAGTTCCTCCGCGATTGAATTCGGTACAAGCATCATGGCATTTCCCGCGGTAAGCCCTTCATTCAATATAGACAGAATTTTCAGCTTAAGCGCAGGTTCATTGTCCCCATAAATCGCTATGGCCTCTTCCAGTTTTTTAGCGATCTCAATTTCCGCTTCCGCCAGCAGAATCCGGCTATTCTTTTCCCGCTCCGCCTGGGCAAGCCGGGATAGTGAATTCTGCAATGCATCGGGAATCTGGATGTCCGTAAGTTCAATGTGCTGTATCGTGATGCCCCATTCGGTGGTCTTTTTATCAACCTCGCTTTGAATCTGCTTTTCAATGATATCCCCCCGCTCAAGAAAAGTAGTGAGATTGTGACCGCTTATCGCGTTCCGCAGGGCGGTTTTTGAAGAGAGGATCACCGCTTCTTCATAGTCCTGCACTTCCAGCACCGCCTTTTCCGGGTCCCACACAAGCCAGAAACAAAGAGCGTCCACATCAACCGTAACCGAATCCAGGGTAAGGGTCGCTTGGGCGGCAAAATCCGTAACCCGTATCCGAAGGTCCACCAGTTTGGCGACTTGATCCGCCAGCGGAATGAGCGCAAAGATCCCTGGCCCCCGGACCCGGTGGAACCGGCCGAAACGCAGTACGATGGCCCGCTCCCATTCTCCCGCTATTTGTATCGAAGGGGCTATGAGGACCGCCAAAGACGCAAAGAGGATAGCCACGATATGCTGGGGCAACAGCACAAGCCCAAAAATTCCGTTTACCAGCATGGCGATTTTGACCGCCTCTCTCCACTTGGGGAAGCAAATCATGGAAAGAATCACCATACCGGGAGCCCCTAAAAAGATCGCCGTATCTATTAGAGTCGGGATCTGTCCCCGGAGACAGACAACCGCCGCTGCAAAGAGTACGCCAAGGGTCCCCACAGCAATAGCTACGGCGTTAAGGGTAAAATCCCGCCGCTTTTTCCCGTCCCGTTTTTCCCGGAAAGGATTTTTTGCCGGCCGCTCTTCAGTTTTTCTTGCAGATTCCCCCGGCTGTTTTGGTAATCCCATGTCTCCTCCTTAACTATACTTAAGCGGTCTAATGAGACCGCTCGCCAATCAGGTTCAACAACTCGTGCTTATCAACCCCAAGCCCTTTCATTTCCTGCATAAAGCGGCTCAGGACTTCCTGTATTTTCTGCTTTCTCCCGTCATCATCGGGGGAAGGCTTCTTATCAGAAATGTAGGTGCCGCTCCCCACTTGAGTTACCACAATCCCCCGGATCTCCAACTCATTGTATGCCTTGGCAATCGTATTAGGATTAATCTTCAATGCCACCGCTAATGAACGGATTGTAGGCAGCCTGTCACCGGGCTTCATTCGTTCAGAGAGGATGGCATATTCAATCTGCCGGATGACCTGCCGGTAGATGGGTACCCCATTGGTTGGATCCAGAGAAAAGGTAATGGTTCCTTCTGAATTTGTACTATTCACCTAGTACAATAGTAAATTACCTAGTACAATAAGTCAAGAGGTATTTAAAAAATTAAAAGCGAGAACCAAGGATATTCGTAAGGTATGCGCCGCAGGCTTTCCTGCTATAGTCAATCTCACTTAAGAAGGTTGAAGCTCAATTTTAGCTTCTTGCCTGGAATAGGCGAATGTTCGAAAAGGCCCACGGATTACACGAATTTTCACGGATTTCAGTTACCCAGAACCGGTACAATCCGTGTAATCTGTGGACCTCATGGAGGTATTCTTAAAGGGAACAACTATATCTTTTTTTCCAAGCATAAACTACAGTAGTATTATGGCAAAGAGTAATCACCCTATTAAGCCGTATTTAAAATGGGCGGGGGGTAAACGTCGCTTATGGCCTGAAATAAAAAAATATCTTCCCAAAGATATACATAACTATACCTATTATGAGCCGTTTATCGGAGCTGGGGCTATTTTTTTTGCATTACAGCCTAAAAAGGCGGTTATCAATGATTTCAATACCCAGTTGATTTTGACCTATACGGTTATAAAAGAACAGGTCGAAGAACTCATTGAATTATTGAAAGAGTATAAAACCAGGAATAATGAGGCGTATTATTATGAAGTTAGGAGCTTCGATCGGGATGCGGCGCAATTTAATAAACTGACCGATGCCGAGAAAGCCGCTCGTTTAATATTTCTTAATAAGACTTGTTTTAATGGTTTATACCGCGTCAATTCTCAAGGCCTTTTTAATGTACCCTACGGGAGATATAAAAATCCGGCAATATGCGAAGAAACCGTGTTGCGGCAGATTAGTACGTATCTCAATGCCAATGACATTACTATTTTAAATGATGATTTTGAATGCGCGGCGGTATATGCAAACGCCGATTCATTCATCTATTTTGATCCTCCGTACCATAGTCAGGATAACAGTAATTTTACCGGATATCAAGCGGATGGTTTTGGGGAAAAAGAACAGGAACGGCTTAGAAATCTGATGATAAAAATGACAAATCTGGGTATAAAGTGTCTATTGAGTAATTCCGACACGGAGTATATTCGTGAATTGTATAATGACGATGGTTTTGATATTATTTCGGTACAAGCCGCAAGATCGATTAATTGTAACGCCGCCGGCAGAGGCAATGTTAATGAAGTCTTAATAAAAAATTGGGAAACGAATGAAAAAGAACACGGAAATAACCATTGAGCGGGGCGGAACATACTTTACTTGCCGTTTTGAATAATAGCCGGTATTAAAGGTACCCCGGGAATCCTGAAACCGATTCCCGGCGGAGAGAAAGCTTATGTCAAACCGTTAAGATAATTCAAGCTGTCTTTGGCACATTCAATAGGGCTCTTTCCGGGACTGGGAATATCCTGTTCGACCACAAGCCATTGAGAACCCGCATCGCCGGCGGCTTTCAGAATGCTTGGAATATCCTGAATTCCGTAACCTACGGCCCGGAATGGAAAAGCTCCGGGCTGACGCGCTTTTTTCGCTTCTCCGATCAAGTCGTAGCCGGCTTTGAGTTTTCCGCCCTGGGAAGAATCAAAGTCCTTGAGATGCACTACCGGCGCCCGTCCTTTGTACTTGCGGATATAGTCCGCCGGATCAACGCCGCCCACCTTAGCCCAGCATACGTCTATTTCGGTCTGGAGCAGATTCGCAGGAATCGAATCGTAGAGATCATCCAATGCATACTTGCCTTTATAATCGGCGAATTCGAATTCATGGTTATGATAAAGAAGAACCGCCCCTAATGCGGCGGCGGTTTCGCCGAGTTTGGCGATATTTTGCTTTACCTGCTCGTAGTTCGGGCCTGTACTCCGATCTTCCTGTGCAAGAAAGGGGATAACAATAAACTTGCAACCGGTTTCAATATGAAATCTTATGACCTTCTCAGGATCCGCTACCATATCCCGATACGGCACATGAGCGGAAACCGCGGTAAGCCCTGCTTTATCTAAAGATGCTTTGAATTGGCTGGAAGTTTTGTTGAAAGAAGACGCCAGAGCCAATTCTACATATTTATAACCTATTTCGGCTACTTGAGCAAGAGCACCGTCAAAATCTTCAGCCAACTCATTTCGTACATTGTACAGTTGCAACATAATAGGAAGCATAAATTCTCCCCTAGCCCAGCTACCTAAGTCTAAAACCCTGGGCTTGTGGCTTAGGCTTCTTTCGAAGCTGCTACATATAGACATTACTTCCTCATGATACATGGAGGAATTGTTTCTATTACCTTGGGGTAAAATTCCCCCCCAAAGGGCGACAATTTTTATTATTACTTATCTTTGAGTAAATGTCAAGGTACCGCATTGCCTAAAAACCTTTCTAGCCGAAAATGGGTTAATGACTAATAACCAAAACCTAGCCGAAATCAAACCGCGACCGCCTTATCGGCATTCTCGCAGTAACCATTTTCAGTGTAAACTTTCCCGCGGCGGAGCCGCAAGAGCGCCGCAACCGCACGGTTTAACCCCTCGTTCAACCGCAGCGGGTTGTAAAGCCCCTTGCGCCTAGTCAACTCCGCCTTGCTCTCATCGCTTACATGAGGCGACTCCATAAGCCGCTCATACGGCGTTTTCGGCGCTTTCTCGTACACTTTCTTGTACCGCCCGTCAGCCCGCTTCTCCCTCGCCAACAGCTTGAACGACGGCAAAAAATAATTGTTCAACGGGCACAGAAACCGGTACACTTCAGCCAGCGCGTCCGCTTCTTCCCGCGTATCATACTTGAAATAACCGGTATTCTTTCGCACGGCATCGAAGTTTTTTTGTTCGGCAAAGCAGTTATCATTTTTCTTGCAGGGCCTTGAGCGGGTCATCGCTATATTCCACAACTTGCATTGTTCGATAAGCGGCTTGTTGATAAACTCGACGCCGTTATCAAAATG
>JAITHW010000233.1 GCA_031279815.1 Treponema sp. | reverse complement strand
AAAAAGGATATTTCTCACATCGTTGTCATGGGTATGGGAGAACCCCTCCTGAATCTGCCCGAACTCCGCAAAGCCCTCGCGATTTTAACGGATACCGAAGGTTTGGGGCTTTCCAAACGGCGCATTACCCTGTCTACCAGCGGTATTGTCCAAGGGATCAGGGATCTGGCGGATGCGGGACCAGACGGCAGACTGGCCCTTTCCCTCACCACAGGAGATGCCGAATTGCGGGAACGGCTCATGCCGGTAACCAGGACCAACCCTCTCCCGCAAGTAAAGGAGGCTTTGGGCTATTACCAGCGGAAGCGGGAGCGGCGCATCACCCTGGAAGCGGTTCTTCTGGGGGGCGTCAATACCCGTGAAAAAGACATCAATGCCCTGGTACAATTTGCCCGGGGGCTTGATGTGGTAGTGAATCTCATACCCTGGAATCCCGTGGAGGGCATGGCCCTTGAAACCAAACCGCTTCAAGAGCCGTCGGGAGCAGAACTTGAACGGTTTGCAAGGGGACTGGAAGAAAGGGGTCTTAAAGTTACCCGGCGGGTACGGAGAGGGCATCGTATTGCGGGAGCCTGCGGACAACTTAGCGGGGTATAATTGTGAAGAAGCCACATTAGACGCGCTTGAAAGATCCCGGAGATTAACACTGATTTCGGTACATAGCGCTGGAAAAAGCCGATAGTAATCGTTAGTTTCCGTGAAATATTCTCTGTATCTGCGCTGTTCGGTTGGCTATCTCCTTTTTTAAAAATTCGAACAGTATCCGCTTCTTAGACCGTCCCTAGAGGCGGTCTTCCTGTTCTATCTTTTTTTGAAAGGCATTATTAGATGCGGGCCGCTCTTCCCATCTTAATTTTGCTCCCCTGCTTAAGAAATCAAACCAGGAGACTGCAAAGCGGGGTCAAAGATTACATCATGTATTGTGTTCTGGTTTAGAATACATAGTTAATGCGGGTTTTATAAAAAGTTTTAACCTGCCTGCATATCGAATTCAGCTTATTTAAAAAGCAGCGCATACTACAAATTATGCTGAATTTCATCGGCCCTGGAGATTTGAGCCATAAAGGGGATAAAATTTATGAAAAATATGTAACGCTCATCTAAAAACTATGTTAAAATTATAGTTAGCTTAATATTTTAATTCCCACTTGAATTTCCTATGGGAATTTGTTTTAATGGGGATATTATTTTAAAGGAGTATGCGTTATGAAACGACTCGTCTTTTTTCTTTTTATGATGGGTGTTGCAGCCTCTTTGTTCGCCCAGGTCCAATTACCGGAACACCGGTTTGTCTCCGGGAACTGGAGTATCATTGACGGCCGGGTATACCAGAACGACCCTAATTCCCGGCTCGCCAAGGTGAACATTAGGGCTTCTCAAAGCGGATCTATGCTTTATGATTTCAATGCCCGTTATGAAGGGGGCGCTGAAGATGGTCACGGCGGATTCGGTTTACACATTTTTGCCGATTCGGTGGTTGACGGCCCTTCCTGGGGTTCCGGAAATTCCTACCTGCTGTGGCTTAACTATGATGAAAATCCCGCCCGTAATTCAGGCATTCAGCCCGGTTTAAGCGGACAGGTGTATCGCAGTTATTCCCATACCAGGATGGAGTTGCTCCATACCGTTGATCTGAGTCAATATACAGACCTATTAACTCAGGATAATCTTGCCTATCCCGTATCGTTCAGAATTTGGGTAAACGGCGATACCGGAGAAGTCCGGGTCTATGATCCTACGGATCCTTATCTTTCGACTTATTACTATTTTAATGTAGATAAGAAGGATCTTCCTCTCAAGGGAAATTGGGTGGTTTTAAGGGCCAATGGTATTAAACTGTCCTTTGCTCCTGAGCAATAAGCTACATACTCCCACGGCCAGGCCGTGGGTTGTTTATAATAAAAAACCGCCGGGCAGATGGCCGACCTAGAAATCTAAGTGCATAGTTCCAATCGTCTGCTTTCATGTTTGCTCATAGTTAATTTTATAGCGGGAAAAATCGGCATATTGCTCGGCATTAACCCCTTCGACGGATATATTAATTCTATCCAAACCGCCCTCTATTATTTTTAAGCTTAATTCTGGGGGTTAATAGCGAAGCGTTGGCGGTTGTGTCAACTTTTTCGCAACAGCCTGATTGTTTGGCGTATTTAGCCATATCAGAAAATCTTGGATTTAATAAAGGCTCTCTATCTTTGTACAAGCGGATTACTTTGATTTTATCTTCAAATTCATCAAGGTAATTTATTATCTTTTTGTACTCGTTAAAGTCCATAAAACCGTGGCCTCGGCCATAGATACTATTTATTTAATCTTTCATTATAATACCTCTTGATATTTTGTTATCCTACAGTATATGTGATCTATTTCGCGGGTAAACTCCGCGGCCCTGATTGTATACCGCTCCTTTAATTCAGACTATGGCAAAAAGTCTGCGGATTACCCGTATTATCGTCTGCCGTACCACGTTAACCCTCATGTCCTATCGGTATTTCCGCCTACAAATTTTTTGGGGGGAACCTCATAATCCGGCAGCGCCCAGTCATATTGAGACGCCTCCCAAGGTTCTATCCTAAAACTCTGCCGCATTGTTTCCTCCAGGCAGCATAAATCATGCAAATATATAACAAAAAAGTTAGGGCTTTCCCATAAACCGTGCGCACCAGGCGGGAAAATTCTTTGCAGTCCTTCATAATCTTTCTTTTTGAGAGCTTCAAAGATTCCTGTGATACGTTGCGGCATCGCTGATTTTCAAAGGCGCAAGCCTATCATAGACAATATCAAAAAACATCTCCAAAGAAACTTCGCCGATTTTTATGATATATGGGTTATAGGTACAGTACAAAACGCTTTGGTAAAAATCCAATTCATCCTGAGCTTCAACTAAAACGTCTGGAAAATCCGTTTCATCTTTTCTTCCAGACCGACGACCGCCGCTTAAACCTTGGCTAGGTCTTCCCCCAGCAGCATTAGCCGCGCCTTCCCGGAGAGCGTTGCACACAAAGGTTACTTTTTGCCCTGTCTTGTTATATTCTGCCAAAGAACCCAAAACGGAGTTCGGTGTTATTTGGCATGGGTTCCGCTCGAAAATTTAAACGGGTAAAACCATAAAACCTACAAACTAAAACCTAAATTCAACCTAATTCGGCGCTTCGCATAGTGACCACCGGCTTTGAAAGCCTTTTAATCTTTTTAAAATAGTAGTATGATTTAAATATTATGGAGCAAATAAAAAAGCTCAGGTACCGCAGTGTTCAAAATTCCGTTTATACGAGCCTCCGTAAAAATATTATGAATCTGAATTTAGCTCCGGGTACCGGAATTAGTGAGAAGGAAATTTCCCTCCGGTATCAGGTCAGCCGTACTCCGGTGAGGGAAACCTTTATCCACCTGGCAAAGGAAGGGCTGGTGAGGGTAATCCCTCAAAAAGAGACTCTCGTCTCCCTTATTGATTTCTCTAGGGTGGAACAGGAGCGGTTTCTCAGGACCAATCTGGAAATAGCGGTGTTGGAACCCTTTGTCAAAAAATGCCCTCCGGAACGATTTGCGGATTTAGAAGAACTGATCGCTTTGCAACGATCCGCCTTTGAACATAATGCCTATGTGGAGTTTATGAATTATGATGACGAATTTCACCGGACTTTTTTTGAGGTTGCAGGCCAGGAATTAAGCTGGGAAGTGCTGGAAAGTATGAGCGGGCATTACTATCGAGTACGGCTCCTGACTATCCGGCTTAAAGGCATTGTCAAAGATATTATCAGCGAGCATCAGGAAATTTTTACCGCGTTAAGAGGGAAAAACTTAGATAAGGCCCGGGAATCCCTATCCCTGCATCTGCACAAGCTTAATACCGAAGAAAAGATGCTCCGGGAAGAATTCCCCGCTTACTTCGTTTCTAAGGAACAAAAAGATAACTTCGACGTGGATTTTAGAGATGTAATCTTCACACAAAAACATAGGTAAACGGGTCTCTGCAATTCCTTAAAGTATGCAGGAGGGCCTATACCGGGTTTCCGCATTTAAGGGGACAAAAATCTGCCGGTTTCTTGAAGAATCGTTTCAAAATTCGAAAAATTGGTTTTGGTCTTGGGCAGGGAACGGAGAAAGTATTCGCCGTACCGCTTATGGAGTATCCGCCCGTCCAGCACCGCAACCACCCCGTGATCGCCGGAACGGCGCATGAGCCTGCCGAAGCCCTGCTTGAACTTCATCACCGATTCGGGGAGGGAGAGTTCCATGAAAGAGTTGCCGCCTTGTTTTTCGATGGTTTCGCAGCGGGCTTCAAAAACCGGTTCATTAGGAGCTTTGAAGGGCAGCCGGCAAAGAATCACGATGCGCAGCGTGTTTCCCGGAGCGTCTATCCCTTCCCAAAAAGAATCGGTGGCAAACAGCACGCTTTTTTCATCCTGTAGAAACGCCTGCAAAAGCCGGCTGCGGTCGTCGTCGCCCTGTTTAAGACAGCGGATACCCTGTTCGTGCAGGATCGGAAAAGCCGCGTTGTAGGCGCTTCTGAGCGCATCATAGGAGGTAAAGAGAATCAGCGCGGACCCTCCGGCACTGAGCGCCAATGTTACCGCCGCCCTGTCTACAAAGGCCCGGTAGTTTCCCTGATCCGGCAGCGGCGCGTCTTGAGGTATGGCCAGCAGCACCGCTGAAGCATAGGGGAAAGGGGAAGGGAACTGCCCGGTAAACACGTCCCGATCCCCCACCAGCCCAAGACCGGAACGGCTTTTCCAATAGGCAAAAGACCCCTTCACGGTTAAGGTCGCGGATACGCAGATCACGGTTTTATTAGGCGCAAAAAGAGCGTCTTTGAGGGGCAGGGCTATATCGATGGGCGTTACGGTGAATGCCGCCCAGTTGCCGCCGTTGCCGCCGAACCGCCGTTCTATCCATATCACTTCTGTAACCCGCTCCTTAAACTCGATAAAAGAAGCGCACACGTTACCGACAGTATCAAGCCGCCGGAGTATGGATCGTACTTCCCAGACCATTACTTCCGTTCCGGTTTCGCCCTGGTCCGGTACGGCATCTACTATTTGCCGCACCCGGTTGATCAGGGCCGCAAGGCCGCCCCGGAACGCCGTAAGAGGGGGGATCAATATTCCTTGAATAACGACCTCCCTGGAAGGGGTCAACCGGAAGACGCCGTCATTTTTGCAGAGTTCCAACCCGGCCTGATCCAGGGTATCGGCCAGTTCCCGAACCTTCTGAAACGCATATTCCAGTTCATTAATGCTTTTTTCTTCCGTAAAGGGGGGCATGAGACGGATCAGCAGCCCCAAGCGGTTTTCCCGCCGTTTTCTATAGAGCCGTCCCAACTGCTGATAGATTCCCAGACGGCTGAACCCCTTGGAAAAGAAAGACGTCGCCGCGGCCTCCACCGTATGGGCTTCATCAAGAATGACCCGGCTATAGGGGGGAAGCACCACCATACCGTTATACCCGGCGCCTTCATGCCGGGCGGCTAAGTCTGCAAAAAGGAGATGGTGGTTTACCACAAGAATTCGGGCGTCCGCACACTCCCGGCGGAGGGAAAGCACAAAACACCGCTCCCGTTCAAGACACCGGATGCCCATACACGCGTCCGCTTCGGAACACACCCGGGACCACAGCCCTTCCACAGGCATAAACGCAAGGTCGGAGCGGCTTCCGGTCGCGGTGGTTTCCGACCACGCGAGAATGGCTTTAAGGCCCGCATATTCCGCGTCATCGAGAAAACTCTGTTCTCTGACGGCTTCTTCAAGCCGGCGGAGACACAGATAATTCCCCCGTCCCTTCATCAGCACAACTTTCACTTTTTTCTTCATCGCCGATACAACCAGAGGTATATCTTTTTCATAAAGCTGCTGCTGCAGCGTAATGGTGGCGGTGGAAATTACGATCCGCTCATCATTGACAATCGCGTAGCTCAACGCCGGGAGGAGGTAGGCGAAAGACTTGCCCACGCCGGTACCCGCTTCGGCCGCCACCAGAGCGTCCTCATTAAATCCCCTGATGATCAGCCGCATCAAGTTAAGCTGGGATTGGCGGCTCTCATATTCTGGCAGCCGTTTGGCTATAGCCCCGCCTTGCTCTAAAGCGGCGATTATCATGTCGGCATTCAGTTTTTGCATAACCCGCTTCTTAACGGGTTCCGCTGCCACATAGACTTTCTCTACGTCGTTATCAATGATGAAACACCCTGCCCCAGCCTCGGCAACCCGCGCCGCAAGAGCGAGGTCGTCATCACTGGGAGTGAGAAAGCCCGAAGGGTGATTGCGGATGAACACATCGGCGGTTTCCAATTTTTTAGATACCGCCGGCGCCGGGTTTTCATCCCCCCGAGCCATCACCGCCAGCTTCTCAACGAGACCCTTTTCATCAAGATAGCCCAGGACAAAGATTTCATTTCCCCCGGCGTCTGCTATTTCCAACCGTAACTGTTCTATACTGTCTTTGGTGAAACGTTTTATAGCCTGCACTTGGATTAGTTCCTGAAACGCTTACGTTATCTAATGGTTAATTTTACTATAAGAATGTTGAAGATACAAGGGGTAAATTAGAAAATTCGCAAAAATACGCTAGTTATGGTGTAATTATATTTTTATCTACGCTATATATGGGAATAAACAGCTGTTCCTGGAGTATGAAGAGATGACGGTTCATAGGATAAAAACGGTAGACGCTCGTATCCGGTTATGGTAGGCTTAACATATATGCCCATAAAACCGAAAATAAACGCCCTGCTCAAGCAACTGCGTGAGGGAATATACGAGAAGGAAGAGATACTGGCTTTGGCCCTGCTCTCTTCCGTAGCCGGGGAAAGCATCTTTTTGTTAGGCCCTCCTGGGGTTGCAAAAAGCCTCATCGCCCGGCGGCTTAAATACGCGTATAAGGACGGCAAAGCCTTTGAGTACCTGATGAGCCATTTCAGCACTCCCGACGAAATATTCGGCCCGGTGTCCATCTCAAAACTCAAAGAGGAAGACAAGTACGAGCGGATAACCGGTTCCTATCTCCCGGGAGCGTCGGCGGTTTTTCTTGACGAAATTTGGAAGGCGGGACCTTCCATCCAAAACGCTCTGCTTACGGTGCTGAATGAAAAAGTGTACCGTAACGGCGAACAGGAAATACGCCTTCCTATGAAGGCGCTCATTGCCGCGTCAAATGAACTGCCTCTGAAAGGCCAGGGCTTGGAAGCCCTATGGGATCGCTTTCTGGTGCGGATCGCCGTTGGGGGGATAGCGGATATGCAGAACTTTAAAGCGATGATTTCCCATCCTCTGAGTTCTCCTGAAGACGGGGTTGCGGATCCTGTAGATGAAAAAAATAAAATAACCGATGAAGAATACAAGACATGGAGTAAAAGGATTGACAGTATCATCATCCCTGAAAATATATTCAATGTGATAGTGCTGATCAAAACGCGCTATATAGAAGCCTACAACACGCAAGAGGAAAATGCAAAAAAACAGATATATATTTCCGACCGCCGATGGAGAAAAATTGTACGTTTATTACGAACTTCAGCGTTCTTAAACGATAGAAAAGCCGTTGATTTAATGGATTGTTTTCTGATTAGCCATTGTATTTGGAATGATCGGGAAGAGATAGAAACCGTTTTTCGATTTGTCCATGAGGCTATCCAAAAATACGGCTATACCGCTGACTTTGACCGCGCCGGATTCAGAGAAGAACTTGAGGAATTGCAAAGAGAAATCGTACAAGAAACAAGAACAATACAAGATACCAGAAAAACTATATTAAAACTATGTAATCAGGATTACTATGGGATTATCTATAATGAGCAACATACGTACTATATAAAGCAAACGGATTATACCGCTTTGACCGACAGCGATAAATCCGTCGGCCTCTATTCCAGGCATCATGTGTCTTCCGGTTATCTGGAACGCAACCGGTCGTCAATATTAAAACAGGGCGGTTCCGGCTTTAACATGACCTTTGACGGCGCAACCTGCGACCTTGAAACGTTATTTAAGTATAGCCATATAGCCCGGATCAGAAAAAGCAGCGATCCTTTTGCTATTATTATAGACGGCAAGGAATATAAACTTGAAACAATAGGTACCGGAGACAGGCGGCGGATTACCAGAAAACCCGGGGAAACTGCCGCCGCGGCCTGGGATAAACGGACAGCCGGATTCCTAGCCTATACCGATGAGCGGAAAGCGCGGATCGAACAATACCAAAAGCAGGACGCAAAGTATTTTAAGGGCAATCTTTTTGTAAAACCGGAATTAGCGGCGCTGGTTGAGTTTCAACTAGCCGCGGCCCGCAAAGAAATCGATAAGCTGGAAGTGGAAATCCGGGAGATCCAACACCGCTATCGCCGCCTCCAAGATGAAGAAGTGCTGCTGGAATGACAAAGAACAGATTTCATAAATTCATCAATTTCGGTTCCATTGCGGATCGGGGCAAGCGGGCGCGTCTTGCATCCGCAGTCTATGAGGGGCTGCGGCGCGGATCCGCTATTCCTATGGGCCTCCCCAACACAGATACCGGTAATTTCGGGACCGCGGTCGCCAGGATAACCGATCATGAAGCCCTACAGGAACTCTGCGCCAAAGACGAAGAGTTTGCAGAACAGATTACTCAGGAAATCCTCGATTTTATCAATACTACTAAACGGGCGATGCATAAAACCGAATTGCCTTTTGCCTTGGAATACCAACTATTACAGGAATTTGAACAGATAGGGGCTGAAGAATTTGAGGATATCTGGGAAGGGGTGGAGGCTTTTATGAGCGAAACGTATACCCGGGATATTCTGGATCCGGCGTTTTACGCTCAGGAATTTCGGAACAGTTTAGCTCCCCGCCGCGCACGGAAGAGCAGAAAACGGGCCGGATTTGAAGGGGTAAAAGAACATTTTACCGAAAAATGGAAGAACCTGCTTGAGCGGAAACAGACCGAGTGGGAAGAGAGCTATATCGAAGAACACCGGCGGGCCTATTGCGAAACGCTCTACCGGCGCATTGAAGAGATCCTCGCTATGGGGGAACTCTTTGATCTCTACCCTGGGAAACCCGCCCGGCTTTGGGACATGAGTAAGGGCCGGTTTCAGAGGGCGCACTTTGATGTGCTGAATAAGTATGCGGAATTTTTTCGGAGGGACCCTTCATTACAGGAACTGGCGGATCTGCTGGGAAGGGCGCAGCAGACTGAAGCGGTGTTTGAGAAGGTCCCTTTAGAGGACAGCGCTTCCGGAACGGAGCGGGCGGCAACCTACACCAGCAAAGCGGACCTCATAGGAATCCATGAAAGCGATGATCTCAGCAGCATCCTGCCTTCGGAAGCGGTCTTGCTTGCGGAGGAAACCGCCCAGTTTCTCTTCTACAAAAAATTGGCGGAAAAGAAACTCCAAACCTTTGCGTACCGGCATAAAACCTATTGTTCCCGGGAAGCCGGAACCTGCCGCACCGGGTGGAAGAGAAAGGAAACCCCCAAAGGCCCCTTTATCTTGTGTATCGATACCAGCGGCTCTATGCGGGGAACGCCGGAAACCATAGCCAAAACCTTGTGTTTTGCGTTACTGAAAACCGCCCTCCGAGACCGGCGGGCGTGTTATTTAATTTCCTTTGCCGCCGGTATAGAGACGCTCAATCTGACCGATGTAGCGTACTCTTTAGACGCCTTCACCGGGTTCCTCTCCCAGAGTTTTTACGGCGGTACTAATCCTATGCCCGCGCTTCATGAGGCGCTGACGATGCTGGAAACCGAGGCGTATCAAAAGGCGGATCTGGTCATGATTTCAGACTTCATCATGCCTCCTTTGGATGAACAAACCAGGGTTCGGATTACAGCCGCCAAAGAAAACAAGACGAAATTTCATGGCCTCCTCATTGGAGACCGGACAGCTAAGGGGGTAAATAAAACTATGCTGGAGGATTTTAATACGACCTGGGTCTATGATGTGGATTTGGTTGACCGTTATTAGGAAACGGCATTTCTTGGCAAGCGCCTTGTGTCGCTTGAAACAATGTTACTCCGTAAACACCGGTTCCAAGACGAGTTCAAGTCCCGGCAAGATGTCCGCAGGAACAGTATACCCAGGGCTGTAGGAATTGAAGTCTTTCATAATTAGAAAAATCATTTGTGATAGTGATCGAGAGACGTTTAGTATAAGGTAATAAACCATTATATAGAGCCTGTTGCAAAAGTCATGAGGGTATAAAAAAAGAGGGAAACCTGCTAATATGGTAATTAGAAAAATAAACCATACAGGAGACCTCTTTATGAAAACAATAGCGCAAATCA
>JAITHW010000229.1 GCA_031279815.1 Treponema sp. | reverse complement strand
TGATTTGCGCTATTGTTTTCATAAAGAGGTCTCCTGTATGGTTTATTTTTCTAATTACCATATTAGCAGGTTTCCCTCTTTTTTTATACCCTCATGACTTTTGCAACAGGCTCTATATATTGTTTGTTCTTAATTTGTACATTGCCACAATAATTTTATCAATAAACTTGTTTGAGAACCCTATTAAAGCCGGATATGGCCGCGGACAGGATAATGCTCCGGCCTGGTATCTCCTTATTGACGAAGTTATCTATAATTCTATATATTATAAATTACCTCTTTATCCGTCCCTGGGACGGATCATTTCTATAGTCCGTAAGGAGGACCCATGCGTCAGTATGAACTGACGGTCATCTTCCCCTTGGAAGAGGACCAATATAAGGCGGGCCGGGAGCAGGTGTTGGCCGACCTTGCCGCCAACGGGGTGGAGATCGAAAAAACCGATGAAATCGGGGATAAGGATCTTGCCTATGAAATTAAAAAGCGAAAACGGGGAAGATATGTTCTGTTTACCCTTAAGCTTGAACAGGTAAAAATTGTGGTACTGGACCGGATTTTTAAACTCAATGCGAATATCCTGAAATACCTCTTTATAAAACGAGAGGAATAGGGAGGGATCCTATGCCTGATCTAAATCATGTTATTTTAATCGGAAGGTTGACCAGAGACGCAGAACTCAAGTATACCGCCAATGGTCAGGCTGTTTGTAAATTTTCCATTGCGGTGAACCGCCGCAGAAAAAGTGGCGACCAGTGGGTAGATGAAGCGAATTTTTTCGATATCGTTGTCTGGGGCAGGCAGGGCGAGGCCCTCAACCAGTATCTGGTTAAAGGTAAATTGATAGGAGTCGATGGGGAACTTCGTCAAGATCGCTGGGAACAGGATGGTCAAAACCGGTCGAAGGTGGAAATTGTGGCGAATAATTTACAACTCCTGGGAGGTACTTCCGGTACCGGGGGAGGCTTTGGGGGCAACAATTCCGGCGGAACGCCTTCTTACGGGCAAGGCGCCTATCAGGAGCGCCGTAACGACGGATTCCCGGACAGAGGGCCTCCGGTGCGGGATCCCCAGGGCGGAACCTCCCACGACGGGTTTACCGATGATATTCCCTTCTAGGGAAAGGCCGGGAAGCGTCTTTCAAGTAAGATGCGTTTTTCCCAAAACTATTGATTGTAAGGAGATATAAGTATGGGTGATGAAAGATATACCGAAACAGAGCGCCCTCCCCGGCCGGATCGGGGGGCAGAGGTACCGGTAGACGGCCGGGATAGTGACGAAAGAACCGGCCGCGGGGGAAAGGGCAAGGTCTTTTTTAAGAAAAAGGTCTGTAAATTCTGTCTCCAGAAATTGAAAATCGATTACAAAGACGCGGATGTGCTTCGCCGTTTCATTACCGAACGGGGAAAGATACTCCCCCGCCGTATTACCGGTACCTGCGCGAAACATCAGCGGGTCCTGGCGGTAGCCATTAAGCGGGCTAGGACTATCGCGCTGCTTCCTTTTGTAGCCGAATGAACGTCATGCTATGGCCGTTCAACCTGATCCTGAAATCCCGATAGATGAAGGCGCTTCGGTACTGAAAACTGCCGGGGGAGTCGTTTTTATACCTGCCCTGGTAAGCGCAGTAATCTGTGTAGGATTAATCCGAAGCGGTTTTCCGGCGTTTTTTTTTCTCGTCCCTTTGGGATTTATGGCCTATGGCTATAATCTTGTATCGGTATGGGTGAGCGCGCTAGGGTCTGTCCTGATGAACGGCATCCTTGCCTGGGGATTAGCCCTTTCCTCCACCGATACCTTTAAGTATCCCTGGGCGGATATGTTGTATTTTACCTGTATGATTGCGGTTTTTACCTGGATAGTAGCGCCGCCGTTCAAGAAGTTTGGTTTTCTACGAATCTCCCTGGCATACCGGTTTATGGCAGGTTCGGTTATAGGGGCGTTGCTTTTATGGTTCATTATAGAGGCAACCCAGGATGGTTTTGAAGCCTTCCTCCGCAGTCAGGGAGAAATGCTCAGTTCCCTCTATGCTGCTTCTGCGGGGACCGATGTGGTGCAGCGTTCTCTCATGGAACAGTATGTAACCCCCGAATCGGTCATTAACCTCATCGGTTCCGTGATGTTTCGGGGAGGAGGGGTGGCGTCTTGCGCGGTGGTCTTCCTGTTAAGCCGTCAAATAAGCCTGGTATTTACCCGGCTTATCCGCCGTATCAGTATACAGGAACATATAGGCAGTTTCCACGCAGCCTCCGGGTTTATCTGGGCGCTGTCCTTTTCCCTCTTGGGGGTTTTGGCGGGTACATGGGCATCCATAATCCCCCTGGAAATCCTTGCCTGGAATATGATAACTATCTGCGCCATCCTGTATTTGGTCCAGGGCGGCGGAATTCTGTGGTATTTTTTATCCCGGAAGGACCTGTCCCCGGTTATGCGGACGATCATTACAATACCGATTATCATTCTAATATTCAGTCCGGGAATTAACGCGGCCGTTCTGGGTCTGCTGATCCTTCTGGGAATCGCCGAAAATTGGGTGCCTTTCCGGGCGCCGAAATCCGATAGACCATCCTCTACTCCGGGGATGTGAACCGGGCGAAGGATGGGGCCGGTCTAGGTTGGCCCTATCCGGGATCCTGTTCCGGGTCTTTTAAACAATCTGAACAACGTAACATAAGGAGTTACGTGAGAAAGGAGCTTGTAAAATGAAAGTTATTCTTAATAAAGATCTAGCCCTCTTGGGAGAAGAGGGAGATGTAAGAGATGTGGCCAGGGGCTATGCCCGCAATTTTCTCTTTCCCCGGGGAATTGCCCTTCCCTATACGGAACGGACCGTTAAGCTGTTTGAATCTCGAAAAGAGGAGATTGATGCCCGGAAGCGGGATAAACGAAAGGACGCGGCAGGGATCAAGGAGAAACTGGAAGCCTTGGAACTGGTGATCACCATGCCTGCGGGGGCCAATGGCAAACTCTACGGCGCGGTTACAAGCCAGACCGTAGCGGATGAACTGGCCAAATTGGGATTTTCGTTTGAACGGAAACGGATCGAATTGGCAGGGAACAGCTTTAAGAATGTGGGGAAATACAAGGTAACGGTTAAACTCTATGAAAGCTCCTCCGCGGACATAGCCCTTACCATTCAGGGACAGGCTCTTAAAACTGAAACCAGAGCCGCTCCGCCGGCAAAAGGACGCCACCGCCGGGGAGAAGCCGAAACCAAGCAGGGAGCCGCCCCGGAAATGGGGCGGGCTTCGGAGGCTGTTCCTGAAGTTCCTGTAGAAACCGCGCCCGGTCAGGAATAGCCGGCGTTTTATTCGATAAGCACCAGGAGCTATCCTATGGCATCGGGCTTGAAAGATACTATTCCTCCCCATGACCCGTTGGCGGAACAGGCTGCTTTAGGCGCTCTATTGCTGGATAGGGATGCTATACCTACCGCCATACAGTATCTCCGGCCCGGTGACTTTTACTCTCATGCGAACAGCAAAGTCTACGATGCCATATTAAAACTTTTCAACAAGAATGTTGAGGCGGATATTCTGACCGTTACGGGAGAACTCCGGCAAAACGGAAAACTTGATGAGGTAGGGGGTCCCGCCTATGTGGCTTCCCTGACCAATGTGGTGCCTTCCAGCGCCAATATCGAATATTATGCTCAGACCGTTCAGAGCTATTCCCTGAAACGGGCCTTGATCCGGGTTTCTAATGAGGTTATCGCCCAGTCTTTTGACGAATCTCAGGAATCCCGGATCATTTTGGAAGAAACCCAGCAGAAGCTGTTTGATTTAAGCGATAACCGCCAAACCTTTAGTTTTAGAAGCGCCGGGGAAATCGTTAAAGAGACAATAGAAGTCATTGAGCGGTTCTATGATTTAAAAAAGAATATTACCGGGATTCCCTCCGGGTTTGACGATCTGGATAAATTGACCGCGGGCTTTCAAGCCTCTGAACTCATCGTCATCGGCGCCCGCCCCTCTATGGGGAAGACCGCTTTGGCGTTAACCATGGCCACTCATATTGCCATTGAAAAAAAGATCCCCACCGGCTTTTTTACCCTGGAGATGTCCGATCTGGCGCTTATGCTGAGAATTATTTCCGCAGAAGCCGGAATTAATTCCAATGTCATAAGGACCGGTTTTCTGAGCAAAGAAGATTTTCAGAGGCTGCTGGAAGCCGCGGGTAATATCTATGAGGCCCCTCTTTATATCATGGATATGCCTAACATGAAGCTCCTGGACCTCCGGGCTCAGGCCCGGCGGCTCAGAACGCAGCAGAAAGTGGAGATCATTTTCATCGATTACTTAACCCTGATAACTTCGGAAAATTTCCGGCTTCCAAGGCACGAACAGATCGCCGAAATTTCCCGATCCCTTAAAAGCCTGGCCCGGGAACTCGATATTCCTATTGTGGCCCTTTCCCAGCTTACCCGGGAGGCTGAAAAGGATAAGCCGAATCTTTCCAGTATTCGTGAATCCGGGGCTATTGAACAAGACGCGGATGTGGTTATGTTCCTGCATGGAAAACGGGAATCCGACAGGGATTCAGCGGAACAGGCTAATGAAGAGGGGATTCAGCGGGACCTTATCCTCGCAAAACAGCGGAACGGCCCTGTAGGAACCATTAACCTGCTGTTGCGGTCAAAATTTGCAAAATTTGTATCTTTAATAAAAAATACCGATAATACCGATAACAATCAATAATAATTTTAGAGAAGAAAATAATGGCATTAACCGACAAGTACGATTTTGAACTTCTGAAAAATGAAGCGGAAAAATTGGTTTTCGATGAACTTGAAAAGCAGCTTGCAACCTATGATGATGAAACTTGCCGCTGTAATGAATGTGTGGTGGATATGGCGGCTATGGCTTTAAATGCGGTAAAACCCCTGTACCGGGTTTCCCTGTTGGGCGCCCTTTACGCTTCCGAAGCTATGAATGATGAAGTTTATGCCCAAAGTGTACGGCAAGCCGTCTTGAATGCGATTGAAAAAGTGCGGGATAATCCCGCACACTAGAGGATAGGGCGGGCCGGCGCGGGCGCTCCTTATCCGAATGTAAAGAGGGTGTTGATTTGTCTGATATAAAACCGGATACTCAAACGTCTGATGAACCGGCCCGGGGCCGCCCGGATGCCGCGGCACGGTTAGGTACGGAGCCGGTGGGGAAACTGCTCTTGCAATTCTCTATCCCGGCCATCGTGGGTATGCTGGTTAATGCCCTGTACAATGTGGTAGACCGGATCTTTGTAGGCCGGGGGGTAAATGAGGCGGCCCTGGGGGGCTTATCCCTGATCCTGCCCTTGATGACCATAAGCATGGCCTTTGCCATGCTTTTCGGTTTCGGTTCGGCAAACATGATATCCATGCGTCTCGGCCAGGGGCGGCGGGAAGAAGCGGAAAACGCCTTGAACCATTGTTTTTTCCTGTTGTTAAGCCTGGGGCTTGCGGGGATCACCCTGGGGCTTATCTTTCTTGAGCCGATTATCTCTGTTCTGGGCGCTCAGGAGGGAAGCGAAGCCCTCGGTTACGCTCGCCATTATTTCCGGATCATCCTCTATGGGCAGGTCTTTTTCATGCTGAGTTTCGGTTTTTCCCATTGCACCCGAGCGCAGGGCTTTCCCATGATAAGCATGATCGGGATGTTCATCGGCGCGGGTATGAATATGCTCCTGGACCCCATCTTTATCTTTGTTTTCCAGTGGGGCGTGGAGGGAGCCGCCTGGGCGACCATTATCTCCCAGTTTGCATCGGGGATATGGATACTGTCTTTTAATCTAAACAAAAAAGCGGCCGTCAGGCTGCGGCTGAAAACCTTTAAACCGTCCCTGAGCATAATCAGACAGATCATGGCCTTTGGTTCGGCCCAATTCTTGCTGCAGTTTATCATGTCCGGAGTCCAGTTCCTCTATAACGCCGGTATGGCCCGGTACGGCGCGGAAGCCTTGGGGGTTGCCAATGGGGGAGATATAGCCTTATCGGGAATGAACATCGTAATCTCCATAACCATGCTGATTTTGATGCCCGTGTTCGGCATTAATCAAGGGGTCCAGCCTCTTTTGGGCTATAATTACGGCGCAAAAAAATTCAGCCGCGTATTAGGAGCTTACCTGCGGGCTGTCTTTGCGGCTACCGGGATCTGTATTGCGGGCTTTCTTGCGGTCGAAATAGCTCCCCATACGCTGGCGGCGCTCTTTACGCCGAACGGCAGCCCCGCGCTGCTTAGTTTTACTCCTTGGGCAATGCGGATATCCATGCTCCTCCTGCCTACCATCGGTTTCCAAGTCGTATCCGCCAACGTATTTGTAGCCACAGGGCGCCCGCAAATTTCCATCTTTCTTTCCATGCTCAGGCAGTGCATCGTCCTCATTCCCTGTATGCTTCTCTTCGGCAGATTCTGGGGGCTTTGGGGGGTGATTGCCGCCCAGCCTGTAGCGGACGGGTTCTCATTTTTATTAACCGGCGTAATGATCTTTTTGGAACTGAAGAAACTAAGACGGAATCCGGTCGATAGCGAGCCGTGATCATACCTGGGGACTTGTCAACTGCCCCATCCTAACGGGGTTTTACGGCGAACCGGATAAACCTCCTGCTTTTTCCCAGGCATAGATGAACCGCAAGGCATATTGCTGTATCCCATCAAAATAGGTGTCGATGAAGTAGGTGAGTTCTCTTCCTACATACCGGTAATGCCAGCTTTCCCAACGGTAGCCGGTAACCTCCTCATATCCGTTAGGAAAAGAGAGAGACCAGCCGAAACCGCTTGCGTTGGCTAAGATCCAACGGCCCGCCTTTGTTTCGGCAAAGGAATCGTCGATAGAACCGAAGTCCACCACCAGGCCAAGCTGATGCTGGCTATGCCCGGGGCGGGCCGATTCCCGATCTGCGGTTTCCTGTCCAGATTCCCGGACATTCCGGGCATAGACCGTTTCCTGGTATGTATAAGGGCGGTACGCGGAAGACGCCGCAAGGGTTACGCCATCGGCTTTGGCCGCGGCGGCCATTTCTTCCAGGGCGAGAGCCGCGGATCCGCGCAACAGGAGACCCCGGCGGCTCACGGCGTAGGAACCGCCGGTAAGTTCCACTAAATCTTGAGGCTCATAACTTGCCGGCAGAGCGTGTCCCTTATCTACCAGAACCCTGAGATAAGGGTCTCCCTGCAAAACGACCAACAGGTCCATAATAAAGGAAGGCCCCTGGGCGGCGGTACGGAGGATATTCCAGGAAAGCTGCTCCGGGATTTCCGCGTCTCCAAGAATGTGCCCTAGAGAATCATCCAAAATCTGCTCCGTATCCTCTTCAATAACATACCGGGCAACCGGATCGGGCCGGTATGTTTGAGCCGTCTGCTGCCCATCATTCTGATCCTCCATGGAACTATTCCGGGCGCCGGATTTTGAACAAGAGGTATACGATAAAATCAGCGCCGCACATATCAAAAAGATATACCGGCCTATACTAATCGCTGCCATTTTTCATTACTAATATAAAAACGGGAAGGGGAAAGGCGGAATCTTAGCCGGCAAAAAGTCTTCTTGACACTTCCGCTGGTTGACCTCTTTGACAATCCCCACGCCTAAAGGCGGGGAATTCTTGCTTCAACCTGCTACCGGTAGTGCTAGTCATGCTCCCCGGTCTTACTGTATCTCCACAAACGTAGATTCCCGTGTGTCCCACGGTACGTTTATAAGTATATCACAGGGAGGATGATATGACAAGCCATCAACTAAAAAATCCTTGTGGATTTTTTGCGCCTTATACCTTTAGGCAGAGGCTTTACGGTGCTTTTGGGTAAAATCTGCGAATACCGGGAAAGATTCCGCCTTTCCCCCGTATCACACCACTTCGTACCCTTCTTCGATCACCGCGCTTTTCAAAACCTCCGCGCTTACCTCGTTTTCATGATCTACCACGGCGGTCTTTTCCTTGAGGCTTACCTCTACGGATTTCACCCCCGCGGTCCCTTTCAATGCGTTGGTTACATGTTTAACGCAATGCTCACAGGACATCCCTTCAACCTTTAATGTTGTTTTCATAGTTACTCCTTTGGATAAGCCGTATCATACACCAATTTTTTGTTAGAGTTGACAACTCCCCGCGCCTAAAGGCGGGTGATTCTTGGTTCAATGTTCGCCGCCATCTTGCGACGGTCTTACATGAACTCCCCATAGGCTATTTGACGGATAAACTCCCCGATTGACGGTACGCTCGTACAGCCGCGCTGCTTTAAGCCTCGCCTTATTTCCATTCTTTGTTTTCAGTTATACGTTCTTCTGGTTTTCAATATATTGTTTTACCACCGCAAGCGGCGCGCCGCCTACGGTCGACAAAAAATACGAGTTTGTCCAGAGCGCCGGCAATCTGCTTCTCAATGTTGTTGTTTGACTTGTACTTCATATTTAGCAGTATACCTCAAGCCGCTGTATACTGCAAGGCTCAATTCATCTGCCCCGCGCCTTTAGGCGCGGGCTTTACGGCATATCCGGTAAGGATAGAAAAAGTCCGCAGATTAACACGGCGGTTTTTTTCTATTTATTCTCTATTAGATGTATTTTTATAATCTAATGGTTGAAATTTAGGCAAAACCGGGATATAAATTCTGTTATGATAAACTACACGCCGATGCAGACTTTGACTAAATACTAGAATTATACCACACAAGATTCATGGTGTCAAGTACCTAGTGCCCCGAATTCACCCTTTTTTCATCTTTTTTCTCGTTTTTTTACTTTTTTCCTTCAAACCTATACGCCCTGCCGGGCTTTGCGCGGCAGGCGCGGCGGACGGGGCAACCGGTGTAGCGGATCAGCCATCTGGGATGG
>JAITHW010000165.1 GCA_031279815.1 Treponema sp. | reverse complement strand
GGAACGGAAAGAGTTATGGTGGAAGTACAGCCCTTCCCTTGTGCGGAGCCTGCCGGAACAGCTTTTCATTCCCCCCGAATCGGTGCTGCCCCTGCGGGGGTAATTTTTTCAGAACGGTTTTATTGCTTTTTTCATACTGTGATTTATCTTAAAATTTTTCGTATTGACAGGTATCGGCAAAGCAAAGATAATATAATAAAAGGGTTATCGCTGATGATGGCCGGAATATGGCTTCCTAAGCGGTATGCCTCCTGATTTTATATGTTAAGAGACAATACTTATTTTTAAGGAGTTATCCTATGGCGGAAGAACAAAAAGAAAAAGAAAGCAGTGGTATATGGTATGGCATTCTGGATGCGGCGCTGAAACTTCCAGGAGCAAAGGTCGATAGGAATGAGTTTCTTACCAAAGGATTGAGCGGGTCTAATCAGGATGAACTGGCAAGGATCCTCGATGCGGGGCCGGGAAAGGCGGGGATACCTGTGGATGTGTTGGATAAAGCGGCCGATAAAGAAATACGGGATCATACGGCAATTGTAACCGGCACTTCATTTCTGGCGGGACTTCCCGGAGGACTCGCCATGGTGGGAACCATCCCTGCGGATTTAGCCCAGTATTACTGGCATGTGATCGTAATAGCCCAAAAATTAGCCTATATCTATGGCTGGCCGGATCTGCAAGGAGAAGACAATGAAGACTTTCTCTCTATGCTGACGATCTTAATCGGGATTATGAGCGGCGCGAAAGAGGCCAGCGAAGTGTTTAAGCCTCTGTCCGAAACCTTATCCAAAGACGCGGCGGTCAAAAAGCTTCCCAAAGTTATGCTGGTAAAAGCGGGAGTGCCTCAAATAGTTAAACAGGTAGCCATCCGCTTAGGGGCCAATCTTGCAAAACAGGGAATTTCCAAAGGTATCAGCAAGATAATACCCATACTGGGGGGCGCTATATCGGGACTGGTTAGCTTTGCAACCTTTGCCCCTATGGCTAATACCTTAAAGGACGCCCTGCGGGTAGATGTTATAAAATAGGGAGCCTTCCACAGCGAAAAGGTTGAAAGCAGCGAATGCTTTCAACCTTATATCTGCCTTTTTTGAAATTAATCCGTACCGGTCCTGCCGGCTTTTAATTCAAAGTCTTAATCGCTCCTGCATCAATATGGAAGGTGGTGCCCAAACAGTAACTTGCCTGTTTGGAGGCGAAAAACACATAGAGTTTCGCCACTTCCTCAGCAGATGCATACCGGCCTATAGGAGTCATGGCCTGGGCAATATTGTCAAAGTACTGTTGCACCGTGATTCCCTCTTTTTCGCTTAAAATTCCTGCCGTTTTGTACCAGTCCGGAGTCAGCACCAGTCCCGGCGCTACGGATAAGACCCGGATATTGTCTTTGATGAGTTCATCGGCTAAACATTTGGTATACATATTCAACGCGGCCTTAGTTACATTGTAAATCGGTTCGTAATACAATGGCTGAGTCGCGCACATGGAAGTGGTGTTGATGATCACCCCTTCTCCGGAGCGGGTTTTCATCAGAGGGACCAGCATCCGGGACAGCCTGACTGCAGACATGACGTGGAGGTCCCAGTAATGATACCATTTCTCGTCCGGCGCGGTCATGCTCTTCTCTTCCGAACCGGTACCCGCATTATTGATGAGAATGTCAACCCCTCCCAAGGTCTTAATATACTCGGCCAGGCTTTCAATATCCTCCAACTTGGAAACATCGCAGTTTTTGCCGTAGACCTGTGCATCAGGATAGGCGGTTTTGAAATCCTTCACCGTCTTTTCCACCCGTTCTCCATTTCGGGCGCAGATGATCACCCCTGCTTTTTCCTTGAGGAATTCTTCCGCCACCGCAAGTCCGATACCCACGGTGCTGCCGGTGATCAGCGCCAGCCTGTTTTCTAATCCTAAATCCACCATGTACCCCCTGCTGCCGCCTGTTAAGCCAGTTCTATCATTACCTTTACCACATCGGGATGTCCCGCCGCAGCGTACTCATAAGCCGCAACAGCATCGGCAAAGGCAAAAGTCTTGCTGATGAGCCGTTTGATGTCGATCTTTCCGGCGCTCACCAGAGCCGCAGCCCGATCAAAAGCATTGGTATACCTGAATATGGTTTCAATACTAATCCCCCGCCCTTGAAGCAGGGCTACGTCAATGGGTACCGTGCCGTTCATCATACCCACCAGTACGGCTTTGCCCCCCCGCTTGGCGCATCTGAAAAAGCCGGGATATACCTTGGGGCTTCCTGATGCTTCGATGATAAGATCAACCCCGCGTCCGCCTGTCTCTTTCATAACGGTATCCGCCAGATCCGCTTTGCCCGTATTGATGGGAACCACATTGGGATATGAACCGGCAATGCTGAGTTTTTCCTCTTTAACATCCGAGATAAAAACCCTGCTGCACCCTCCGGCAGACGCGGAAACCGCCGCCAAGGTGCCGATGGCGCCCGCCCCAATCACCAGGGCGGTGTCCCCGGGCGTGATACGCCCCTTTTTGGCGGCCTCAATCCCGATAGCCAAGGGTTCCATCATGGCCCCTTCCGCCGCGCTCAGTCCCCGGGGGAGCTTGAAACAGAACCGCGCCGGGTGTACCACGGTTTCCCGCAGACAGCCGTGTACCGGCGGGGTCGCCCAGAACACCACATCCGGGTCCAGGTTATAATTGCCTGACAACGCTTCCGGGGAAAACGCGGAGGGAATTCCCGGTTCCATACAGACTAAATCTCCTACGGCCAGATGGTTCACCTGTTCCCCTTTTTCCAGGATAATCCCCGCAGCCTCATGCCCCAGAATCATAGGTTCTTTGACCACGAAGTCCCCGATAGCCCCTTCCAGATAATAGTGAATATCGCTGCCGCAGATACCGCAGGCTTTTATCTGAATTTTCACGTCATAGGGCCCCGCCGTCTCATTAATCGGATAATCCCTGACACTTAGTTTTTTGACCGATTCAAGTACCAGTGCTTTCATATATGCTCCTTGGTATTATGCGCCTTTTGAAACACATAAGCCGCTTCCGGCATTCGGAAACGGCTTTATCATCATCAGCTTATTTTAGCGCGCCGGTTTTTTTATGAATAGCGATAAGCTCCGCAATGTTATCCTTGGTATACAGAGGGCACACAATATCAGTGTTGACCACCCCTGTTACCTTGCCGGTCAGGATATCATTGGCCAGTTGCATATTTTTCTTTGCCAGTTCTTCGGCATTCTGGAAAGCGGTGGCGGTCATGCGGCCTTCTTCAATCAGCAGCGCGGCCGCGGCGTCTCCGTCAACCCCGTAAACCAAAAGGCTGTTGAATTGCTCGTTCCCTTTCACCGCTTCAATGGCGCCCATGGCCATATTGTCATTCATGGAAATCACCGCGTCGATCTGGGAATAGGCCTGAATCCAGTCTTCCATGAACCGCATCCCCTCGTCTTTGTTCCAGTGGCCCGAATCTTCGGCAACGATGGTAATGTCGGGGCGCTTATCAAAGAATTCCTGTTTCCATGCCCGGCGGCGCTCCACCGAATGCATATTACCGTCCGGGCCTCTGAGTACCACGACATTTGCATCCTGGGGAACCTGGTTTAGGGCAAACCGGGCCACCACCGCTCCCTGCTCGTAGGGGTCCGCGTCCACGCTGTTGGTAACCGCCATGACGGCCTGGTCCGGCACACGGGGATTGGTCAGGATAACCGGAATCTTTGCGTCCACAGCTTTTCGGATAGAAGGCTTCTGGGCCTCGCTGTCATTGGGCTGAATGATAATCAGCGCCGCTTTGTTGGCAATGGCGGTTTCAATCGCGGCGTTCTGCTTCGCGTCGTCAGCCTGGCCGTCCACCACCTGTACCTGTAGATCAGGATAGTTTGCCGCTTCGGCCTTGATCGAATTGGCAAGCCATGCGGCAAACAGATCCGCCTGCGCTCTGGCAACATACACCACCTGTTTCTTTCCTGGCTGTTGTTTGGCTCCGGCAAAAAGCACAGCCGGGCCGCCCAGCAGGACCAAAGCCAAGGCGGTAATCATAAATTTTTTCATAAATTCCTCCAAAAAATATAAATATATTAAGCACCAGGTGCTTAAACTCTTTAGAAATCCCCGAAACCCCTAAGAGGCTGCGGTCTGCGGGAGCGGGCAATTTCAGCCTTTCTTGCCCGCCAAGGCGCCGCCGTGCTGTCCTGTTTCAGAGGGCAACTCTTTAGGCCGGGACCGGTTATTTTTTGCCCGGATGTCCATTATCACCGCCAGGGCTATGATAACCCCCTTGACGATCTGCTGGACATAGGAGTTGACTCCAATAAGATTCATAATATTGTTCAGAATACCCACGATAAACGCCCCGGCCAAGGTTCCCATGGCGGTTCCGATACCGCCGGAAAAGCTGGTGCCCCCGATGACCGCCGCGGTCAGGGCTTCAAACTCATACCCGACCGCGGCCCCGGGCAGTCCCGCGTTATTCCGGGACATGAAGATAACTCCCGCAAGGCCCACGAAAACACCGTTAATCGCATAGGCGGCGAATTTCGTTTTCGACACCTGGATGCCCGACGCGTTTGCCGCTTCTTCATTGCCGCCGACGGCATAGAGAGAACGCCCCAGGCGGGAATGGTTCAAAATATACCAAGTTAAAAGCAGGATAAGAACCATAAAGAGAATGGGAATCGGAACCCAAAATAAGGAACCCTGTCCCAGAACAATAAAATTGCCTATCTGATAGATACTCTGCCCCGCGGTATACAGCAGGACCAGCCCGCGGGACATGGTCATCACCGCCAGCGTGGCGATGAAGGGCGGGGTCTTGTAGAAACTTACCAAGAAACCGCTTACCAGGTTGCAGAGTACCCCGACGGAAAGACCCAGACAGAACGCGAGGGGCATGGAACCGGTGGCTTTATAAAAGGCCACGGACAAGACCCCCGCCAGGGCCAGCACCGCGCCGTTGGCAAGATCGATAAGGCCCGCGATAATCAGGATCGTTTCGCCGAAGGCAAGGATGGTAACTATAGAATTCTGTTTCAGGATGTTGCTGAGATTGGTGGGAGACACAAAGTTCCTGTTCAGCAGGGCGCTGGCAATAAAAGCCCCTACGAGAATAACAAAGATACTGTATTTGCTCAAAAACGCCGAAATTTTCGGCCCGGTTATGTTTTTCATAGTCATCCCCCTTATGCGCTCTCTCGGGTTACCCCTGTTTTCAATGTGCTGGTGGCATACTGCATGATAAGTTCCTGGGAAAACTGTTCCCGCTTTATTTCCGCGGCGATTCTGCCCTTGGCCATTACATAAATACGGTCGCACATGCCCAGGAGTTCCGGCATTTCAGAGGAGATCATGAGTATCCCTTTGCGGCCGTCTTTAATGATATCGGACATCAGTTTATAGATTTCATATTTTGCCCCCACGTCAATGCCCCGGGTCGGTTCATCAAGGATGAGCACCGACGGGTCCTTGATAAGCCATTTGGCGAGGACAACCTTCTGCTGATTGCCCCCGGAGAGGGTGCCCACCGGTACTTCGGCGGAAGGGGCTTTAACCCGCAGGTTCTGAAACTGTTCGTTTATTTCGGCCTGCTCCTTGGGTTTATGGAGGTATCCTCCATAGATATACCGCTTGAGATTGGGCAGTCCCATGTTCTCCCGGATACTCCGAATCAGCACCAAACCGTAACGCCGGCGATCCTCCGAACACATGGCAATGCCCTGGGCAACGCTATCGGACACCTTTTTAACGGTTATCTCTTTTCCCCGTACAACCACCCTGCCCGAGTCAATCGGATCCAGCCCGCTTAAAGCTCTGACCACTTCGGTACGTCCTGCGCCGACAAGCCCTGCAAAGCCCACAATTTCCCCGGCATGCAGGGTGAAACTCACATCGGAAAACACCCCAATCCGAGCCAGCTTCTCGGCCCGCAGCAGTTCATCCCCAATGGGGGCGGTAATCTTGGGATAGTCGTTGCTCAACTCCCGTCCGACCATCATGGTAATCACTTTGTCGATATTCAGATGAGCCGCGTCATCGGCTCCGGCCACCTTGCCGTCCCTGAATACGGTGATCCGGTCGGCAATCTTGAAGAGTTCTTCCATTTTGTGGGAAATATAGATAATGCTCTTCCCCCGGTTCTTCAGGTCGATCACTTTCTGTAGGAGATCGTCGGCCTCTTTTTTGGCGATTGAAGAGGTCGGTTCGTCCATGATGATCACCTGAGAATCCCGGTAGATGGCTTTGAGGATTTCGAGCATCTGAATATCCGCAATGGTGAGATATTTCAGTTTCGTGTGAATCCCGTCGATAAGCCGGGGATTATCAAGCAGCCCTTCTTTGCGCAGAAGCGCTTCGGTCTCCTTATAGATGTATTTCCAGTTGACCCGTTTGAAGGCGCCCACCGGCAGATCTCCCAAAAAGAGGCTTTCCGCCACGGACATTTCCGGTACAAAGGCGCATTCTTGAAAAATCATCCCGATTCCCCGTTTCCGGGCGTCCTTGGGGTTTTGGATCATAACCGGCTTGTTTTCAATGAGAATCTCCCCGGCATCGGCCTTGTAGATGCCGTTGATGATCTTCATCAAAGTCGATTTACCGGCGCCGTTTTCGCCGCATAAAGCGTGTACCTCCCCCAGGCGGGCTGAAAAACTGACCTTATCCAGCGCCAGAACTCCGGGAAAAGCCTTGGTGATATTCTTTAATTCAAGGAAGACCGCGTTTGCCATAACAAAAGTATCCCATGTTATATTGCGCATGTCAATTAAAATTTTGCGCATATTTTAAATTTTTTTTCTAATTTTTAATATTAATTAGAGCATAAAAATAGGAACAACACGCAAGTATACTTTATAATAGTATTTTTTATATGAATATATGGCCTATATTACCCTTATGATTAGGAAAATTTGCGCAAACAGTATCTTTCGATTGCGTATTTATCATAACAGTCATATTATTCTTAATTATGAAAACCATGAAAGATGTGGCGCTGCAAGCGGGAGTTTCAATTACCACGGTCTCCCATGTGATCAATAAAACGAGACATGTAAGCAAGGAAACCAAGGAGGCGGTTTTACAGGCAATAAAAGAACTGAACTATTGCGCGTCAAGGCATAAGGCCAACGGGGGGAAACTCATTTCTATCGGGGTTATTCTGGCGGACGCACGGGAAGATTACTATACCGCCATGATCAAGGCAATCGAATCGGTGGCCGCGGATTACGGCATATCGATCATTTTCTGCGATTCTGAAATGGACTCGGAAAAAGAGGAGAAAAACATCGTTATTCTGCTGGAACGGGACGTACGGGGTTTGCTGTTGGCGCCGGTGGAAGCGGATCACATCCCCCAGATCCTGCAACGCCTATCCATCCCTCTGGTATTGATAGATCGGCAGTATGAATCTCATAAATTTTTGTTTGTAGGAATCAACAACTTCAGGAGCAGCTACCTGGGAACCCAATACCTGTTTGAAAAAGGGTGCAAATATATTGGTTTTATCGGATATTCCGGTTCAGTTTATACCATAAAGCAGCGGATTTTGGGATACAAGGCGGCGCTGGTAGAGTTGCAGGAGTCCGCGGTTCCCCAGGTCCTTTCCCTGAGCTATCATAAAGAGGATTCCTACCCGCTCATTAAACGGTTTATTGGAGACGGCCGGTTCGACGGGCTAGTGTGCGCCACTTCAAGCATCTGTTATGAAGTAATAGAGGTTTTGGAACATCTTGCTGAGGAGATTCAGAAAAGGCTGAAAATTATCAGTTACGATGACAACCGGTGGCTCGACTACTTAAAGTATCCGGTATCGGTTATTTCCCAGCCTGTTGCGGAGATCGGCAACGCGGCCCTGGAGAACCTCCTGCAAATGATCGGCCAGACCTATTCCTCCTGCGAAGTAAAACGGGAACTGCTCTTCGATATCAGCATCATTGATAGGATAAAATAACGACCGCGCGTTTTCATTGATTGAGCGGATCTTTCATTAAAGGAAAAGATCGGGAAAACCCGGAACAACGTATTGCCGGGGCCGCTTTGAAACCGGATCGTAAAAAGAGACGGAGCGGCCAATGAGGGCTAAAGGCGCAAAACCGGCTTCCCTCGGGGGAACCCCATCCTCGGATACGCCTCCGTAAAGCGCATCATTGAGCAGGGGAAATCCCAGCCATGCCAAGTGACAGCGGATCTGATGCCGAAAGCCCCGTTTAATCTGGAGGTGAAAACAGGTATAAGTTCCCAGCCCCTGCTTTTCCAGGATTTCGGTGCGATAGGCTTGGTCCCGGTCTAGGGCAGGCCGCCTGCTCCGCTTTTTTATAGAGGAATCAGAAACGCGCAGGCAGGATAGCGCCACAGGCCGCACCGCCCTTTGTCCAGGACCAAAGGCCCGAAAGGCGCTTTCAATGCCGAAGGGGAGCCCGGGTATCCGAGGTCTAGGGGGAAATCCCGGTACAGGTAAAGTTTTTTGAGGAACCGATAGGGCGCTGTATGCTTTGATAAAAAGCCCCGCTTCCTGCTGGAAACCCAAGACATCCATAGCGGTTTGGGTTTTCGCCGCAAGAACCAATCCCCTGGTTTCATAATCAAGCCTATGAAGCAGGCCCCCCTCCCAGGGATTCTTCCCCTGCACAGTCAGAACCTCCGGGAAAAGGCCCGCGCACCAATCCAGAAGGGTCTTGTTCCGCCGCCCCGCATCGCTCTTCAGGGGAACCGAATGCATCCGCGGCGGCTTATAAACCACCGCATAAGCAGGGGTCTCATCCACCACATAGGGATTCACCGATACCTCCTCGGCTAATTCCTTCACGCTCTTTTGCGCCTGTCTGAGCCATACGCCGTACATAGTTCCCTCCTGAAAATATATGCGATCCAACAAATACCGGCAATACCGCGCTGAACCGCGTTAAATCCGTACTTATTCTAAAACTGAAACCGGCCGCCTGTTCCCTATAGCGCAAAATCGTTCTATATGATATAGTATACCTATGAGCATATCCGGCGGTCATGGTTTCAAGAAAATCCTGCTTTTCTTCTTGTTCTGCGGACTTTTCGGGGCCGTGATCTCTTCCGGGGCTTTTGTCTATACCAATCCCGGTCATGACTGCCTGGGGAAGGATTGTCCGGTTTGTATTCAGATCCGGGGCGCTCAGAAGCCGCTCAAAAATTTGAGCCTTGCCGGAGCGGGCCTTTTCTTAGCGGTATGGTTGACCTTCATCTTTGCCGTCTCCAAACCCTTCCTGCTGCTCTCTCCCGTAACCCCCATAGGCTTGAAAGTACGGCTCAATACCTGATTTCCCTCCATAAAAAACCGCAATCACTATTTATAGGGAGGATTTTAGCATGAAACCAAGAACACCGCTTTTGGCAGGGGCAATCGTATTTTACGCGAGTAGCCTGAAGGAGGCGTTGCGCTAATGGCCCTCATCACCTGCCGGGACGCAGCCTTCGGCTATGAGGGGAATACGGTTATCCAGGGCGTCAACCTTGAGGTGCATACCGGAGATTATCTCTGTATAGCCGGGGAAAACGGCTCCGGCAAAAGCACTTTGCTGAAAGGGCTGTTGGGGCTTATCCCGCCGCAGCAGGGCAAGATCATGCCTGGGGAGGGTCTCAAAACAAATGAGATCGGCTATCTTCCCCAGTATAAAGCCGCGCAAAAAGATTTTCCCGCGGGGGTCTACGAAGTGGCGCTGTCGGGACGGCAGGGGAGCCGGGGAATGCTGCCCTTTTACTCCCGGTCGGATAAACAGGCCGCGGAAGAAAACCTGAACCGGCTGGGGATCGGGGCCTTGCGGAACAGGTGTTACCGGGAATTGTCCGGCGGGCAGCAGCAGCGGGTATTGCTCGCCAGGGCATTCTGCGCGGCCCGGAAGCTGCTGCTGCTCGATGAACCCGCCGCAGGTCTTGATCCTTTGGCAACAAGCGAATTGTACCGTTTGATCGAGGAGCTGAACCGGGCAAGCCGGATTGCGGTGGTTATGGTTTCTCACGACATAAAAACCGCGATTGCCTATGCAAGCCGGATCCTCCACGTACAAGGGGAACAGGTTATTCTTGGAACCCCCGATGAGTATGCGGCATCCCCTATAGGCAAGCGGTTTTTATCAGGCGGCGGTAAATGAAGAACCGCAGGGCAAGCCCTGCGGTATCGAAGATTTCTCCTTGAAATCTTCGCGTATGCGGGGGAACACATCCCCCGCGCCCCCAGCAATGAAGCGCCCCAAGGGGCGGGTATTAAACCTCTAAAGGGCTACGCCCTTGATGTTCATAGCGGAGGAATGGCGGCGCGGCTTTGAAGGCCGATACCGGAAACCATGTTCAAGCATTGCAGACCACAGGCGGCGATCAGGCAGCCGAAGAGGATATCCGGTTGAAAAATACCCTCCATACCGCGCCGGCCTCCAGGTTTAATGAACGCCGAAATCCGCTGAAACCAAGCGGCGCATAACAACGGCCGCGGCGCCTTTGCCCGGCGGCTCAAAAACGCGGCCGTATATGCCGCCGCGTTTTCCGTTGGAAGAGACCGGCAGGAAAACAGCCGGGGCAATAACCGAACCATGTAATTTTTCCAAGCCATATAAAGCGATACCTAGTATAAAAATCAGCCGATGTTTTATACTATAAAGTAGTATGCTTTCAGCGTTATGCTGAAAATGCTTGTAGGTTACGCTGCTTCGTAACGGTTTAGCAGATTAAACAAACAAGGGGATAAGGAGTTATTATGAAATATAACAATATTAATTTTATTCTATTAAGGTTTATTATTTTTGTATTACTTATATCCTGCGGCGGAGCGCCGAAACCGGTTGATACTCCTCCGCCTGCCGAAGAAACCGGTACGCAGCCGGCTGCAACCTCGCCTGCACCGGATCCTAATCAGCAGCCTCCGGGAAGGGATACCCTGGATGCCTTAAATACCGCTATGGCCCGGGCGGAAAACGCCAGAAATAAGGCTCTGGATGTGCAGGGGCCCGTGTATTTTCCTGAGGACTGGAAAGGCGCGGAGTCTAAACATGAGGCCGGTAAGAATACGAAAAAAGACACCATCGGGGGCGTGAATGAAGCGATCGCGCTCTTTAACGCCGCGGCGGATGCCTATGACGCGCTTGCCGGCAAGAGCGTTCCCCTTTTTGCCAAAGATCAGGAAGATGCCGGTAATGCTCTGAACAAAGCTATGGCCCGGGCGGAACAATCCCGCAAACAGGCTTTGGATAATCAAGGCCCCGTGTATTTCCCCAATGACTGGGAAAGCGCGGAGTCCTCGTATAAGACCGGTAATGATGCAAAAAAAGATACCCTAAACGAAATGAAAACCGCCGCGGCGCTGTATAATGCTGCGGCGGATGGGTACGATGATATTGCCGGCAGAAGCGGCCCGCTTCTTGCCAAAGAAAAAGACGACGCCTTGAAAGCCTTGAATGATGCTATGGCCCGGGCGGAACAGTCCCGTAAAGAAACCCTCAATGTAAACGGGCAAGCCTATTTCCCAAAGGATTGGGATGCCGCGGAGTCCAAGAACAAAGCCGGTAAAGACGCCAAGAAAACCGCCGCGGATGAAATAAAAGCGGCCGCCGCGCTCTATGTTTCCGCGGCGGATACCTATGATGAAATTACCCGCAAAAGCCGGCCCCTTCTTGCCAAAGAAAAGGACGATGCGGCAAAAGCCCTCAACGCGGCCATAGCCCGGGCCGAACAGTCCCGCAAGCAGGCTTTGGATGTAGAGGGGCAAACCTATTTCCCCAATGACTGGAAAAACGCGGAGTCTAAGCATCGGGCCGGGAAGAGCGCCAAGAAAGACACTGCCGATGACATCAAAGGGGCTACCGCGCTCTATGTTTCCGCGGCGGACGCCTTCGATGCTATTACAGGTAAGAGCCGGCCCCTCTTGGCTAAAGAAAAGGACGATGCGGCAAAAGCCCTCAACGCGGCCATAGCCCGGGCCGAACAGTCCCGCAAGCAGGCTTTGGATGTGGAGGGGCAAACCTATTTCCCCAATGACTGGAAAAACGCGGAGTCTAAGCATCAGGCCGGGAAGGACGCAAAAAAGACCACCGCGGCCGAAATAAAAGCAAGCGCCGCGCTTTATACCACTGCGGCGGACGGGTACGATGATATTGTCAGAAAGAACAATTCCCGTCTTGCCAAAGAGCAAGAGGATGCGGCAAAAGCCCTCAACGCGGCCATAGCGCAGATGGAACGGTCCCGCAAACAAGCCCTGGATAATCAGGCTCCCGCGTATTTCCCCAAAGACTGGGATGCCGCGGAGTCCAAGAACAAGGCCGGCAAGGACGCCAAGAAAGACACTGCCGATGAAATGAAAGCCGCGGCCGCGCTTTATATTTCTGCGGCGGATGCGTACGATTGGATATCCGGCAGGAGCCAGTCCCTCTTGGCCAAAGAAAAGGACGATGCGGCAAAAGCCCTCAACGCGGCCATAGCCCGGGCCGAACAGTCCCGCAAACAGGCTTTGGATAATCAGGCTCCCGCGTATTTCCCCAAAGACTGGGATGCCGCGGAGTCCAAGAACAAGGCCGGCAAGGACGCCAAGAAAACCACCGCAGATGA
>JAITHW010000119.1 GCA_031279815.1 Treponema sp. | reverse complement strand
GACGCCTGAAAATTTTGGAAAAGAATATTCACAACCAATAATGGGAATACAAATGGCAAGTACATATATTAAAACTTCATTGATGCCCCCGATATTTGGACGGTTCGCTTCGCATGCAGGTTTTACTACATCCCCAATATTCACAGGGATAATATTGAAGGCTAATGAAGAACCCCGGCCTTCCAATCATCTTCCCGGCACAAAACGCCCCGGATAATCCGGGACGCTTTGCGTCAAGCTGAAAACTTCATTTTGCCTTGCTTAAGGCGTCATTTACCGCATTGATAATTGCTTTGCTGGTAACAGTAGCGCCGGTAACGGTATCCACATTGGTGCTTTGGGCTCGTATGATTGCCTGGGGAACCTGAACAATGGCCCGGTCGGAAATCCCCCTGGTTTCATGTATCCACAAGAAAGCGATATCCGTTATCTTTTGGGCGCTGCCCAGCGTTACCTTGACTATAATCTCGTTGCTTATGCCCATGGCGGTTCCTATATATTCATTGGGGCCTGCGGGAAAGACCGGTAACGGAGTCCGCAAATCCGCCGGCGTCTTGTTTCTCATAACGCTGGCTCTGGGAACGTCATTTTTGGGAAGAGCGGCGTTTTTGCCCGCTTCCCGGCCTGTAATGGCAGTTTCAGCCAAATCACCGCCGGCCTGATAAACATCGGGAATAAAGCAACCGAATTCCCCGGCGCTGTAAAGGTGGGGAATAGGCTCTCCCCATACATCCATGACTTCGCACTTGGCATTCCGCCTGGCCCCGCCCTGGGTATTAAGGATGGTTGCCTTTATGGGGAATGCGTAAAAAGGCGCCGTTGCAATGGGCTTTAAATATTTCGGGTCTACATGAAAATCAGGATCATTTCCCTGGGCGCAGTAACGGTTAAAATCCGTTACGGTCTTTGTAAGGGCCACGGAGTCCATACCCATTTTTTCCGCCAGTTCCCGAATGGTATTGGCCTTGATTACCCAGCCCCTGGCAATTTCTTCCGACAAATCAGGGCTCCATGAAAGATACGGCGGCGTTATCCTGCGGGCAGTGTCGTCAAAGACACACCACGAGCCGTGTGGAACCTGGAGGGGAAACCATGTACCGCTCGTTTCTACATATCCATGCCGGGGCGCTTCCGCTTCATTCATGAACCTTGTTCCGTCGCCGCCTACATTGATGACATTGTTGCTGGTAAATCCGGTAAAGGGATGAAAGGGTTCGGCAAGGGTATAATAATATCCCGCGGCAATACCTGTTTCAGGAATAACAAAGTTGACATCCGGCCCCGAAAGGGTGGACATATTCCAGAGATCGGCTCCCACATCTATAGCCATTTTAACGCCGTCTCCGGTATTGTACCGGGCGCCCTTGGAATAGGCATCTGCCAGGCGGGTGTAGTTTTCCAGCATTTCATCGTTACACGCAAAACCTCCCATGGCCATAACCACGCCGTTTATTGCCCGGATATTGTAGGTCTTGCCTCTGTTTTCCGCTTTGACGCCGTGGATTATTCTGGTGTCTTTGTCCTGAATAAGCTGTACTGCCGGAGAAGAATACCAAATGTGGATTTTATCAGAGCGGGCCATAATATTTTTGCGGAGCAGTTTCCAGTACGAGCCGGTCCATGCCTCTCCGTCTACGGTAAAGGACCCTATGCTTTCGCCTCCTGGAAATTCAGGGTATTCGGGCCTTCCCCCCCTGCGGGAACCTTTGGTTTTTGCCTCATCCGCGCCAAGGCCGATAATCCAGTCATCTATAGTCATGGAATTATCAACAAAAAACTCGATCATTTCATCACTCAGGTGGTCAAATTTTCCCCTGAGGGCCTTGTAATAGGTTATACCCTGTTCACGGTTGCCAATCTTTTGGGTAGCCCCGTAGGGATACCGGGTATTTCCACCTTCTTCGCCCATGGGGGCCTTTTCCAGAAGCAGTACCCTTGCCCCCGCGTCAGCGGCGGTTATGGCGGCGGCGGAACCTGCGCCGCCAAAGCCAATAACCACTACGTCGTATTCGGCGTCCCAGGACACACCTTCAAGAAACGCGCTTCCTGAACCGGAAGCAACGCCCCTGCCTCCGGTAACACAGGCAGCGGCCAGCCCCACCGCCACAAGAACAGCCAGCATCAGCAACGGCACAAACCGTCTCCACGTTTTTCCCGTATTCATATAATCCTCCTTCGTTTACCAGACGCCTTATAAGACATTCTGGCGATCTTTCTAAAAACTATAGAGGTTGAAGTAACTGTAGAGTCAAGAAATTTTTTTTGCTTCAAATTTTGAATTTCAGGCGCGAAAAAAAACGGAAAACAGGAACTTTGCCTGATTTTCCGGGCATCGCGGGGCGTAACGGAACATTGCGTTGCTTTCCCAAAAGCGGCAAAGCCTGAAGGAACTACAGGCTGCTAAAAGACCGAATACGTATCCTGTCAAACGGCTGCGGGTCAGATTTTTTTGACCGGAATCTGTATTTCTATATAGCGGTGAAAGCTGGCCCCTTCATGTATTCGTACCAGTATTTTCCCGACAATATCGCCTGAAACTTTATACTCATTTTTTTGCAGGTACTCCATTGCGGGATCGAGCAGCTTTAGGGATAAATCCCCTTTCTTGCCGGCATCAACAATGGTACAGAGGCAAAGCTGCGGGGGGCAGGACTGTACTGAATCGTTGACCGGAATTTTAAGAATACCGGCATATTTTTTTTCAACAGTCAGCGACCATTGATGACGGTTCATCCTGTCCCGCCGCGGTATATCTTTCAGCGAAATGTGTTCCGTGCTTTCCACAAACGGGAAAAACCGTACCCATTTGGTAAACAATGAAGAATTTGCCATGTCAAAATCATCATATTGATCGCCCTGACTTTTGATAATAATAAAATACAAATGCTCAGGAATCATTTTGAACCAGAAATTCCCTTCATTTATTCTGGCTGTTTCAAGGCTTAAACGGTATTGTTCAATTTTTTCGCAGAGAAGCGTATTGTACTGTATCTCGGCATGTATGCTCTTCTGCCGTTCATCTATTTTTTTCAGCAAAAAATCCAAAGATTCAGCGTGGATGATTTTTGAAATATCCCTGACAGAGATACCCAGGCTTCTGTATTTCATACATGCCATCAAAAAGAAAATATCCCAGGTTTCATAGATACGGTAATTGCTGTCCGCCCCGCGGGAGGGACTAAGTATATTTTCAGCCTCGTAGAAACGGATTGTCTCAACCGGTATATCCAAAAGTTTTGATACTTCGCCAATCCTTAAACCCATAGAACCTTCCCCCCTTTTGATAAATCAACCAACCCCGCGGCAGAGCGGACGGGGTATGGTTGTTTTGGTAAGGTATTTGACTCAGGGTACATACCCTTTTTAACGCCCCAGAGTCTCGCACACGAAAGTGTGCAGA
>JAITHW010000090.1 GCA_031279815.1 Treponema sp. | reverse complement strand
GAGAAAGCGCCGAAAACGCCGTACCAGCGGCTTATGGAGTCGTCTTTGGTCAGTGAAGAGAGCAAGGAGGAGCTGAAAAGGCGCAAAGGGCTTTACAACCCGTTGCGGTTGAATGAGGGCTTGAACCGCGCGGTCGCGGCGCTCTTGCGGCTCAACCGCGGGAAAGTTTACACTACAGATGGATGCCGCGAGCCCGCCATGGAAGCGGAGGCGGTTTGATTTCGGCTAGGTTTTGGTTATTAGTCATTAACCCCTTTTCGGCTAGAAAACTTTTTAGGCAATGCGCCTCATGTGAGCGCTGAGAGCAAGGAGGAACTGAAAAGGCGCAAGGGGCTTTACCATCCGGTGCGGTTGAATGAGGGGTTGAACCGCGCGGTTGCGGCGCTCTTGCGGCTCCACCGCGCGAAAGTTTACACTGGAGACGGATGCCGCGAGCCTTTCGTGGAGGCGGCAGCGGTTTGATTTCGGCTAGGTTTTGGTTATTAGTCATTAACTCCTTTTCGGCTAGAAAAGTTTTTAGGCAATGCGGCCCCTTTTATTTATATTAATTTTTTGCTATTATATTCATTATATACATGTATGCATCATCAAAAATAATAATTAGGAGAATGATCAATGAAACTATATAGCCGTGGACAAGTGGTCTTTTTTTCCATGTTAAGCGGTCTCATCGTAGTCATGCTGGCGGCGGGCTTTAGATTTTTGAGGGATTCCCTGCCTAAGGAGCAAACTGCCGGGAAGGTCTCCGAAATTCCCGATCTTTCGGAACAGGAACGGTCCGGCTATTCTAGGCCCTTACAAATCAATACTGTAGAACTACAGCCCTATACCGAGGCCGAACGGGAAAATATCTCGGTCTATGAACAGCTTAATACCGCGGTGGTGAATATCACCACAGAGACCGTGGCAATCAACTGGTTCCTGGAACCGGTACCCCAGAAAGGAAGTTCCGGATCAGGGTCTATCATTGATACCCGCGGCTATGTATTAACCAATAACCATGTGATAGAAAATGCCTACAAGGTATTCATCAATTTGGCCGACGGCAGTCAGTTTGAGGGAACCGTGGTAGGGACCGACTCGGAGAACGACATCGCGGTGCTTAAATTCGCCCCTCCCCGGGGAAAAGAATTGCGGATAGTGCCTTTCGGTAATTCCGGGAATCTCAAGGTAGGCCAGAAGGTATTGGCTATTGGGAATCCCTTCGGCTTGGAGCGGACCTTGACGGTGGGGATTGTCTCCGGTTTAGGGCGGCCTATTCAGAACTCTCCGCAGCATATCATCCGGGACATGATCCAGACCGATGCGTCCATCAATCCCGGCAACTCCGGCGGTCCCCTGCTGGATACCCAGGGGAGAATGATCGGGATCAACACCATGATATATTCTACCTCGGGCGGGTCTGTAGGTATCGGATTTGCGGTACCTGTGAATACGGCCAAGCGGGTGGTGGCGGAAATCATCGAGTATGGGAAGGTCAGGCGAGGCTGGATCGACGCGACCGTGGTTCAGCTCTTTCCGGCTCTGGTCCGCTACGCAAAACTGCCGGTTACTACCGGCCTTCTGGTGTCCCGGACCAGACAGAACGGCCTGGCGGAACGGGCGGGTATCCGTCAAGGCGCCGAGCCGGTGCGTTATAATTCCGGCATGATCTATCTGGGGGGAGACATCATCGTCTCTGTAGACGGCATGAAAACGGCAACCTTAGCGGATCTTTATTCGGCTTTGGAAGACAACAAACCTGGGGAAAAGGTAGCGGTGGAGCTTCTTCGCAACGGCAATGTGATCAAACTGGAAGTTACCCTGGCGGATCGGGAAGAGGCGCTTATCCAATAGACCGTTGACCGGGAGGCGTGTAAGCACAGACCCCTCTATCCGCTACAATTTTCCGCTTTGGCGGTAGCTGAAATAAGAGGTCTCTGAAAAGATTACATGATCTAAAAGATGTAATCCTAAAATTTCTGCGGCGGATTTGAGGCGGCCGGTAATCTCGTCATCTTCCGGGGAAGGAAAAAGGTGTCCCGAAGGGTGATTATGGGCAACGATCACTGCGGAAGCCCGATCCAGAATGGGATCCGCATAGACTTCCCTGGGATGCACAATGGTCCGGTTTACCAGACCGACGGTAACAATCCGCACCGCCAGAACCTCATGGGCGCCGTTCAGGGAAAGGCAGATAAACCGTTCCTGCCTGCGGTTCGCGTGATGATGTATGAGGCCGTATATATCTTGCGGATGTTTGATCCTGGTTCCCGCGGCGCCCCACCGCCGCCTGCCTAATTCAAGCATAGCAACCACAGAGCAGGCTTTGGCCTTCCCTACACCGGCTATGAGGCAAAGTTCCTTCACCGAAGGAATTTCCTTTTCCCGGTCTAAACATTCCTGTAATTCCCTGGCCAAAACGGTCACATTCTTACCTTGGATTCCCGCATTGAGGAGGACCGCGAGTAATTCTTGATCCGACAACGCGGCAGGACCGGAACGGATAAGTTTTTCCCGGGGCTGTTTGTCCAGAGGCAGGGAGCGCGGGCTTGGAGTGCAGGGAACCGCCCGCTTGCCCGTATCCCGGACTTCGTTTAATTTGTCCATATCAGAATAGATACAATCCTTCATATACCTACTAAGGCGTCCTTATAGGCTACGCTTTAAAATATAGTTGTACTGTTCGGGCGCTAAGATATAAAATTGAAGCAGAGAGAGGGGAAGGTATGTGAATACTTGCACTTAATAGGTCTGTCTTTTATAATGAAGATCATTATGAAAATTATAAAAGCGAAAATCATAGAAATAATAAAAATTACGAGTATATGCCACTTGGATAAGCTGCTTTTTATGTTGGCAATTATCGTGTTTCTCATAGGAAGCACCGTTAGGTTCGGCAAAAAAAAAGTGATAGAAGCAAAAAAGCCGGTTACCCTGGTGTTTTCCCAATGGTGGCAGGATGAACTGGAACAGAACACCCTCAGCGCTATTATTGCGGAATTTGAAAAAATCAACCCGGGGATTAAAATCCAGTTGGATAACCGCTCGTATCATGAAATGGAGAATATGATCCTCAACGGGCTCAATGATAAAATAGCAGGTTTTACTGAAAATTTCCTCTCTGCGGATATCCTTGCCCTGGACCCGCGATGGCTCTACGGGCTTATCCAAAATGATATGCTTGAACCTCTGGCCCCCTATATGCAAAAATCCGAATTCATCCCTGCTTTACAGACCGATGGCCAGGAAAGAGTCTATGATGAATGGGCCTTTCCCCTGGTCTCATTCATGGCCCCCCTGTTTTACAATATCGAGGTATTAAAGGACGCGGGCTTTGATCGCCCCCCTAAAAATTGGAGCGATTTCCTGCATTATGCCCGGACCATCACGGATAAGGACGCGGGCCGGTTCGGTACGGCTCTGTCCCTAAGCCAGGGAGACCCTCAGGGGGTTTATGTGGATATCTACTCTTGGATTTGGGCCTCCGGTACGGTGATACTAAACCAAGGCAAACCCAATTTCACAGCCCTTTCGGTGATTGAAACCCTGGAGTTCCTGGATAACCTCTATATGGAAGGGCTGATTGCGCCGGATATCTTCCTAAAAAGCCGGGAACAGAAGCTGGAGGAATTTATCACCGGTAAACTCGGGATGATGATCGCTTCGGTACAGGATATCGAGATTGTCCGGGAGCGGATGGGGGACGCCGGTTTCGGTATTACCACCATTCCCGGTCCTGACGTTTATTTAGGAAAGCCCGCGTTCGGCTTAACAAACTGGTACGCCAGTATTTCCCGGGAAAGCAAACACAAGGATAAAGCCTGGGCGTTCATCTCCTTTCTCGCCATGAAAAGCCCGTTTTTAGCCGCCGCTTCCCATGCGGTGCCGGGAAGCGGGAACGGCCTTGAGGATTATCTCAAAGGAGATTCTTTTTATTCCAAGGCCTACAACATATATGAGGGAGGGGATGGAATCCAGGAATTTGCCGGCTACCCTGCGGTCCATGTGCTTGATTTTATTGTCCGGGAAGAGCTGTATAATATGCTTGAATGGAGACAAGATTCACAAGCCACTGCAGAAGCGATTCAGCGAAGATGGGAAGAGGTATTCCACAATGCGCTGCGCTTTGGAAGTTAGGAATGGGGAGCGGGGAAGAGTGCCAAGTCCTGGAATAGGTTGACAGAAATTTGATGCGGCGATAGCCGCGGAATGGACCTGATGAGGCGTTTTGTGTTAAACAGCAACACAGCTTCGTCTATGGCCTTCAGCGCGTCCGCCTTGCTCTTAAACGAGCCGCCCAATCTGTATCCCTGTTTGAGTATCCCGCTCGGCAAGCGCGTTTTCGTAACAATGCGCCTCCTGAGTCATGCCGATACCCAAACCATGTCTGGCACGCGCGTCAACATACGCGTGCGGGCAATACCGACAGCCCCGGACGGAATGATGCGCCGGCCGCTCCCCTCACCAAGCGTTCAGACAGCCTGTTCAAGCGTACGCAGCGCGCCTTCGGCATCCATGTTTAAATGCTTTTGCCCTGCCCTGATGGTATCCCTGGTTGACATTACTTAAAAGCTAGTATAAGGTTATTACTCTATTTGGATGAATAGAGTAATTTTATTGATTTTGTAATGATACATATATGCTGATTTATGATATGAGCCCTAATCCAACAAAGCCCAGCCACACCCCTCGGGGCAGACTTCCCTTGTGCCGCGACAACTATGAAGGCGGTTCTCACCGTGTCAAGTACATGAGGCTTGAATTCACCACTTTTTATCTATTTTTTCTATCCCGGAGCCGTTCCGGGATGCCCCGCGGGGCGCGCATACCTCCCCTAATTTTCATAGGAGCACCTTATGACTGAAAAAAACACTGCTATATGCCCCGAGGGGCGCATGAGCGCGCGTATCTCCGGATTCCTATTCCCCGCCCCGCTTCCCGGCCTCTGCACACCGCATTATCATTAAGGAGATAATCATGGTTACTTACAAAAAATCATTTGCGGCGCTTTTTACCGCAGTATGTTTATCAATAGTCGGGTTTATTACCCTGACTATTTCATTGATCTTTTTTATCAACCTCCATTCCACCACCTATAGGCAGACCGAAGTCAATACCAAGGAAACCATCAACCGCGTACAGAATGAGGTGCAGGAGCGGTTTAGGGCCTGGGCAAATTTTATCACCTATACGGCCATCGGGGTTGCGCCTGTCATGTCCCAAGAACCGGCGGATACCCAAGCCCTGGAGCGTATATTCAAGCGGTTTGTGGACGCGCAGTCCGATGTATGGCTCCTCTACGGCAGCAACAATCAGGTGTGGAATCAAGAGGGAGGGTATATGGTCTACCACGACGGCACGATCCCGCCGGATACCCTGGATAATACCCTGCGATCCTGGTACCTCAACGCCAAGGCCAACCCCGGCAGGGCGGCCTATACCGAACCGTTCCGCTCGGCCAGTACCGGACGGTTCACCATCTCAGTATCAGCCAATGTGTATGACGACCGGCGGCGGGATATCGGGGTTATTTCGGCAAATGTCTCCATAGATTTTCTTGAAACCCTGCTCCGGTCGGGCGCGTCCGTTCAGTCCCAGAAATTATACCTTATAAATAAAGAAGGGCTTTTCGTTACCCACCCGGAAGAGGGCGCGATTTTGGCGAGAAACTTCTTTGACGAAACAGGGCTTGAACAATACCGGAATGGCGTGCTTGGTTCTCAGGTGTTTTCCCATATCGATAAGGCGGTATTCATCTATTCTTCTGCTGTCCCGAATACCGATTGGATTCTGGTGTCCACGATTCCGGTTAAAACAGTATTCGCGGATGCCCGCGTCATGCTTGTCCGGCTGATCGTCATCGGCCTGCTGCTGCTGGCGGGCGCGGCCGCGCTGTCCGTGATCTTTACCCGCCGGATGCTTACTGTTCCGATTCGGGAGCTTGAACGGGTCGCGGAAGCCTTGGCGAATCTGGATTTTACTGTGACGTTTCAAAAGTTCAGAACCGATGAAATCGGCAATATCCAGCGGGCCCTCATCCTGATCCGGGACGGCCTGCGCAAATCCATTGACGAACTCAACGATCATCTGCTGAAAGCGGTGGCTTCCGGCAAACGGCTCAATACGGTTATCGTCGAATCTTCAGACTCCCTGCAAGTGATAAACGGCAGCCTTGACGTTATGGAGCATGAGACCGGGGACCAGACGGAATCGGTTGCCCGGACTTCAGACGCGATTGAGGAAATCATTAAGTCGATTGACACGCTGGACGGCGCGGTGGCCGCTCAGTCGGTGCATATCGGTGAATCCTCCGCCGCGGTTGAACAACGGGTCGCTTATATCGAATCCCTCCGGACCGCCGCGGGGACCGTGGGCAAAACCACCGAAGCCCTGGGCAAGTCTTCAACCGCGGGGCACACCATGCTGCTCAAACTGGCCGAAGAAGTACGGCAGATGCACGAACAGTCCGCGGCATTGCAGAACGCGAACAAGACCATCGCGGACATTGCCGCCCAGACCAACATCCTTGCCATGAACGCGGCGATAGAGGCGGCTCACGCGGGGGAATCAGGCAAGGGCTTTGCGGTGGTGGCTCAGGAGATCCGCAAGCTGGCGGAGCTTGCGGGTAAAGAGTCCGACGGTGTCTCCGGGGAGATTAAGAAGCTGGAACAGGCGATAGAACGGATCGGCGGGGTTTCCCAGGAGACCGTAGCCGCGATGGATACCATATTCACGGAGATCAAGGCCCTGGACGCCTCTTTTGCTCAAGTAAATCACGCGGTGGAAGACCTGGCTTCGGGCAGCGGACATATCCTCACGACGCTGCGGCTCGTCCAAGACACGACCGGGCAGGTCCGGGAGGGAGCGCGGATGATACACCGCCAGAGCGGTTCGATTCACGAGGAAATAGAAAAATTGCGGCATACCTCCGGGGAAGTAACCGGCCGCGCGCGTGAAGTGAGGCTTGCCGGCGGGAGTATCGCCTCGTTTCTTGAGCAGGCCAAGGCCATTACGGTACAATGAACCGAAAACCCCCGGTTTCCCGGTCTGTGTTTATACCCTATTATGCGTAAGGAGATACTTATGGCTACTTATAGAAGGTCCTTTGCGGCTTTGTTTACCTGCGTATGTTTGACTATTATCGTATTGACCACAGTCGTGCTGTCTCTGGCGTTTATATTCAATCTTCGTTCTATAACTACCGCGCAAATCAGGCAAA
>JAITHW010000070.1 GCA_031279815.1 Treponema sp. | reverse complement strand
TTTTCCTCAATTTTTTTTATCCTTTCATTTATTATGTCTTTTGAAACACTTGAAAAATTAAACCATCCTATATTTTCTAATACTTTTAAATATTCATCTTTGCCTTTTGAAGTTAAATTAACGATCTTTTTATAGAATTGAGTATTCTTGAACTTTTGTCAAGTCCTTTTTTATATTGTACATTTTCAAACTAATTTGGGGTGGTATTTCGCATAACTTCGCTGTTTCTGAAAACTGCTCAAGGCAATGATTTGCACGCCGTTACGCAAGATGAGGAATGAGAAGTTTACTCATTCCTCATCTTATTCAATTATTCTCCGCTTCCGGCCCATAAGAGCGGCCGGAGACCGGTCTTAGAGGCGGCGCGGGCAGCAATGCGGAAGCATTACTCCCGGTTCCCTGGGCCGGATCGGATGGCCCTGTATAGATCACCTGAGTTGCCTCCGGTTTGAACAGCTTGATCCCTTCATCGGGGAACTGTTTCTTCACGGCCCCGATTGCCCGCTCTATGCCCTGAGCTTCCGCTTCTTCACACCAGATGACCAGCGCAAAGTTTTCTTCAGGCCAAATCGCGTCCCCCATGCGGGGACCTGTTGAACCGATCCCTAAGACGCTGGGGTATTTGGTGTAATATTTACCCACTCCCTCGTCCCGAAAGGCTTCGAGAAGGTTTTCCTCTACCGAGCGGTTGGCTACGATTTCAATCCGCATCATAATCTCGTCTCCCCGGTCATGGGTTTTGCGGTCATTGAAGATTTCGCCGGCTGACCCTGAGCTTGGGCTTTCGCCTGTTTCCGGGAAATCCCCGCGGCAATCCGATCCCGCCGGGCTTGCGCTTTGGCCGCCCGTTCATCGGAACGCTTATTCATAACCGCATAGATCGTGGGCATGAGAAACAAAGTCATCAAAGTCCCAAACGAAAGCCCTCCAAGAGTCGTTTTGCCGATCGGGGCTACCAATTCAGAGCCTTCCCCAGGGAAAAACGCCATCGGCGCCAAACCTAAAACAGTGGTCAGCGTAGACATCAGGATAGGGCGGAGACGGTTTCCCGCAGCCTCTATGCACGCTTCGTTGAGGGAGTATCCCCGTTTTCGCAGCATATTCGTGTAGTCCACCAGCACGATGCCGTTGTTCACGATAACCCCCACCAATACCAGCATACCCACCGCGGTCAGGATATTGAAGGTATCCCCGGTGATAAAGTAAATCGCCACCACCCCGACTAACGAGAGGGGGAGGGTGAACAGCACGATGAAGGGATCTTTGAAAGATTCAAAGAGACTCGCCATGACCCCGAAGACGAGCATAACCGCTACCGCCATGATCAGAACAAACCGCTGCAAATATTTCATCATTTCAGCATAATCCCCGGAAAACTCTATGATTAGATCATCTTCCGAGGGAATTTCTGTTGTTACCAAGGTACGGACCTGCTCTTCCACCTCGTTGATCCTAGTGCCAGGAACGACCCCGCCGGTAACGTGAATAACCCGGCTCTGATTTTCCCGGTTTATCGTGATAGGCCCGGTTCCCTTATCAAAAGAAGCGAAGTTGGAAATCGGAACCCGCTGCCCGGTTACAGGACTGTTTACAAAGATCTTGTCTAAATCAGGCAGTTTGCTCCGATCCGCCTCCGCGAGGATAAGCACCACATCGTAATCATTGTTGCCGCCGCTCTTGTACCGAGTAGCGGTGAGCCCGTCTACCGCGGCTTTTACCTCATTTCCCACGGTATAGGTGTTGAGTCCCAGGGCATAGAGCCGTTCCCGGTCGATATGCAGTTCCACTTGGGGAAGCCCGTCTTTCAAATCCACCTGGGGTTCGGTTATGGACGGAATCTTCTGCCGCAGAAGCTCCGCAATCCGCTCGGCAATGGCTTTGCCTTTGACCAAATCTTGGGTTTTGATGAGAATGTCCACAGGATTGCTGCTGCCCATGCCGCCTCCGAAGCCGCCGCCTGAAAAGTTAAAGGATACCCCGGGAAACTCATAGAAGTGGCTCCTGAGCTTAGTTTTGATAAGCGCCGCGGTATCGATCCGTTCCTTATAGTCCGGCAGGTTTATCCGCAGAGACCCGGTATTGCCGGAAGCGCCCCCCCCAAACCAGTTGCCGGTGCCGCCTACGTTCATCACAATCCGCTCATATCCCTGCACTTCACGAACCACAATGCTTTCAAGCTGTTTCAGGGTGGCTTCGGTGTACTCAAGGGGCGTGCCGATGGGCAAGGTTGCGGTGATAGATACCGAATCTTCATCCTGAGAAGGCATAAAGACAAATCCGATTTTCGGAATCAGCGCGATACTTCCCGCCAAGATAAGCAGCAGAGTCCCGATGGTGATGATCTTATGTTTCAAAACCCAGCCTATCGTCCGCCGGTACCCGTTCTCAAGCCCTGTAAAGAATCTTTCAAACAGCTTATCAAGCGGTACCAGGGGGCCCCGGAGAGGTTTCTGTTTCCGTGTAACCAGAGGAAGGTAATGACTGGACAGGGCCGGAACCAACAGGAGGGCGACAATCAAAGAAATCGAAAGGGAAATAACCACCGTGAAGGCAAGCCCTGAGAACATTTCGCCCATCATCTCCAGCAAACCTTGGAAGGCCACAAGCGGAGCGAATACGCAGATGGTAGTCAAGGTTGAACTGACAATGGCAAGCATCATTTCCTGGGTACCGATGACCGCGGAAGGCATGAGTTTTGCGCCCTTTTCCCGATACCGGTAGATATTCTCTAAGATAACAATAGAGTTATCCACCAGCATCCCGACCCCCAAGGTCAAGCCCGCTATGGTCATCATGTTCAATGTCAGGCCGGAGAAGTACATCAGCATAATCGTAACGATAATAGAAACCGGAATACTGATCCCGATAATCATGGTGGGTTTGATAGAACGGAGGAAGATAAAGAGGACGATCACCGCCAGCAAAGCCCCCTGAACCGCGGTGGAAACAACCTGATTAATAGAATTTTCTATATTATCGGTCGTATTGAAGATTTCGGTGATCTTGATGTCCTGAGGGATCTCCCTGGCTATCCGTTCCAGCCTGGTCCGCAAGGCATGGGCGGTCTGTACCGAGTTCTTCCCGCTCTGTTTCTGCACGGTGATCTGCACCGCCGGAGAGCCGTTCACATATACCAGGCTTTCCTCATCCCGATAGCCTTCAAAAACATCCGCCAAATCCCGGAGCCTGACGGTTTTCGGCTGCTCCGCCTGACCGTTCGCCATACCGCCGCCTTTATAGGAAACCGCCGTATCCTTTATTTGATCCAGAGACGTATATTCCCCCATGGTGGCAAGTATATAGGTAAGCCCGTCGTCGGTAATGGACCCGGCGGAAATTTGGGTGTTCTGACTGGACAGGGACGTTTGCAGGCCGGTAATCGTAAGCCCATAGGCTTCAAGCCGGCTCTGGGGAATCTCGATCCTGACGATCTTTTCCCGTCCGCCGGATACCGAACCGGTCGCTACCCCGGGCACCTGCTCGATCCTGGGCAGGATGGTATCGACCGCGATTTCCCGCAATTCTTCCGGGGTACGGTTCCCGGTAACCATGAGCCCCATAATGGGTATCATAGAAGGATTAAACTTGAATATCAGCGGCGTATCCGCGTTGTCCGGAAGGTACCGCTTGACCATCTCGATACTGTCCCGCACCGAATTGGAAGCATCCGCCAAATCCGTCTTATAGGCGAATTGGAGGATGATCATGCTGGAACCTTTTGACGACGTGGAAGTTACCTTCTCTAAGCTGGACACATTGGCAAGACTGCCCTCCAAAACCCGGGTAACCGTCCGTTCCACCTCTTCCGGCCCTGCGCCGGCGTATGCGGTCGATATCACCAGATAGGGCGGATTTATTTCAGGGTACAGATCAATCGGCAGATTGACCATAGCGAAAACGCCCAGCATACAGAGCAGCACAAAAATGACGAATATCGTTGTAGGCCGGGAAACTGCGCTTTTAGCAAAACTCATACCTTTTCTCCTTAATGGTTTCTCTTTTCTCTAAGAAATATCACTCCAGCGGCGCGACCCGTTCAATCACATTAATCCGGGAACCGTCTTCCAACAGGGTCTGGCCCCGGATAATGACTTCTTCATCCGGTCTCAATCCCTGCCGCACTTCCATTACCCCGTCTACGACGATACCGGGAACCACGGTTTTACGCCGGGCAATTCTGAAGGCGGGATCTTGGGGATCCGTTTCCACCGTAAAGATATAATATTCTCCAAAACGCTGGATCATGGCGGCGGCGGGAATTTTTACAATATTATCTTTTCGTTCCGTGATGATCCGAACCTTGGCAAACATACCCGCTTTGAGCCTGGCCCCAGGATTCTCCACATTAATCCGCACTTCCATAGTCCGGGAAGAGGGATCCACCGTGGGACTTATCTCGGTAACTCTGCCCCGGAACACCTCCCCCGGATAGGCGTCCAAGGTGACATTGCAGGGAAGCTGTAGAGCTATCTTGGAAATGAACCGTTCCGCCACATAGACCTTGATTTCCAAGGCATTACCTCCGGCGATCCGCGCCAGCGATACGGACTGGCTGATAGTCATTCCCACTTGCGCGGGCAAAGACACAATGGTGCCTGTAATCGGGGCTTTGACCACTCCGGGAAGATAGTTCATTCCGGGTTTTGAGGGGTCTACCACGGCGATAGACTGATCCTTCCGGACCTGGCTGCCTACAGACACATAGACTTGGGTGATCTTGCCCGCCGCATCGGAATAGGCGTCCACGGTAGAACCGGCTACAAGGTCTCCCGATAGGGCAAGGTAATCCTGGATTTGGCCCTGAACCGCGGTGGTGGTATTCACCGCAAAGACCGGCGGTTCAGGCGCGGCCGGCGCGGCCGGCGCGGCTTGCGTCCGGTTGCAGCTCGAAACGAGCAGTATTCCCCAGATCAACAGCATCAGCAAAGATGCGGCATTTTTGTGTTTCATTCATTACTCCGAGAAAGTGTTCCGAAAGGTACACCCATAGCATATTCAAGGTCAATAAGGCCTTGGAGGTATGTGAAATTTTGTTCCAGTATCCCGATTCTGGCTTTCCGCAGTTCCAATTCCGCATTTTGTACCTCCAGCAAATCCTGCAAACCTGCCCGGTACGCGGTTTCCGTGAGCCGGTAGGTTCGCTCCGCTAAATCAACGGTACGGCTCTGGACATCCATAGTGGTCTGCACTTTCTGCAAATTGAGAACCGTACTGTAGATTTCGATCTCCGTACCCCGCACCGCCTGAGCAAGACCGATACGGAGACTTCGCAGGTTGTCGTCTATATCCTTGAGGCCCTGCTGTTCCTGCCCAAAGGGGAGGAGGCCGTTTAACCGGAAACCGAGACTTATGGTCAACCCTCCTGATTGGCTTTTCCATGCGTCTTCCCAGGCAATCCAACCGTTCACATTATTCCAAACCACGGGATTCATATTCCAGCTCAAAGTAAGAGCCGGGGTAAAAACCCGGTAAAAGGCGGCTTTCCGCTGGCTTTCCAAAAGGAGGATGTTCTGTTTCAGTTCCATAATATCCGGTTTTCCCGCGGAAGCGGTGGAAATAAGTTCTTTCATATCTAAAGGTATGAACATAGAGAGGTTTTCCACCGGAATAAGCTCAAATTGGGTATCGTAGGGAATTCCCAAATACATGGCAAACTGAGCCATACCGAGTTTAAGCCCGTTTTCCGCCTGATCAATCTGGGGTTTCATGTTCTCCATACCCACTTGCGCTTGGAGTACGTTCAACTCAGGCGCCAGCCCAGCCCGGTAATTAGCCTGAGCCATCGCTACCCGCCGTTCCGCCGCGGCAAGACTCTCTCTTAAAAGAGCGATGTTTTCCTGTAGGAGCAGCATCTGGTAGTATGCTTTTCGTACATCCCGCTCAAGCTGGGCCTTAGCTTTCTCATAGGAGATGAGTCCGCCCTCATAATCCAGTCTGAGGTTTCGCATTCCCTCAAAAAGCGCGATGCTGAGGTTCAAGGACGCTGAAACGGACGGCAGGATAAGGCGCCACTGAGGAGACTCAGGCATGGGAGGGCTCGCGGAGGGCTTATAATTCAAGCCGTTCAGAGCCGCTCCCGCGTCCACCGAGGGAATAAACACATTCCAAGCGGTATCAGCCTTGCGTTTCTTCATGCCGGAAGCGACTTGGGAGGATTGAAGGCCGAGATTGCTTTTGACTGCCAAATCAACCGCTTCATCCGGGGACAGTCTTCTCGTTTCCTGGGCAACCGCGGGAATATCCCCTAATACAAGAATGAGAACCGAAACTAGGGGTCCCATTTTCCGAATCATACTATGACTCCTTTTCTTTTGACCAAAAGCACGTGCCCAAACACCGAAATCTCCCGGCCACCTGATATATCAAGCCCGCCTACAGCGCGGCTTTTAAGAGCGTCTTGCTCTTTGTCCCTATATACTATAATATATAACTATAACAATTGGTTTCACTTATTAGAAGCCTTTCATGCCCAACACAATAAACCTAAACAAACGTCTTATGCCGTTGTTTGGTAATTCTGACAAAGACATGCCTTCCGGACGGTGCATAAAAGTATGAACGATCAGGAAGAGGATCATCTGCCCAAGCCGGTCTACCACAGCCGGCGTAAAGACCGCCTGCTGCGTACCGGGAACCTTGAGATTGATATACGAAAATACCTGATAGAGACGAGGCGGCAGGGTAATCCCTAAATTAAGCCGCCGGGTCCTGATCCAGTCCGCGGCAAGGAGAATTTCCGAACGGGTACGAAAATAATCCGCCGCGGAAAAGACAGCCAGATAGAGCTGTTCTTCCGGGACAGCCGACAAGGCGATTCCCTCTTCTATATATTCCAGAATCCGGTCGAATTCGGTCATAAACAACTGTTTCAGCATATCCTGTTTGCTTTTAAAGTGGGAATACAGCCCGCTTTTAGACAAACCGGAACGCCGGGCGATCATATCCATTGACGCTTCCCACGGTCCGGCTTCGGCTACCGCTCCGGCTACCGCCTTGAGAATACTTTCATCGTTACAGGTCTCACAATTTCTCCCGGGGCATAAAGCTTCCAAACGCTGATAGTCCAGCGCATCTATTAGCGCTTTGTCCAATCCCAACCCGAAGGATATGTTTTCCTTCATAAAGGAGAGCATCTCATCCACCGCCCGATCCGAACCCAATGCCTCCGAGGTCTGATCGGGTCTGTGGAAATAGCATATCACAAAAGACAGATGGCCTATGATAAGCTGAATCAAGGAAGGATAGGCTAAAGCATCCTTTTCAACCCGTAAAAAGTACCGCAGATCAATACCCCGGGAAAGCAGCCGGCGCGTCATACTTCCCATATCATAATCACCGTAAAGCCTGACCAGGGAAAAAATAAACATATCTCTATGCCGGATATAATACTCAACCATGATTCGTATCATAATAAAGAAACTTTCAACAATATCTTGGGCGGCAACCGCCTTATCATACTCAGGCTTTATAAACGCCGCATACTCATCGAAAAAACTTTCATACATAGCTTCCAAAAGAGCCTGTTTATTCTTGAAATGCCGGTACAATGCGGACTTACTCACCCCCAATTCACGGGCAAGCTGAACAAGGCTGGTAGATTGATACTGTTCCCGCCCCCACACTTTGAAGGCTGTTTTGATGATCTCTTGTTTCGTCATAAAGTTACCGACCGGTCGGTAACTTATACGATAACGATTATGCCCCCTCAAAGGCAAGGGGTTTTTAGCTGGTTTGGTTAAAAAACCGCTTGTTTCAAGTTTGTTTGCTCCAAATTAACACGGATACCGGGATATCCCTGAAAATCCGCGTTAATCTGCGGACCCGCCTAGTTTCGGTTTTTCCACCATTTCGGCAGAGCTACAAGAGCAATGATAAGCAGCGCCAGGGAAACCGGCAGCGTTATGGCGGCGCTTAGGGCCAATCCCAACCGCGCCACAAAACCTGCAATGAGGTAGCCTACGAAACAGGCTGCGGCTACGGTCAGCGCATAGGGTATCTGGGTGGATACATGGTCGATATGATAACAGCGCGCGCCTGTGGATGAAAGAATCGTCGTGTCCGAAATAGGCGAACAGTGGTCGCCGAACACCGAGCCTGCCATGACCGCCGAGAGAGAGATAATCGAAAGATGGGGGGCGACGATGTCGCAGATGTTGATGGTGATAGGTATCAATATGCCGAAGGTGCCCCAGGCCGTCCCGGTGGAGAAGGAAAGCGCCGCGGCTATGATAAACATGATCGCCGGAATCAGCGCCACAGGCATTGCCGAGGCTTCCACCAAAGCCGCGACGTATTTTCCGGTAAAGAGCAGGTCCCGGCAAATCCCGCTTATGGTCCATGCCAGCGTCAAAATGATGATGGCCGACGTCATGGATTTTACTCCGGTGCCTACACCCGCGAAAAATTCGGAAAACCGTATCAGCTTTCGAGGCACGAAAAGCAGGAAGGCTGTCCCAAGCGCGCAAAAACCCCCTAAGGCAAGAGCATAACCGGCGGATGTGTCGCCGAAAGCGTCGAAGAGGGTCTTCCCGCTTCCGTCCCAGTATCCCCCGTACCAAAGCATTGAAAGCACCGAAAAAATTACGAGAAAAACTACCGGAATAATCAGATCAAATACCTTCCCGTTCGCGGAAGCCGGCAGCCTGTCAATGCCGCCGTTATCTCCGGCATCGGTAAGGGCGCTGCTTTCCTCTACTCCGGTTTTCTCGGCACGGCGCTGGGCCGCCGCCATAGGCCCGTAATCGCTGTTTTTACGGACCGCAAGCCATATTACCATAAAAATCGAGAGGACCGCGTAGAGGTTCATCGGAATGGAACCGGCGAAAGCCTGCATTCCCGTAACGCCCGTCTCGGTGGGATAGTAGGAGATAACCGAGGCGGCCCAAGACGATATGGGCGCGATGACGCAAACCGGCGCCGCCGTGGCGTCAATCAGGTAGGCGAGTTTTTCACGAGAAATCCTATGCCTGTCGGTAACGGGCCGCATAACCGTCCCTACGGTAAGGCAGTTAAAATAGTCGTCTATAAAGATGAGCAGCCCGAGCAGCGCGGTAAGGAGTCCCGCGCTCTGCCGGGATTTAATTTTACCGGCCGCCCAGGCTCCGTAGGCGCCGGAGCCCCCCGCACGGGTAACGACCGCGACCAAGGCGCCTAAAAGGGCCAAAAAGACCACCATTGCGGCGTTATCGCCGTCCGCCAATTTGGAGATCATCGTATCGACAGTAACGGTAAAAATGCCGATGCCGCCTAATCCGGTTAAAAGGCTGTAAATCAGGGCGCCGGACATAATCCCAATCAAAAGCGAAAAAATCACTTCTTTAGTGATAAGGGACAGCACGATAGCAACAAAGGGCGGTACAACCGACCAAATACCCGCGTGAACCATTTCGGATTCCATAAAATACCTCGCTCATAATCTGTCTGTCTGTTTCAAAACCCCATAGAGTTTTGAAACAGCTTTTATTATAAGGAATATTAATTGAAAAAACAAAGGGGGTGTCCGTACTCATAGGACACACCGGTTCTGGGAATGGATAGCCCCAGAGTGGCGGAAAATTCCGCGGGAGTTAAGAAGTTAAGGGATTCATGAGGGCGGTAAAAGTGATATTTATCCAGCCAGGAATCCGCGGCCTCCCGCAATTCGCCGGCCTTCATAGGCTCGTAATGATAGCCAAGGCCATTCCTTCTGGAGCGTGCCGGCAAGCCGTGGCGCAGCAACGCCGGGAACAGAGGCCGCCTCCTGTTTCCGCTTCGGGTCATAGCAGCCTCCGGATCGCCTGTTACGGAAAAGCGCGGGGATGTGTTTGGATACCAATCAAACCCCTTCAGGCGGAACTTCGCCTTTTGCGATAATTCCTTTGTTTCCCCTTTTGCCGGTTCCCTCATAATAGGGTGCCGGTGTTATAATTTTTGCGGGACACCCGGTACTGGTAAATGAGTCTGCTTAACCCATTCTGCCATGAGGAGGGCGCCCTATTTGTTTGTGAGTTTAGACAAGAAATAACAAAGGCTTTTTTCGGGCATTTTAATTTACGGATCCCGCGGATTGAGGAAAAACGCAGGCATATCCGGCATTCCTTGACCCTGAACCATGATAGGCATATCCTTAAATCGTGATATTAATCCGAAAGCGGTTTTTAGGGCTGCTTTTCTTGTTTTTACCGGTTACGCTCCTTGCCCAACAGGAGGAGCCTGTTTCAATAACCGCCCTGGAAGCCGTCCGCCGAAGCGCATTGATCCGTATTCTCACGGAACAAGGGATTCCCTTTGAAGAACGTTCCCTATTTGCGGGATCCGGGGGATTCGGTTCCTCGATTCATGTGGAGATTCCCCGGTCCATTGAAATAGAATCCGATAGAACCGCGGAAACTCTGGTGTTGGGGATTCCCCTTTCCGGCGCGGAAGAGCGGGCAAGCCGTCCCTGGGAAGACGGGCTGCCCTTCGGTGTGGAGACCGGACTTGCCTTTATCCAACATATCCGCGCCCGGCCTCCGGGGGTATATATTCGGGTGGCTTTTTTGGGAGATGAAGCCTCAAGACTGCCCGAGGATCAGCGGAAAGACTCTCATAGAGGGCTGGAAGATCTATACGCTACCCTGACTGAACCTGAAAACTCGGTGTTATTGTACCTCGATATGCCTGAGGCCCCCCAATCCCTTCTCATTCATCATGGAGCGGCAAAACATATCGCCCCCCTAAACGTGCTGGAACCGCTGCATACCCTATGCGAGTCTCATAGAATCCCCCATGCCCTGTCGGTACAGTTTAATGAACTCTACAAACTTGGACTGGTGCAGGGTCATCCGGTCATGCAGTTTGCCTATACCCGTCTGCTGAACACCCTCTATGTGACCGGCTCAAATACCGGGCCTCCGGCAAAGGCCGAACCTGATGCGCGGAATGCCGGCGCGGGTATTTCCGCGGGAGACCTTGCGGCGTTGCTTGCGGATTATGCGGATTCTCTCAAAATATCTTCAGAAAACCTTGACTATCATTTCTTAATCCTGCCTATTCTGGAACACTATTTTTTTATTTCAGAATCCATGACAGCCGCGGTTTTCATTATGGTTATCGGGGTCTTCTTTCTTGCTATTCTCATCCATTTGACGGTTCATCGTAAAAGGCTGATAATTCTATGGCAGGTCTTTATCTTCTACGCGTGGATACTCCCGGTCTTGTTGGTTTTCCTGGTCGCCGCGCTTGAATCTGCGGGATTGCTGATCGCCGTGGCAGCAAGAAAATTCGAAGGTTCTCCCTTGATTAACAACTTCGGATGGGTATGCTTTAAAGTGCTTATAGCTCTGCTGCTGTTTTCACCGCTGTTCTCTTTGTGGAATTTGTTTAAAATACCTAAAAAAGCGGATTTCTACGGCGCTGCCGCGGTCCTGTTGGTGTTTCTGGGAACCTTTATCGCCGCGTTCCTAGATATTACTTTTACCCCTATATTTATATGGGTCTGCCTATGCACCCTGTTAGGAACCGGCGCAAACAAGCCGATCCTGGTGTATATATGCGCGTCCAGCACTCCCCTGCTGGCTTTCCGCCCCCTAATGAACATCCTGCGCTCCTATAACGGCGGTTTACTCACGCTTTTTCGCTCCGGCGGAAGGTTGACCGAAATACTCCTTTCCCCCAATATCGTACATTCCCTTTATGCAGCGGTTATAATTCTCCCTTTCCTGCTCCTCTTTGAACGAGGTATCGCTCTTGCCCGGGAGAAAAAGCCCTTGCTCCCATTACGCCGCCGGATTGCCTCTATTTTGATACTGCTCATCATAAGTTTAGGCGCTTTGGCGCTCTATACATATAGTCTTTCTAAAAACGTACCGGTTGCGCCGGTACGGCGTATTGCGGCTGAAAAGGCCGCCGTGACGGATATCCTGAATATAACGCTGAACCATGCCGCTTTTCTTGAAAGGCAGAGCATTACCATTAATATTGAAGCCCGAGGCAATCCCCTCTGTTTTAATCTGTACCTGGATATGGCGGATAAAACCCGGCCTGTGATCTATGCCTCGCCCATGCCTTTTACCATAACGAATGATTGGAAGTCGATTGCGTTCCGCCTGGGTGAAGGGCCGCCGAATCCTTTTACTACCGAAATCGTTCTTCCCCTGGATTTTGCCGGTTCCCTTCGGGTGGAAGCCCTCTATACCGCTTGGGATCCGGCTGTCGATATTCTGCCTCCCCCGGAAAGCGATGATTACGTTCTACAAGTGATTAAGACAGTCCCGCTTTTAGAGTAGGGCAAGTCTCGCCTAAAGCCAACTTTTGTTTTCTGAAAGAGGCCGGCAATACCGTACCCCGCAACGCCGGAAAGTACGGCACGGCCGGCAGAAAATAGAGAGCAGCCAATGGGCATGGCCGGTATTTTTAAATAACCCTGCCTTTTTTCTTGTAAGCCCTTTGCCCGGCTTGCGGTTTTGATTCGGAGATCAGGTTATTAGAACGAAACCGCAATGCCGATCGGAATGCTGAAAACGGTCAGCATATCATCGGCATCGCCATAATCGCCGCTTAACATAGTCTTTGAGATATCCAACTCTAATCCTGCGGTGAATTCCGCGTTGTCCGTTATATGGGTGATGAGCTTCCCTGCAACCAAGAAGTTGTCAAACTCAACTTTACCTCCGCCGCCGTTATCGGTTATTGATAACACATTGGCGATTTCGGCGTTTACGCTGAATTTTTCGGTAAGCTCTTTGGTTGCGCCGATTGCGTTATACAGGTTAAAAAAAGAACCGCCTGGGAGCAGACCGGACCAGTCTTTTTCCGATCCTCGGGCAAATGAAATATTATTGTGGGTCGAGAGGCTCAGGCCCTCAATGCCGGTCCAGGCTGCCCGGAGGTCGATGCCGCTCCACAGAACATTGTTAACCCCGTCCGCATCATTATATGGAAGCAGCCCTGTGTATCCCAGGGAAACTCCGAGATTTTCCACCGCGGTAAGGTCGAAGTACGCGCCGAAGGTGGTAAAATCCGCTTTGTCCCCGATATAGGGCTGGCCCTCGGCGGCGCTCATTATCGCTATAGGCCAGCGGAATGTTTTCCCCATGACTGCAACGGTTCCTACGCCAGCGTCAAGGATTACCCTGCCGCCGAACCGGAAAAACCGTTCTCCCGCGTCTATGGAAAAGGGCGCTCCCGCCATCCGGGAGAAAAAATCGGATGCAAGGATAGACGCGCTTTCTTTGCTGTAATTCGGCGCGAGGAGCAGCTGCACCGTAAGAGGGCCGAACATGAAGTCCGTAAGCAGGCCGCTGGTAAGCGCCGTGTTTGTTATATCTTCGGGCTCGCTGAAAAGATCCTCCCCTTCCCCTACGATGAACACGCCCATCCCAAAGTCGTCGATGTCGCCGGTGTAATCCGCAATGCCGTCGGTATTTTCAAAAACACCGCCGGTGAACTTGAAGTGTTCCCCAAAGGGTTTTACCCAGGCAAACAGTTCGTCAATAGACAGGGGAAACTCGCCAAGCAAATCCGCAATTTCCCCGTTAAAAATACGCAGGGATTCATTGGCGAAACCGAGCGAAGCGGTTCCGCCCCAAAGCTCATCGTCATAACTCAACGCGATTTTGCTCTCATCTTCGTTGAATCCCGCGTCGGTCATACTGTCTACCACCCCTTCGCTGTCTACCGACAGAATTGAAGTATTAAACTCCAGGGACAGATGTACTTTGTCCGCGATCGAAACGGCGCCTTCATCAGCGCGGGCAAAAAGAGACGCCCCCATTAAGGCAATGGCCGCAAGCCCTCGTGAAAAAACTTTGTTATTCATATATTCCTCTATAAAAATTCTTATTATCCTGCAAGGCGTTTGCCCGGTTCGTAACATCGATTCAATGTTTCCCCGGCAAACGCGCCTAATCTCTTCACTTTTTTCAGAACTTCATCAACCATTGCCGGTCAGCTAAAGACAAGGGCATCCGCCTCCTTGAACATATCCGCAACCGTTTCGAAAATGAGTTTTACCCTGCGTTCCTCACCCGCGTTACCGGCAAGCCGTTTTACCGCGGTTTCGATGTTTCCGCGTCCGCTCCAGTATGCAACCGGCATTTTTTTCATTACGCTTTTCTCCTTATATTTCATTAAAATTGTAAGATATTATGTTATATTAAACTTACATTATTGTTATATATTTCTAACTAATTCTTGTCAACCGGTTTATGAAAAAAATATGAATTTTTTTGGAGATTTAGAGAAATTCAGTCCCTTGCATGAATAAGCTCAACCCACCGCCTGGAGGCCCTCAATATCGTGGGAAACAAACAAATAAATGGCGCAAGTCTGTTCCATAAAATCACGCAGCGGCCATGTCTTCATTTCGGCAGGTTTTCTGAAATGGCGGCTCCTTTATTGCATATCTTATTTTTTGTTCATCTTATGAAATCCGAAAAAAACCAGTCCAAAACCCAGTACCAACCCGATCAGGCATAGTCCGGGAGCATCGTCTCTTTCGCCGAGGAAAACAGAACCGATCCTGTCAGTATTCCAATCAAAACCGGTAATACTGTACCCGGTTTGCTATAGGGTTTGCAGTTCATATTCCCCTTATACGCTATGGGCTTTCCCAATACCCTTAACCGCCGTAATAACCCGCTCGATCTCGCGCGGCTCCAGTCCGGGCCATATCGGAAGAGAAATCACCCGGCTGAAACTGCTCAGGGATTCCGGGAAGTCGTCATCCTGTAGTTTGTATTGTTTTTTATAGTAGGGCATAGTGTGGAGGGGA
>JAITHW010000170.1 GCA_031279815.1 Treponema sp. | reverse complement strand
AGGTTTACACTGAAGACGGATGCCGCGAGCCCGCCGTGGAGGCGGCTGCGGTTTGATTTCGGCTAGGTTTTGGTTATTAGTCATTAACCCCTTTTCGGCTAGAAAACTTTTTAGGCAATTCGGCTACTTGTCTTTCATGCGTATTCCTTCTATACTGAGAAAACATGGCTACTTTTATCGAACCGAAAATCTTGAAGGGTTTCCGGGATTTTCTTCCCCCCGCGGAGATTGCAAGGCGCAGTTTGCTTGAGCGGATCGAGGCTTGTTTCCGGTCTTATGGTTTTGCGCCTATCGACACGCCGGCTTTGGAGTATGCGGAGATTCTCTTAGGCAAAGGAGGCGGGGAAACAGAGAAACAGATCTATCGTTTTAAGGACAACGGAGGCCGGGATGTGGCCCTCCGGTTTGATCTGACCGTGCCTTTTGCCCGTTTCATCGCGGAACACCGTGCGGAATTGTCCCTGCCCTTTAAGCGGTATCACATCGCCAAGGTGTGGCGGGGGGAAAATACCCAGCGGGGCAGGTATCGGGAGTTTACCCAATGCGATTTTGATATAGTCGGCAGCGACAGCCCCGCCGCGGATTTTGAGATCCTGCTTATGATGCGGAATACCCTCCAAGCAATCGGAGTTGGGGATCTTACCATCAGGATAAATCACCGGGGACTGTTCAACCGTTTCCTTGTGAACCTTGGAATCGAGGAAAAGTCTGTGGAAATCCTGCGAACCGTGGATAAACTGGGGAAAACCGGCAGGGAAGAAACCCAACGGCTGCTCCTGGAACTGGCAGGTAAGGATAAGGCTCAGGAGATACTCAGGTTTATCGAAGCCCGGGGCGGCTTTGAGGAAACCCTGCAAATCATGACCCAAGCCGCAGGCGGAGACTCTCCCGAATCTCAACGGCTTGCCCTGATCCGTAGCTTTATGGTTGATACGGGAACCGCGGGTTCCTTTGTGCTTGATCCGTCGATTACCCGGGGCCTTGATTATTATACCGGCATAGTGTACGAAACCTTTCTCAATGCCCTGCCGGATATAGGCTCGGTTTGTTCCGGCGGACGCTACGATAATTTAGCAGGACTCTATTCTAAGGAAAATATATGCGGAGTAGGCACGTCGATTGGGCTTGACCGGCTTATCGCTGCTCTGGAAGCCCTGGGAAAACTAGATACTACGCCTACCTACTCTAAGGCCGCGGTTGCCTGCATCCATGAAGAAGCCGCAGGCTGCTATCAGGCTCTAGCGGATAAACTTCGGGAAGCGGGGATCCCCTGTGAAGTGTTTCTTGAACCGGGGAAACTCACCAAACAGTTCATCCTGGCCGAGAAGAAGGGCCTTCGGTGGCTGATCATTCCTGGAGAGGACCCCCTGGCCGATCCCCTCACCCTGCGGGACCTGGGAAAACGGGAGAATCGGGAAAACCTATCCCTAGAGCAGATCCCGGGCATTATCGAATCCCAGCCGCTTTAAGGCTGATAAAGGGCAGCGGTAAAACCCGATCCTTTAGGCGCAGGGATAATTTTTGTAACAACGCTTCTTGACCGAAGGAACCTCTTTGCGGTATAGTAAAAGACCGAATAGACCTCCTCATGCGGAGCGGGAAACTATGGATACGGCCGGTTCAGGCTCTTGAAAACAAAAGTGAAACCGCCGTAGAAAGACCCGCATAGAAAAGAGCGGGAAGGAAATATTATACTTTAGTATAATACTAATAGTATTTTTGAACGGCCCGGTTGGAAAGAGTTGCGCGGCAGAAAGTCCGGCATATCCCTTCGTCTTGAGATGAGGGAGGTAGATACTAGTTTTAATTAAGGAGAAATCACTATGTTACATCGAACTCGTCTCTTGGTGTTGAGGGGCTTCTTGTGGATATTTGTCCCTTTGGCCGTGTATGCCCAACCGGTAGTTGAAGTGGATATACCGGTTCGCAAAGCCCGAACATCCGCGGGATCTTCCGCCCCGGCAGACACGGAGACCCAACCGGCAGTTGAAGTGGATGATAGACCGGTTAGCAAAATTGAAGAATCGGGATCCGGAGAGGATCCCGATGAGGGTAACGCCGGCGGCTTCTTACCCTCGGATGTTCAAGACCCTGCGGAGGTTCATTCTCTTGCCCAGCTTGATACGGAAAACCGGAAACTGGGAAACGGGATCCGCCAAGGGATTGCCCCATTGCAGCCGGGCGCCAGGATCAGGCTTGAACGGTTTTTAATGGAAGGGGAAGAAATACCCCTGGGGATCTACTGGCGGAATCAGTTGTTAAGCCTGCTCTCGTCCACCCGGAACCGTAATTTTGTTATTCTCAACGATGTAACCGCTCAAGCGGATTATTCGGTAACCGGGGAGATCATGCGGATCGGAAACATTCTGAGGCTCTATATTCGATTTATGAACCTGCAAGATTCGTCTCTGATTGCCGCCTGGAATCTGGATTTACTGGCGACTCCTTTTATCGAGGAATTGGCCGCGCTTCCCGGGGGGTCTAACGCGGCCGCGGCTGTCCGCCGGGATATGTATGAACCCGATAGTATGGACGCTCCCCCGGCGCTGGAAATCGGCGCTCCGGAGCTTACGCGAACCCTCCACCAAGGAGATGAAGATTGGTTCCGCGTATCTGTAGATGCCGACGGGATCCTTGCCCTGGAAACCAGCGGTACTATAGATACCTATATGGAACTCTATGATGGAGAATCCGGTTCACGAATCGCGAGTAATGATGACGGCGGAGAGGATACCAATGCCCGGATTGAGTGGTTTGGTGAGGCGGGCAAGACCTATGTCCTGAAAGTTCGAGGGCTTGGAGGCGATACCGGTTCCTACCGTATCAAGGCGGTGTTTAACGCCCTGCCCCCGGACCCCGCGGAACCGAACGATGCCCAAGAGGAAGCTGTACCTATTGAACCGGGGACTCCTGTGGAGGCAAATTTTCATAGCGTTTCCGATGAGGATTGGTACAAGCTCGATATCCCTGAAGAAGGGGGATTTTTGATTGTATACACTGAGGGGAAATTGGATACCGGAATCACCCTCTACGATGAGGAGGGTACAAACCTTGCGGATAACGACGACTCAGGTTCCAGGCTGAATGCGCAGGTTTCTATTCAGGTAGCCGGCGGCACGGTGTATATCAGGGTGAGGGAGCTTGACGGATACCGGGGCGCTTACACCTTGCAGACTCGGCTTAGGGAACCGGGGCGCAGCGATGCTTATGAGCCTGACGACGCCTTTGAAACCCCGTCGGAGATTGAGATAGGAACGTCCCAGGATCGGACCTTCACCTCCGCGGGGGATGTGGATTTGGTTACATTCGCGGTTACCGAAACGGGGTACTATGAAATAAGAACCGTATCCACAGACCGGAACCTTGACACCTACATAGAACTCTTGGATGAAAATGGAGAGTACCTTGCCGACGATGACGACGGAGGGGAACGCTATGACGCGTATCTCAGGGTATACCTTGAACCCGGAACCTATGTTATCGTGATTTGTACCTTAGATGAAGATCCGCTGGATAATAACGGCTATACTCTGAGTGTTTCCGCTTCCGTTGAGGGAACAATATAGTATCTTTTTTGGTCCCCCGTCCCTTTAAGGGCGCGCGGGGACTGGTTTGGAATACTTGACAATACGCCGTTTCCTCCGGTATAGTGATAGATATTGAAGACCCTAAGACCGGTGGACTAAGCCTTGAAAGAGACCCAAACCACAAACCCAATGCTTTAGTATTGGATAACCGACTTTTATAATATATAGTGATTGTATGCCGCCTCTATTGTTACATATATGGCCGATTATTACGAATCTCTTAGCAAAGGCAGCCGAGGTACTGGAGAAGCAGAAGAAGCTGATTATGCCCGGGATCGGGGTTCTCTGTCTGTTGCTTATAGGTCTTGCGGTGATACCCCTGGTGATACGTCATAGTTCTAACCTTGGCGCAGATTCCGCCCGAACATTAAATAATACCGATAGGCTTACTCCATTATCTATTCCCCAGGAGGATTTCTTTCTTCCGGACGAACCGGATTTTCTCCCGGAAGTTCTATTGGAGAGGGAACCCCGGAGTGAATGGACTCCTGATGATGCCCTTCCTTTTTGGAAGGATCCCCTCCATGAGGATCCTGAAAAGTGGCGGGGAAGGATAGAAATGGTGATCGATGAACTTTTAGAAGGTGTTCCATGACATTAAAACGGCTTTTTTCCCTGGGTTTTTCTCTAGCGGCGATGGGGTGTATATTCATCGAACCCTGTAACAGCAACACCTCGGACGCTTCTGAGCCGCGATATTCTATGCCCCTTTTTTTGAAGGGTTCCGGCGCCGGCTATCCCTTTGCGCGGGCCGCATTAGTATTCCAGGAGACCTTTCCAATGGTATTGGTTAATGAATCTTCCCCATTGCCCGGATCAGACCCTGATCGGCCTCCTTCTGAACAGGGAAGTTCCCCAGGTCAAGAGCTTTCGGCGCAGGTCTCTTCCCCCCCCGCGGCTCCTCCAAAATCAGAACCGGCTTTCTCCTCTATTCCTGAGCCGTCCATATCCCCCGAGACCCTGAATCCTGCGGTTTCGCCTCCGATATTCCCCATAGTACCCGGTTCACCTGAGTCCTCCTCCCTTTCACTGCCTGAACCGTTACCGTCTTCCCCGGGAGGGTCAATCCCTATTTTATCCGGAGGCGCTTCTTTTTCTACTATGAGCAGAGGGTCTCCGGATCCAACCCCTTCTGTTCCCCCGCTAAACCCTGCTCCGGCCGCAGATTCCCAGCCCGGTTCCGCCCCTTCTTCTATTATAACCATCAGGTCCGCGGATCCGTCCGCCCGGGATCCTATTCCAACTCAAAAGCCTGCTCAGGCTCCTGCGCCTCCAAGCCCGCCTGCTTCTGTAGCAGCCGGGCAATCCAATCGGCAACGTTCTTCTACCGCGGACCCGGTCCAAGCCCAAAGTTCGGTTCCGGCTTCTATCCCAGGGCTTCCTGAACCGCCCTCTTCTATCAGGGCAGCCGAACCGGAGGCTCCTATTGAGACGGTCCGGGAGCCCCTGGCTCTGCCGGTAAATCCCCTTCCCGAGACTCCTTCGCGGATTGCCGGTTCTATGCTGGAGCCTAAGAAAGAAGAGCTTTCTTCTTCAAGAACCATCTGGGCCATAGCGGGCCGCTTGGTAGATATCCCTTTCAAGGGAAACGGATGGGTATATCTGGGGGAACAGGAAAACCGCCGGGGTATTACCTACACTTCCCGGCGGCTTGACGGCGAAGGCCAGCATTTTATCTTCCAAGCGGAAACCGCCGGCACATACACCCTTAAATTCTACAAACAGGATTTTATCGAAGATTATATTGTAAACGATTATGTCCAAGTGATAATCAGTGAAAATCCTGCGGCCGCGTATGAGGACCGGCTTGTGCCGGTTGAGCGGGGCCAAGGTTCCCCGGTATCCCGGCAAACCGAAAGCGCCTCCGGTTCACCGGCCCGGCCTTCGGCAGCAACAGCGGATCCTCATGCGGCTCAAGCCCCGGCAGCAGCGCTTTCTGCGGATTCCGCTTCTTCGGTCGATTATGTACAACAAGCTCGAGACGCCTATACCGCGGGCAGGTTTCCCCAGGCTATTTCCCTGTTGGATCAATTCAAGGAACAGTATCCTGCGGGTACCGATGAAGCCTGGTGGCTCTATGGCCAGTCCCTTGAGGCCAATAGTCCCAGCCGGGACATACGTTCAGCCCTGGATTATTACCGCCGTCTGATCCGGGAATACCCTCAAAGCCCTCATGGTACGGAAGCTCAACGGCGGATTGCCTATTTGGAGCGGTATTACTTTAATATCCGGTGATCTCCCCCGGCTGGGGCGGGCATCACCGCCCGCCCGCCGGGTCTTTTCTCCCCCGGGCCTGATCGGGGCTGCCTAAAAATGAGCTATTCCATGTTCACTCAACAGAGCAAAGAATTTTCGCTGATCCTTGGAAGCCACTACCAGCAGTTTGCCCTCGGCCAGCCGGGCGATATGTTTGAGTTCCGGGTCCCGGAGGAGTTCTTCCAGAACCTCCTGGTTTTCAGGCAGATCATATACCGCCATGTCGGACCGGTTCGCATCAAAAAGTCCGGCCCGGTCAAGAACCTTCTGAAAAAGCCGCTCCCAATGAGGCGCTGGATCCGGATCAATAAGCGCCTTAAACCGTTCGATCCGTTCGATTATCTGCCGGGGATTTATACACCCGTGAATAAAGGACGCGGGACTTATCCGCCATCGGCCTTCCCCCAGTCTCCGCCCTATTTTGTCCAGGTATACCCGCGGCTCCAGGGGATTACCCTGAACCGTAACCAGAAACAGTTCCCGGTCGGCGATAGCATGATATTCCGGCGCGGGTTTCGGAGGCCGCTCCGCGGTCAAACCCAGACACCATCGTCCAAAATCGGTGATGCGGATACTTTTTAGGGAATCATAAGGCGAAAGGGGATATTGCTTCTCCCGGTAAACCCTGGACAGGGGAGGCATACTCTGAACAATCTCCAGTATCCCAAGAACCGCAAAGATGTAACAGTAGGCTTTGAACAGCGGCCGTACCAGAAGATAGTAACGCATGATCCCCTCCGGGTAAAACCCGTTGAAGGACACATCCGAATACCGCAGCCCTTCGATTTCCAGGGTCTCGGCTTTCAGTTTCAGTGTTTTTTCCAAATGTTTGTCGCAGAAGGCAAAGTCTCTCCCGGTAATCCTGATATGCTCGGCCAGCTTATCCGCATCAAACCACCCCCCGTCCCGGGCAATATGAAGCAGGATATCATAAAATACCTTTCGGGCTGTGGGCAGGCCGGTACCGTCATCCAGATAACAGCCGGGAGTCCTGACAAGATGATCCAGGCATATAGTATACTCAAGATAAGCCCGATCCCGCGGGCGCCATCTGTGGGGATAGCGAGATTCTTCACTGAAAAAGGCGGCCGCCGTATTCCGAATCCCCTCCTGACCGTCATCAGGGCGCCGAAGCGTATAATTATACATACACAGGATGAACCGGGCGGCCAGGTCAACGCTGTCAGGCCCATAATCCCTTCCAAGGGTGAAGGACGCAAAGCCCGTAGAAGCCCGCAGATCCGTAAGGGCTTTTTTTTTAAAACCGCCCCGGAGGATTTTTTCCCGCTCCCCCTCGGTAATCTCTTCCGGCATATTCCCCAAGGCATCGCACAGCAAGGGGAAAACCTCGGAGATTACCCGGCTGTTGTTCCAAGGCGCTTCGGATGCGTTGCCCGCGGGTTCGGAGACCCGGCACGCGGATAATTGGAAAAGGGGAGGCGGGGCCAGCCATAGGGATATGACGGACCGCAAAAATGCGGGGAGCGCGGCCACAGGACAGCCGCAATGGGTATGAAGGAGAAGAAAATCAAGGCGGAGGCCGGGATTAAAATGCCGCTCAATCCGCCATGAAAACCCGCGATCCCGGACCAGGAGAGAGAGTCCCCATTCTTTTTCAAGGCAGGGGATCGGTACATAATCAGTAAAGGCTGTCCGATAGAGTATCTTTTGGGTTAAAACCGGCAGACCGTAAAACCAAGCCCGGAATTCCTCCGCGGATGGAAAGTTCAGGGCGTCCGCGGTTTCATCGACCAGTTCATTTTTCTTTGTACCCGCCGCGGGCTTGCCGAAGAGCGAAGCATACGCGCTCCGCAGGCAGTTTACGGTAAGTTCCGTAAGGTATTTTACCAATTCCTGTTTTCGCATTTTAATGGGCGGAAGGTCCTGTGCGGTCTTGGTTTCGATTTCTTCACGATTCATAGGAATCCCCCACTAGGTATGCCGCATCTTCAGGGCTCAGGGCTTTGAGTGCCCCCGCGTCATCGGACAGTAAGGCTCCTGCAAGATCGGTTTTCCGCTTTTGCAGTTCCATGATCCGCTCCTCAATGGTGTCCTTGGCAATGAGCCGGTAGCAGAACACCGGATTCACTTGCCCGATGCGGTGGCCGCGGTCTATGGCCTGGGTTTCCGCGGCGCTGTTCCACCAGGGATCAAGAATGAAGATATAGTCCGCCGCGGTGAGATTAAGCCCGATACCGCCGGTCTTGAGGGTCATAATGAAGGCTTTAACCTGGTTATCGGTCTGGAAGCGGTGAACCAGAGACCGGCGGTTCGTGGTAGCGCCGGTCATGGTCAGATTCGGGATACCCATAGCGGCCAGATCTTCACTCACCAAACCCACGGTAGCCAGAAAATTGGTAAAGATCAGGCATTTATGACCGTTTTCTACCAGTTCCGGGATCATGTTTTTGAGATACTGCCGTTTTGCCGAAGGGCCGCCGTATTCGCCGTCCGCTTCAGGTACGCTCGCCAAACGCCGAAGGTCTGTCAGAGCTTTAAACACAATAAAAGAAGCCTTGAGATAGGTACCGCCTGAGATAATCCCGTCGATGATCCGCTTATATTCCTGCCGCCGCCTGTGATACACCGCCAAATGGGGCTCTTCAAGCTCGATATACGCAGTCTCTTCGGTCTTATCCGGGAGGTCCTTCAGTACATCCCGCTTTAAGCGGCGGAGCATGAAGGGGTATATCCGGGCCCGCAAATCCCGCAGAGCGTCTTCATCGCGGTTATCCTGAATGGGATGAAGGTATCTCCGGTTAAAGAATTGCTCGGAACCAAAAAAATTGGGGTTCAAAAACCGGAACAGGCTGTACAGTTCCCCAAGATTGTTCTCCACCGGCGTACCGCTCATGGCAAGCCTGTGGACAGCCCGCAGAGAGAGCGCCGCGGAAGCGGTCCGGGTGGTGAGGTTCTTAATGTTTTGGGATTCATCCAGTATGATGTACAGGAATTCGATCCCCTGAAACTCCGCGGCATCCCGCCGCAGGGTCCCGTAGGTACTGAGGATCAGCCTGAATCCCCTTTCTTCCAGATCCGCGCTATCCCTGCCGCTCCCGTAATGCACGGTATAGGGCAATTCCGGCGCGAAACGATCCAATTCTGCGGTCCAGTTAACGACCAGGGTCTTGGGGCAGAGGATGAGACAGGCCCCTTGAGCGCCCGATGTGAAGAGGGAACGGAGCAGGGCGATTACCTGTACGGTCTTTCCCAGTCCCATTTCATCTGCAAGGCACGCGCCCATCCGGTGTTCCCTAAGATAATCGAGCCAGCGCACCCCGTATTCCTGGTAAGGCCGAAGGCTGCCGTTTGCCAAAGACCATGTGCCGGGCCTATCCTGAATCGTGTTGTACCGGGTAAAAAAGAGGCGGGCTTCCTCCCAGGCGGCTCCCTCAACCTCGATGGAGTCGTCTTGTAACACCAGGGGAACATCGTAATACGAAAGCTCAACCTCTTCCTTGCGGCCCTTAATCTGGGAAACCAGTCGTTCAAGCCTGTCCATAGCGCTTTTATCCGGGAAACCGCGGCTGCCGTCCGCCAGGGTAATGCACGCGGCTTTCCGGTATTCCGCCATAAACCGGGCAAAAGAGAAGCTCTGCCCCTCAAACTCCACCACCGCGTTCCCCGCAAGATAGTCGATCCCCTTACCCATAGAAAGCCGGATCCGCGGCGCGGAGAATCTAAGTTTATACCCTCTAAGCACCTGGGTTTCCAGAAGCACAAAAACCCGGGAGAGATCGAGGATATGTTCCTCCAAAAAACGGCCCGCGAATTCAGGAGCAATGATGAAGCGTCCGTTTTCTTCATAGACGGAATTGCCGAAGGTTCCCTTATATCCCCGGCTCAACAGGGTTCTGAAAAGGTCTCCGGGGGGTTCCGGAAAGATAACCTCCGCAATGCCCAGAACCTTATCGGCTTCGTCCATCTCGACTACCGTAACAATATCCTCGTTTTCAAGGAACAGCGGCGGAAATCCCCGAAGAACGCCGATAGGACGTACATGAAGATAGCCGTACCGGTCGATTTCCATGAAGAGCAGAGCCGGCAGGGCCGCGGCCGGGCGAATCCGTCTTATGGACCAGCCTTCGTACAGGAGTTCAAGATTGGAAAATCTTGAACGTATCAGAGAAAGAAACGCGGGCAGTTCATTTTTCTGCACCCTTGAGTAAACCCGATCCGTTTCCGCCCAATGCGGTCCCAGGTCTTCAATGGGATACACCAGATCCCCGGCAAGGGCAAAACAGGGAGACAAGGTATAAAAAGAAGGCCCGGCGCCGGTTGCAGCCGGTTCATCCGGGAGGGCGTTTTTTTTCAGTTCCGGTTTCCGGGCTTCCGCAAGTATTGTTCCGTCCGAATCCTGCAATACCAGGGACACATCAACATAGGCCGCGGCAAGGTCTTCGATACGGAGCGCACAACGATAGGAACCTTCCGGGTATTGCAGGATTTCCCCTTGGGTGTTCCGCAACAAACCCGCGGTAAGGGCCTGTTCAATAAGGCGCTCATCAGGATTCATCAAAGTATAGCCGTCGTTTCCGGTTCTCTCTAAATCAATGGTATAGGCGTATTCGGACGCGTGTTTCCTGGCAAGGAATCCCCGGAGCAACTCCCGCGAAACCCCGGTAAACCGGCGGAAATCAGGAATCTGCCGGGCGTTTCTGGGATTAAGGTTATGGAAACGGAAAAAAGCGCGGGATCCCTCACGGCCTATGATAAAATAAAACCCCTCTTTACCTGTCCGCCCGCTCTTGCGGTGCATACCGCTTAGGAACCGCGTCCCGGACAAGACGCCGCTATTGCTTTCCCGGTCACCGGCTGCTTCCAAACCGCTTGAATTTGTTTCTGTGCCGGGCGCTGTTTTTTCTACCCCGCCGCGTCCGGGCTTTGGTTTTTCTTCACTCATAATACATATATTAGGTATACCGGTTTTGCAAAACGGTGGTCAAGAAGAAACGGAAGAGCGGTTCGCAAAGGCTTGAGAGCCGTGTGGTTCCGTAGCATCGCCGAATCCGCAGACACTATTTACCGCTTTGCCCTATGGAGGAACGCATATCCGTATCGGCTTGAATATTTTTAAGCCGGTAATAATCCATGATACCCAGATTACCGCTTTTAAAGGCTTCCGCAATGGCCAGGGGAATTTCCGCTTCCGCCAACACCACCTTGGCCCGGTTTTCCTGCACTTTGGCAATCATCTCCTGCTCTTGGGCTTGGGCGGCGGCCCGCCGTTTCTCCGCTTCGGCTTGAAAGCGCCGCTTATCCGCTTCGGCCTGATCCGCTTGCAGTTTGGCCCCTATATTGGCCCCCACGTCTATATCGGCTATATCTATAGAAAGGATCTCAAAGGCCGTCCCCGCGTCCAGCCCTTTCTCCAAAACCCGTTTAGAGATGATATCCGGATTTTCCAGCACCGATTTATAGGACTCCGAAGAGCCGATGGTGGTAACGATCCCCTCCCCGACCCTGGCGATGATGGTCTCCTCGGTAGCGCCGCCGACCAGTCGTTCAATGTTTGCCCGGACCGTTACCCTGGCCTTTACCTGAAGCTGAATCCCGTCTTTTGCCACCGCATCAATGGTATGCTTCCCCTTGGCTGCGTCGGGACAGTCGATAACCTTGGGGTTGACGCTGGTCCGCACGGCCTCAAGCACATCTCGACCGGCAAGGTCAATGGCCGCGGCCCGCTGGAAAGGCAGAGGAATATTGGCTTTATTGGCAGCCACCAGGGCGCGGCTCACCTTCATCACATCCCCTCGAGCAAGAAAGTGGGTTTCCAGCATATCCGAGGCAACGTCGATGCCTGCTTTGGAAAGCATAATCCTGGAATCCACGATGACCCCGGGATCTACATGCCGCAGCCACATCCCGATGAGTTTGCCCATGCCCACATAGGACCCGGAAAGCAGCGCCCGGAACCACAGCCCAAAAAATCGAAAAAACAATACCAGAAAGCCCAGCGTAATAAGACCGGCCAAAACCATTACTATGAGAGTACCTATCATCACCCGCTCCTTAATCAGCTACCCTTGCCTAAAGGCGAGGGTTTTACGGCGGACCGGATAAACGGCCGAAAACAGCAGTGCCGTTCCGGGGAAAACGTATTGCGAAACATACTATTACGCCGCACTATAATACCCTGTCCGGGCGCGGAGGCCCTAGATAGACACTTCTTTTTTTCCGCCCGCCAAATCCTCAAACGCGCCCCGGGCAGATTCAAAATAGAAGATCTCAAAGATACCGTCGTCAACAGCGTATTTGCTTTTCAGCGACGGTATGGCTTCAAGGGCTTTTTCACGATACTCTTTGCCGGGGTCAAAGGCTGCTTTTCCGGCAAGCCTGAGCCATTTTGTGCCGGCGCATGCACAGATTTCGATGTTCGGATTTGCCTTTAACTGTTTCCACAGCGGTTTCCGGTTGCTTGTACCGAAGCAGAGTTTTCCTTTATGTTCAAAGAAAAGGCCCATGGCACGGACATGAGGTTTTTCTCCCTCGGTGGTGGCCAAGAACAATACTTTACATTCGGCAAGAAAATCAAGAATTTCTTTCATAATCCAACTCATTACACACAACATATACCGGCGTCTGATATACCGGTTATTTATTATAGCTATAGGCAAGCTACGGTGTCAATAGAGGTACAAAAAGATATAAAAGAGAAAGGATACATACCGCATTTAAAGGGCTAAAAATCAGCGGATTGCGAAAGAAAGAGGGAAAGAGAGCGGCATCGTTTGTTTGCATATCTTGTGATGTCTCTCCCCCTCGCCTCTTTCCCGCTTTTTAGCCGAAGTACCGTTTCAGAAGCCCCTTGAAAGCGGAGCCGTGACGGGCTTCATCCCGGGCCATTTCGTGAACCGTGTCATGGATCGCGTCATAGCCTCGTTCCTTGGCCCGTTTTGCCAGGTCGGTCTTGCCTCCGCAGGCGCCGTGTTCCGCGTCCACCCGCATTTCAATGTTGCGCTTGGTGCTGGTGGTGATGACTTCACCAAGCAATTCCGCAAATTTAGCCGCGTGTTCCGCTTCTTCAAAGGCAATACGCTTATAGGCTTCGGCAATCTCAGGATAGCCTTCCCGGTCCGCAACCCGGCTCATGGCCAGATACATCCCGACTTCGGAACATTCCCCTGTGAAGTTGGCCCGCAGATCCGTAAGGATATCTTCCTCGACTCCCTTGGCGACTCCGACCGCATGCTCTGCAGCATAGGCGCTTCCCTGCGCTTGCTCTTTGAACTTGGATGCCGGAGCTTTACAAGTGGGGCAGGACTCAGGAGCCTTGTCCCCTTCATGGACATAACCGCAAACAGAACAAACCCATTTTCTCATAAAATACTCTCCATAAAATATAAGATCTATACCAACGGCATACGCCGTAGTGTTTATTTTTCCGTACAATGAACGCACAGACCATAAAAAACGGTTTTCCGGTAATCAACCGTAAATCCCTTCATCTTCTCTATGTCTATGAAGGACTTGAACAGGGGATCAGGATAAGGAAGATCGAACACGCCGCCGCAGCAGGTGCAGATGAAATGGAGGTGCGGCTCAATACGGCCGTCAAACCGTTCCTCTCCGTCAACCACGCATACGGACTTAATCAGCCCTTCCCCGCGGAATAAGTTGATATTACGATATACGGTGGCCAGCGAAAGACCGGAAATAGAGGTTCTCAGCCTTTCATATACCCAATGGGCGCTGGGATGGACCGAAGTGGACCGGATGATTCCCAAGATCGCATCCCGTTTTTTACTGTGTTTTCTGCTTGTACATACCATTATGTTTCAACTTTTATATTGTTATAAATAACAATAATCATTCTTATTATTTAAGTATACTAAACGAGGAGTTGTTTTTGCAAGGAAATTTTTAAAAAAATGTATCTAAAGGGACCCGCGGCCGGCGGACAGCGCCCGGTTTTTTCCTTTGGATTCTTTTTCAATTTTTTTTGTGAAGCGCCGCAAAGGGCTTGACAATTTTTTTCATTTTTTGTATTATAATCGCAACTGCTTGAAAGCGGTATTTTTTCAAAATGCCTCCATACTGTATAAAGTGCCATGAAGGTGCGTTGATGCTGTAGAAACGGCTCAAGGTATGTTCGCGGCATTTTTATTTCATCCTGCCCGTATGGGCCGGGTGAATATAACAGCCGCGCTATGCCAAAACCTTGGGCATAGCGCAAAATAGGAGCTTTTTGTATGAAGAAAACAGGGCGTTTTTTTCTGATGGGAGTGTCCGGCCTCGCGCTGACATTCGGATTGGTTCTCGGCGGGTGTCCCACTGATACAGGCAGATCCTCCAGAATCATTGAGCCGGGAACCGGTATCGGGTCCGAAACCGATGGCGACACCTCTCTTGGGGGGGGGGGGTACTAAACTTGCTATAGAACCCGGCTCCGCCAGCGTAATTCAAGGCGGAACCCTCCAATTTGCCGCTAAAACCGGAGAAAGCAATGACGTAACCGGGCAAGTAAGCTGGAGCGTTGAGGGCGGAGGATCAGGAACCGGCATTACCATGAGCGGACTCCTGAAAGTGGCTCTTGGGGAATCTCCCGATACCCTGCTGAAGGTGAAAGCGGTTTCCGATGACGACCCGGGTGTAAGCGCCGCGGTTACAGTTACGGTCGCCGCCACAGACCGGCCTGTAGTTACCGGCATTACCATAACTCCCTCATCCATAACAATATCCAGAGGCGGAACTCAGGAGTTTACCCCGAATGTTGCGGTCCTCAACAACGCGGCGCAGACTGTAATCTGGAGCGTTGAGCGCGCAGGCGCGGAGGAAACGGAGATTACCCAAGAGGGAATTCTCTTTGTCGCTCTTGCTGAAACCGCTTCGTCTCTGCTTGTAAGGGCTGTTTCAACAGAGAATCCCGATGTATCCGGCGCCGCGGAAGTTATTATTGACCCTATCGCCCTAGGCGACATAGGCTCCCCCATAAATACCCTTACCAATGAGTCTGAAGATCACCTGGTTCCAGGCAGGACCTATAGATTTGAGCCGGCTCTTACCGGCGCGGCTCTGGACAGCCTGCGCTGGTTTGTTGAAAATAACCGGTCCCCAGAGACCTATTTTGACGGGAGAGGGCGGCTTACCGTGGGGGCCGATGAGACCGTGGAGGCTTTGCGGGTGATGGTTGAAACCGCTGAAGAGCCTAAAAAATCCAGCGTAAAAGTCTTTGAGGTTAGGCCGGTTCTGATCCCGGGCATTGTCTCTATCCAGACCGGGCAAGACATCAGCCCTGGGGATATAATTTTCACGCCCCAACAGGGGACTTACAACGCCTCCTTTGCCGCCGGAGGGCCCGGCGGGTATGCCCGGTACCGGTGGGTCATTGACGATGCGGTGAGGGCTGATTGGGATACAGGGACAGAGACATTCGCCGTGCCTGCGGCTTCCCTGGAAAACGGCGTTCATTGGATAAGCCTCCAGGTCGAGACAAACCGGGGGGTGTATTATTCCGCGTCAAAATCCTTTACGGTTCAAAAATAATTGAAGGAGGTCTTTTCGATATGAAAGATATGAAACATATACAAGCGTTTTTTGTGAACAAAGCGCGCGCGCCCTATATCGCGGCGTTTCTTACCGCGGTTCTTCTTGGGGCGGGGTGTTCAAATCCGATTGCCACGCCGGATCAGGTTTCCGCCGCAGGCACGGTACTGCTTAGGCTTGGAGACGGAACCCCGCGGACCCTGACACCCGGAGGGTCAAGGCCGCTCTCCTACCGGGTTACCGCTTCCAACGGCTCTTCATCCCTTACGGTTGCGGAAACCTGGAACGGCGCGGGGGATAGATCAATTGAGCTGGCCCAGGGGATCTGGACCGTTACGGTTACGGGGTTCGTCATGGAAAACGGACAGGGGGTTGATATTTCCCAGGGATCCGGAACAATAAGCGTAAACCCCGGAGGGAACCCCGGGATCCTGGTCATTCAGGTAGAACCGCTGCTGGGAGCCGAAGGCGGCGGTACGGGGATTCTCTCTTACACCCTCAGCGCAGGCGGGTCCGAGGGAATACGGTATCCCCCTGCCGTTACCTTGACCGGAGGGACTCTCACTCTGGAAGGGGTTTCCGTCTCTTACGGCCCTGAAGAGCGGGATTTGACGCTCCCTCAAGGGAGCGGCGAAATCCGCCTGCTTCCGGCAGGGTACTACTGCCTGACGGTCCGGCTTACCTCCGCGCAGGGCGGCGCCGCGGCGCGATCCGAAATAGTCCACATTTATAAAAACAGAGTAACAAAAATTGAAGACGCCCCGGGCTTTGCCTTTACGGCAGATGAACTTACCTGGCTTGCCGGTACGGTGCGGATCATTGGAGCGGCCCTGGTTGGGGAAACCCTGACCGCGGATGCCAGCGGCCTGGGCGGAACAGGGGCTGTCAGCTATCAGTGGAACCGGGCGGCCTCCCCGGGCGCGGCCGGCGAAGCGGTTCCCGGGGAGACTGGGGAAACCTACGTCCTGAGCCCCGCGGATCTGGAGAAGTACATCACCGTAACCGTAACCCGCGCGGGCTACGCGGGGTGCGCAGCCAGCCCCGCAACCTCGCAGGTTATGGACGCCGTGCCGGCCCCTGAAACCTGGACCGTGGCGGCGCCGTTCTCTAGCAGTGGAGTAGCACGGATGAACAAAATTATCTACGGCGGCGGGAAGTTTGTCGCTGCGGGAGAAGCCAGGCAATTAGGGTATTCAGAGGACGGCATAGAATGGACCCTAGCGGATATCCGCGAATTCTTTGAGATAAACGAGCATATCATAAGCGTCGCCTACGGCGGCCCTCCGGGAGCGGAGAAATTCGTCGCGACTGCGAATGGAAAGATTATTTATTCTGCGGACGGCGAAACTTGGAGTTTAGCGGATACTGCGGGTTTACCCTCGAACGCCCTATCAAACGCTGGGCCTATTATCTTTAGCGCTGGGAAGTTTATCTCTGTCAACGGTGGTGGCAGGATAATCTGGTCCGAGGACGGCTTACATTGGAACTGGATACCGCAGGGGACCGGCGAGGGGCAAAGCGGCTTTGAGCCCGGTACAGGGCTCAAAACGTTAAGCTATGGCGGAGGAAAGTTTATCGGGGCGGCTAGTAGTACCGGCACGTTGGCGTATTCTCAGGACGGCCTGCGCTGGACCATGGTATCAAGGACTCAAACCGGCGTAGGGACCAGGGTAATCTATGATGTTGGCTACTTCAACGGAAAGTTTATCATGCTCTCGGGGCTTGGAATAAGCTATTCCGATGACGGCGAAACCTGGACAGCAGCGGCGCCCGCGCCCTTCCTAAATATGGCTTCAATTACCGTAGGCGGCGGTTTGATTGTCATAGGCGGGGTCAGCCAGATAGCGTACTCCCGGGACGGCGAATCCTGGACAACGGTTTCGCAGATCCTTATCGGCAGCAACTTCAGGTCTATCGCCTTCGGCCAGGGAAAGTTTGTCGGGATTGGGTCCTACAACGGCATGATAGCGTACACAAGCTGGTAACCGCCGCGGCGCTTGCCGGAGGCGGCGCAAACCCTCCTCCGGCGGTACCGCCATAGAGGAGAGGCATAGAAAAAAGCGAAATAAGGACGGCGGCCCGCCGTCCTTCATCTATCGGTCCGGCGCGGGGGAAGCGGCGCGGGTTCCGGAAACGGACCCGGCTTAATCCTCCCCAGCATCTATTCCCCATTCTTTACGGGTTCACGCTAAAAATTACTTTCGGTTTTGGGAAAAAACCATTACTTTTTAAGTATGGATTTCAGCGCAGAAGAACTAAGAACAAGGAGGAGCAGGTTTGCCTCCGCCATGAACAGCCGCTGCCCGGACTGGGACACGGCGATATTCATTGATTCGGTGAATCAATACTACTTTACCGGCACTATGCAGGACGGGATACTGTTTATCCGCAAAGACGAAGGGTCCAAGAGGGGAAGCCGTCTTTTATACGGAGTGCGGCGGAGTTTCGCCAGGGCGAACATAGAGGCCCCGCTTTTCCAGGACCCCGGGGAAGAATCCGAAGAACTCCTGGGGATGGCTTCATACCGGGACCTGGAGGGAAGGATCGGCCGGGACTTGGGCAGGCTTTATATTGAAGGCGGCGCCATGCCGGCGGCCGGTTTAGAACGGCTCGGAAAATATTTCTCCTTTTCATCCCCCGCGGGCAGGGACGGTCCGGGATTTCTTGACACGGTAATCCGCGGGGTGCGGAGCGTAAAATCGGAAGCGGAAATCAGCCTCATCCGCGGTTCCGGGGAAGCGCACCGGATACTGCTGGAAGAGCGGGTTCCCGCTCTTCTGCGGGAGGGAATGAGCGAAGCGGAATTCCTGGGGGAACTCGCCGCGGAGATGTACCGGCTGGGCTATCAGGGGATAACCAGGTTTCACCAAACCCATGCGGAAATGTACTTCGGACAGATCGGTTTCGGAACCAATTCCCTGTACCCTTCGTTATTCGACGGTCCGGGCGGGGCAAAAGGGGACGGCCCCGCATCTCCTTTGAGCGCCGACGCGGAGCGGCGTCTTAAAAAGGGAGACCCGGTCTTTGTTGACGTAGGTTTCGGCATAAAGGGCTACCATAGCGATAAAACACAAGTGTACTATTTCGGCTGCGAACCGCCCGCGGAATTTAAGAAAGCCCACCGGTTCTGCCTGGATATGCAAAAGCGCCTTGCGGAACAGCTTGTACCGGGAGCAATTCCCTCAAAGCTCTACCTGGATAGGGTGTCGAATCTCAGCGGCGAAGAACTCGACTGTTTTATGGGAGTAGATAACAGCCACAAGGTAAAATTTTTAGGCCACGGGGTAGGACTCAACATTGACGAATTGCCTGTTATTGCAAAAGGCTTTGACGAACCTCTTGAAGAGAATATGGTACTCGCCCTCGAACCTAAGAAAGGCGTTCCGGGGATAGGATTGGCGGGAGTGGAAGACACCTATATTGTAAAACCCGGCGGCGGACTTTGCGTTACAGGCGGCGGGAGAGAGATCATCCTGGTATAGAAACAGAGAAAAGATAAGCGGCTAACGGTATCACAGGTTATCCGGTTCGCGGTAAAACCCCCGCTTTTAGGCATGGAGCCAGCCGATCTTTTCCCGCGTGTCTCTTCCCCTACTGGTCATTTTTGTTAAAATAGGATATTATTTGTATGGATAATTCTCTATAAGGAGGTAAAAAAATGGATCCCATTATCTTGGCATCTGGTTCTTTGCGGAGACAAGAATATTTTCGACTCTTGAATCTGCCCTATAACATCATGCCTGCTCGGATAGATGAAGACTATGAGGAAGGCGTCCCCCCTCAGAAATTAGCTGAAAATATGGCGGTCCGGAAGGTTAATAAGATTCTCGATCTTCTCAAAAGTAAAAGCCCTCCGTGGATTTGCGGCGCGGATACGGTTGTCGCGGTGGACGGGAAGATCTTCGGAAAACCTAATGATCGGGAAGACGCCCACCGGATGCTCTCGAAAATTCACGGCCGCTCCCATGAGGTGATAACCGCGGTGGCTCTCTTTAACGGTAAAGGCAGAACTATGGACTGCCGGTCGGTGGTAAGCATCGTAACTTTTGCCCGTCTCACTGAACCCGAGGTTGAATGGTATCTCAATACCGGCGAATGGCAGGGCGTTGCGGGAGGCTATAAAATTCAGGGACTGGCAGGCTGTTATATATCTAATATTAAAGGCTCCTATAGTTCTATTGTGGGCTTGCCAATCCGGGAGTTTTATGTCATGTTAAGAGAGAACGGTTATCCCTATGGGGAAAGCCGTATCTTCTAAATAGTGCGTTTCCTAATGGAAAACGCCGATTTTCCGCCGCCGTTTCCGGCGGTGAGATAGAGAGAAGGCGCCGCTCTTGGCGACGCCCCGAAGATTTGGGGGGGCGCCGGCAGGCTGTGCGGACAGGGAGAGGGCATTGTGGCTGTAGTTACTATGAAAAGCCTATTGGAATCGGGTGTACATTTCGGACATCAGGTTAAGCGCTGGGACCCGCGGATGAAGAAGTACATTTTCGCGGAACGGAATGGGATTCACATCATTGATCTACAGAAGACCATTCAGGCAATCAAGGATGCCTATGAAGCGGTGCGGAAGACCATTGCCGCGGGCAAAACCATCATGTTTGTCGGCACCAAGAAGCAGGCTCAACAGGCAATCCAGAAAGAGGCCGAACGGTGCGGGATGTTCTATGTGAATAACCGCTGGCTTGGGGGGATGCTTACCAACTTCGTTACCATCAAAAAATCTCTGCTTCGGCTTAAAAAGTTGGAAAAGATGGAAGTAGACGGGACCTTTGAGAACCTTACGAAGAAAGAAATTGCGTCTTTGGGCAAAGAACGGTCGAAACTCCAGAAGAACCTGGGGGGCATCAAGGAAATGAAGGAACTGCCGGGGATTTTGTTCATCATCGACACCAGGAAAGAGGCCATTGCGGTGGCCGAAGCCAAACGGCAGGGCATACCTATTGCGGCGGTGGTGGATACCAACTGCAATCCGGAAGGGATCGATTATCCTATTCCCGGCAATGACGACGCCATCCGGGCGATCACCCTCTTTACCCAGATCATCGCTAATGCGGTGGTGGAAGCCGATAATGAAGTCGGACTTAAGATCATCGAAACCTTGGGTGAAGACGATGAAGATCTGGAAAACATGATGAACAGCGATATATCCATCAAGGAAGAGGATAGGGAGATCGATATCGAATCCTATTCATCAGGAGGGAATACGAACTCCAATACCAATGCCCCTGCGGATGAAGACGACGGGCTCCCGGTGGATGTGGATAAGGTATACGGCGAAGAATAAAGACAGATAGGAATGGAGAAGAGAGAAAAGAAGAATGGCGATACGGATATCTTCTTTGAAAAAAATATCTCCTGCTACACGCAGTATAAGGAGTAATAGAGATGTCAATTAGTGCGGCGGATGTGAAGAAGCTTCGGGAGATGACCGGAGCGGGACCCCTGGCATGTAAAAAAGCATTGGAAGAAACCAATGGGGATTTTGCCTTAGCGGAAAAGCAGTTGAAGGAAAAGGGCCTTGCCGCGGTGGAGAAACGGGCGGATAGGGCAACCAATGAAGGAAAAATCTTTGTTAAGGTCCGGAACAATACTGCGGCCTTGGCGGAGCTGACCGCGGAAACCGACTTTGTCGCCCGGAATCCTGAATTTATCCTCCTTGGAGAGGCTATCGTTGATAAGGTTCTGGAAAAAGGCTATACCGAAATACAGAGCGATCTGACCGTTTTGGTCTCTGATCTGGCAACCAAGATCGGGGAAAATATGAACCTCAAGCGGATCAAAGCGGTCAAGGCCGAGGCCGGGGAGTATCTTGCTCATTATATACACGGGGACGGCAATATCGGCGTGGTGGTAAAGCTCGCCGCGGATAAGCCCGATGCGCTGAATCAGGAGGAGGCAAAAGACTTTGCTCATAACCTTGCCCTTCACATCGCGGCCTTCAGCCCGCTGGCTCTGGATAAAGCCAAAGTGGATCCGGGGTTCATTAAAGAACAGGAAGATATCTTCCGCAAACAGATGGAACAAGACGAGAGCCTACAGGGTAAGCCCGCCAATGTGCTGGAAGGCATCCTCAAAGGCAAGATGAAGAAGTACCTCGCGGAAATCTGCCTTCTGGATCAAGGCTATGTAAAGGACGATAATCTCACGGTTGCCCAAGCCCTGGCCGAGTGCGGTAAAAAATTGGGAGCGGCTTTAACCATACACGACTATGTGTACTTTAAGGTTGGGCAGTAAAGGTAACTGTTATGCACAATATTATTACCGAATCCGAAGAGCGGATGAAAAAAACTATTGCAAGCCTCAAAGAAGGGTTTGGGTCCCTCAGAACCGGGCGGGCTTCCGCGTCTCTCTTTGATAAGATCAAGGTCGATTGTTACGGGGATAAATCCCCTCTGAATCAGATAGCGAACATCACCATCCCTGAAGCCAGACTCATCGTGATTCAGCCTTGGGACAAAGGGCTTATCGGGGAAATCGAGAAAGCTATCCGGTCGTCGGACCTCTCTCTGAATCCGAGCAATGACGGGAAGGTGATCCGGATCGCGGTTCCGCCCTTGACCGAGGACCGCCGGAAAGAGCTGGTCAAAACCGCCAAGAATCAGGCGGAACAGACCCGGGTGGCGATTCGGAATATCCGCCGGGACGGCAACGACGAACTTAAAAAGCTCCTGAAAGAGGGGGAGATCACCGAAGATGAGGAAAGCAAAGTCTCGGGAGAATTGCAAAAACTCACGGATGCGTCCATAACCAAAGTTAATCATGTTTTGGAAGAGAAAGACAAAGAAATAATGGAGGTCTGATGTCTTCATTACCAAGCGTCTTTGCCTCCCCCATCCCCGCTCATATCGGCGTCATCATGGACGGGAACGGACGCTGGGCGCAGGGGAAAAAGTTACTTCGTACTCAGGGCCATCTTGAGGGCTTGCAAAGCGCCAAGCGTATCGTCAAAGCCGCCGCCGATATGGGGGTACGGTATCTCACCCTTTATGCGTTCTCCACGGAAAACTGGAAGCGAACCGCAGATGAGGTGGGGTTTATCATGGGATTGGTAAAGCGCTACCTCAAAGGGGAATTGGGCTTTTACCGGGAAAACCGTATCAGGATTCGCCATGCCGGGGATCCTGCGGGACTGCCCCCGGACATTGCCCGGGAACTGCGGGAAGCGGCCGAGGAGACCCGCTCGTTTGAGGGATTGCAGGTAATCCTCGCCCTTAATTACGGCGGCAGGGACGAAATTATCCGGGCCATGAGGCGGCTGGTCCGTGCGGGCATCCATGAGGAAGCCATTACCGAGGAAGCCCTGGGTCACTGCTTAGATAACCCCGATATTCCAGATCCCGATCTCATTATCAGAAGCGCGGGAGAATATCGGATTAGCAATTTCCTGCTCTGGGAAGGCGCCTATTCGGAATACTATGTTTCGGACAAACTATGGCCTGACTGGACGGAAGAGGACTTCGTTGCTGCGGTAACAACTTATCAACGGCGGGAACGGCGGTTCGGAGGAGTAACGCATGACAAAACTCATGGATCGGCTTCTGATGTTCCTCATCGGAGTACCTGCGGCGATAAGTATCATACTATTCCTGCCCCATAAGCACCATTTAGCCGCCAACATCACGGTTATCATTCTGAGCGCCCTGGGAGCCGCGGAATTTGCGGGGATACTGAAAAAACAGAGCCATCCCATCGGAGCCGTCGAAGCGGGCATACTGGGGATTTCCGGCCCTCTGGCAATGACCCTGGCGGTTAGTTTCGGTTTCACAAATCAGAGCGTTTCCATCATATTTATCGCCGGCGCCTCATGGCTCTTGGTTTCCCGGGTTTTTTCTTCGGAGAACGCTCTGAAGGATACCACCGGCCGGGTAACCGCGGGCTTTGCGGTGATGATGTATCCTGGAGTATTTATGACCTGGATTGTCAGAATGACCCGTTTGCCCCGGTCCGAAATGGTAATCCTCATATATTTGCTTATCGTATTCGCCAATGATTCCGCTGCTTGGGCCGCGGGACTCCTGTTCGGCAAGGGAAACCGAGGGATTATAAACGCAAGCCCTAATAAAAGTTTGGCGGGATTTATCGGAGGGCTTGCGGTTTCAACTTTGATCGGCTTAGGGACCGTTTTTTACATTCCCGAAGTCTTTCATTCCAAACAGATCCCCTCGCCGGTCGCGGGGATCATCTTAGGGTTTCTGTCCGCCGCGGCGGCCACCTTGGGAGATTTGGGAGAATCGGCCATAAAACGAAGTTCCAATGTGAAGGATTCAGGGAACATCATTCCCGGTCGCGGGGGCGTGCTGGACACCATTGATTCCCTTAGTCTGGCCGCTCCGGTGTATTACACCTCTTATTGGTTCTTGTTTGCCAATGCCTAGTCAGTAAACAAAAGGTAAAGATAAGGTAGGATTATGAAAAAACGCGTCGCTGTCCTTGGGGCTACAGGATCCATCGGTAAAAGCACCCTCGATGTACTGCGCCGGAATAAAAACAGCTTTGAAGCGGTTCTTTTTTCCGCTCATAAGGATGAAAAAGGGATCCTCGCGCTGGCGGAGGAATTTCCCGCCGCAACCGCAGTCTTAACCGGAGCCGGTCGGGGCGCGGAGGGCATCGGGTATTTCGGCGTTCAAGGGCTGTTCAAGGCAATCGCCGCCTGCGGGGGAGACATCGGGGTCAACGGGATCGCCGGAGCCGCGGGGTTGGAGCCTTCTCTGGCAATACTCCGGGCGGGCATGGATTTGGCCCTCGCCAATAAGGAAACCATCGTCATGGCCGCGGATTTGGTATTTGCCTTGGCCGCGGAAAAGCAGGTCCGAATCCTTCCCATAGATTCGGAACACGCGGCGATTTTTACGCTTATAGAAGCCCACAGCCCGGAGCAGGTTCAGGATATCCTCTTAACCGCTTCGGGGGGTCCCTTTAGAAACCATACCTGGGAACAACTTCGGGGGGTGAACGTCCGGGAGGCTCTGGCTCATCCCACATGGAGTATGGGCGCTAAGATTACGATTGATTCCGCAACAATGGCCAATAAAGGGCTTGAGGTGATCGAGGCGGCCCGGCTTTTCGGCCTGCCGCCGGATCGGATCAAGGCGGTCGTCCATCCTCAGAGTATTGTTCATTCCATGGTGCGCTGCAAAGACGGCGCGGTATATGCCCAGATGTCCCGGCCTGATATGAGGCTTCCCATTCAGAACGCGCTCTTCTATCCTAACCCGCAGGTTTCGTCTTTTGAAACCCTGAATTTCGATGCGCTTACGCTGGAATTTGCAAAACCGGATGAGCAAAAGTTTCCCATGCTTCCCCTGGCATATCAAGCGCTTCATGCGGGGCCGCTTTATCCTGCGGTGTATAACGCGGCCAATGAAACCGCGGCGGCGGCGTTTCTCAATGAACGGATAGGGTTTCTCGATATTCCGCGGGTTGTGAGGTCCGTCTTGGAACGGCAGTGGTCCGGTTCTATGGACCTGGAATCGATTCTGGACATCGACCGCCGTGCGAGAAATCTGGCCGCGGCCTGCATAGGGGGCATACCATAACAACAGGCCCGATGGCCGGGGAGCGGTTCACAAGAGTTTGGGAGTGCCTCAAAACGGTTTGGGAGCGTGCTTGCAACGGCTTTGAAGAAACGTGATAGAAACGCGGCAGAGAAATATTACCGTTCCCAGGAAATCTTTAGGGCGCGAAGCGCTCTTATCCGTCATTGCCCAGACAGGGAAGGGCCGGTATAGCTGAGTTACGCTCCATTTGTCCTAAGAGCCTGTTCAAAATCTTCTAATAAGAATAGCAATTAAAGCGAACAGGAGTATTTGGCAAGACTGACGGAGCGTATGCTCACAGTTCTTCCAAAGCCGGCGGGCTTTGTCCAG